>JAFGOB010000068.1 GCA_016926695.1 Dehalococcoidales bacterium | reverse complement strand
CTCTCGGTAGCCGTCCAGTTAGAGAAATCGGGATAGGTCTCTTTCGTGCCGCCGCCGGCGCCGCAGCACCAGGCGTATTCCTTGATTCTTTCCATTTCGACCAGCTCCAGACCGGGAATGCTCTTCAGTATATCTCTCGGTGGATCGTAAACGCCCCAGGCGCCGTTATATCTCGGTTTTTTCGGCTCGTAAACGACAATCTGACCCTTGACCTTCTTCTCCTTGCCGTCCCAGGGTACGTAGGGCTCGCCGCGTCTTCCCAGATGACAAGGGTCGTGATAAGTAACTCGCATCGGGACGTTTTTCGTCGGCTTGATTTTACCCTCTTTTATCAGGCGGTCGAAATACTGTACTGTATGCAGAATCTCGAACTGTGCTCCCAGTTTGGGATAAAGCCGCATGAAAGTGTGGTAGCAGTCCGCGCACGGCGTCACCACGATTTTAACACCGGCGGCTTTCCATGCTTTGATGGTTTCTTCCGCCAGCCGGTTAAATTCGTCTTTGTAGCCCATGTCGTAGGCCCTGCCGCCGCAGCATGACTCCTCTTTACCCATGATGCCAATATCTACGCCGGCATTTTTCAGGATTGTGGCGGCATTTCTGGCTGTTTCCCTGAGGTCGGTGTCGTAGCTGTAACGGCATCCGGCATGGAAGAGGACTTCGGCTGAATCTGCCGGTAGGAGCTTTAGTCCCAAACCCTCGGCCCAGTCACCGCGACCGGCTCTGGGGCTGGCCATCATGTTGTTTTCCTTTTGTAAGTGTTCGATGATTGCCGTATGCTGTGGTAGTACCTGGCCGTTCTCGACCGCATGGAATTTAAACTCTTGTATCATCTCCAGCGGTTCCAGGTTATAGCGGCAAATTTTATCGGAGACATCACAGGAACCGCAGGTGGTGCATTTATAGACAATATCCAGCACTTTATCGGAATAAGTACTCTGGCCGTTCAGGAGGGAAAGGGCGACTGCGAATCTGCCGCGCGCCGAGTAGCTTAAGAAGTTATTATAGGCAATACTGGGACAGCCCTTGGCAAATCGCCAGCTCTTTACGTGGTCAAGCGGGATCCACTTGCAGTATGAGCACTGGCTGCATCTTTCCATATCAGCTTTATAGTCTTCTAGCGCCAATTTCTCATGCCTTCTTTCTTCATTACTCTTATGTTTTAGAAGCAAAGTTTACCGGGGTTCATTATATTATTCGGATCGAATATCCCCTTGAGTTTTCTTAATGTATTCGTCGTCTGGGCGTCGCGGTTGAACGCCATGTTCGCCCAGATGCCGTAAGGCCGGGAGTAAAAAGCCCCCTGCTTAAGGAGTTCTTTACTGGCCGTGATGTAAAGCTGCTGCATTTTGGCTGTTTCTTTAGGACTTTCATTATCGTAGGGCAGCAGAAACTCGCAGTGGCAGCTGGCACCCTGGTGCAGCGGCTGAACGTAAAAGCCTATCTCCGACGTTGGATATCCGGATGCTTCGGCCACCGAATTCATGGTCTGGAGGAAGTCCGGCGTCTTATCGAGAGTCGTCAGGAAGAATATATCCTGATATCCACCTTTATATGCGAGCCTCCAGTAGGGCTCTTTTGACGTGGTGAGGAGAACTTTAAGCACCTCGATACCATTCGTGCCCGGTATTGCCGGGACGAGCTGCATGCCGAAACTCTGGGCGATATCTCTGATATCTTTCTCTTGGTAAGCTACTCTTTCCTCGGGCAGCATGGTCCGCCCGACTATTCCTACTATGGCTACATAGGATGGAAGCTCACGCATCAATGCCTCGATATCGTCGACTCCATCTCCCATGATAGATGCCAGGTCAAACTTGTTCAGGATAAGTAGCTCGTCGGCGAATCTGTATTTAAGAACCTTGTAGGTGAAACCAAGCAGTTCATCGTACTTATCCGCTGATACGAAGAAGAGTTTGTGAGCGCTGGGTAATACATCGCACTTTACGGATGCCCAGGTCACGATTCCCATACTTCCTTGGGCACCGGAGACAAATCTGTAGAAATCCGACTGCCCCGGCCCGGCAGGGTTAGTGGGTGCCTGTTTCCTCTTCCATGCTTCTTCCAATGAACTAAAGTTTCCGGCATCGCCGGTAACCAGCTTCTGCCCGTCTCCCCAGATAATTGCGGTGCATCTCAGCGGGTCCACCGAGGACCACTGAAACCTGGGAGCGGTGGTTGGTTCTCTCTCCAATAGACTGGCCACTACCGATTTGTTGGCCCGAGGCGCGAGCGGTGTGAAGAGCCTGAGGCCTTCTTTGGCAAGTTCCGGCTGGAGCTCGGCGTAGGTCACTCCGGCTTCAATCATGGCCAGTTTGTTCCGGACATCGATTCTGATGATTTTCTTCATCCCGCTCAGATCGACTACAACCGCCCCCGGTACGCTGGGTATGGTATCGCCGCGGAAGCGCGGTGGGCCGGAACTTACCGGTACTAGCGGTGTCTGTGTCTTGTTGGCCCAGTTGACTATTGATTGAACTTCTTCGGTATCTTGGGGCTTGACCACCATCCGGGGTTTTATTGGTTTGACAAAACTTAGGTCCTTGGAATAGGCTTCTATTACTTCTGGATTATCGAGAATATTTTCTGTGCTTACAATACTGGCTAATTCTTCTTTTAGTACCATCCTACTTTTGCCTACTCCTTCCAGGTAATGCTATTACCTATAATATATATATTCAGAGTCTGCCTGTGACGGTCATGATAATCACGTTTGCTCTCGAAACTCGGCTCACAATGAAGCAGCAGCGCAGTCTTAACCGCCAACCGGAATATTGCACATGCCTAATAATTGTACAATTGCGTAAAGGTATTTGTCAAACTAACCTGTTGCATCACGAAATATTCCAATTGGGCAGACTTGATACCACGATATGAGGATATTTTCATGTGTTATTATACGGGATTTACCGGCCGGAAGCTAACGGCTTTATACAAATCCCGGCCGGTAAACTGATCATATATAAGGTTACATTGGGGGTCCGGACCCCGGTTCGGACTGTGGTGGCCAGAGGTCTTCCGCCACTTTATCCAGTTCCAGTTCCAGCAGCTTCTTTTTACTGGGTTTCGCGGTATTTCTGTCCCAGTCGAGCGCCCCGAGTCCCCAGTAGACCTGATGTTCGTGGTCCGTGGAAACACCGTCGAGAGGGCCGGCATCCAGCGGAGGGTCACCGATAATTCTGGGGTGTATCATCCACTCCAGGGGATTGATGCCCTCACGCAGATTGAACGCATGCCGGATGTTCATTATGCGTTCCGCAGTCCTGTCCAGTTCTTCCGGTGTCAGGTCCCAGCCGGTGGCGGCTTTCAGGTTCTCCAGGGTGAAATTGGTGCCTCCGGGTGGTCCGAATGATCCGAAGAGACACAGTCCGGCGGCGTTGGCTATATGCCCGCCGAAAGCGTCGGGGCCGAAGCCCTGGGTGTGGCGGCCGGGAGTGGCGTCCATGTGGTAGCGTGCAGACGCCATGTTGCCGGGATACTGTCCGTACTTGGGATCGTGCATTCCAAGTTCCTGCCCGCCGATGTGCACCGCGTATTTCTCGGCTCCCTTGCCTATTTTCTCGGCGGCTGCCCTGACTCCATCGGCCAGGATGGCCCCGAAGCCTTCCCGCTTGCACATTTTTTCTGTCATGGCTACGATGGCCCGGTGGTTGCCCCAGGTGAGTTCGATACTATCGGTATCTTCCTTGGTAATAATGCCGTTTTCATAGCACTCGATAGCAAAGGCGATGACGCAGCCGCCGGAAATTGTGTCCAGTCCATAGCTGTTACAGAGGTGATTACACATATTAAGTGATTCGGTATTCGTGTTCAGGCACAATGTACCGAAGGAACCCTGCGTTTCGTACTCGATGCGGCGTGTGCCCTCCGGGTACTTATATTCGCCTTCCCCGGCGTACAGCGATGCCTGGCAGGAGATAGGGCAGCGCCAGCATGGTTCGGCGCCCTTCCTGTTGTGCGTGGCGGCATCCTTGCTAAGACCCGAGACGTCCGGCAGGTCTCTGACGCCGACACCGCCCCAGTTCTTGACCGGCGTATCCCCGCTGTGAGCGTTGGCATCCGTCATGCTGGTCGTGCCGTACTTGGGCATCAGCTTGTTCATCTCAGCCATCGGTCCGGGCGGCGGATTCAGGACGCTGTGCGTCTGTTCCTTACGGAGGGCATCCATGCGGGCCTTGTCTGCTATAGCGACTTCCATGTTACCGCTGACGGCAACTGCCTTAAGCCTCTTGGCTCCCATCACCGCGCCCAAGCCCGAACGCCCGGCTGCCGCCCCCCGCTTGGTTATTATGCAGGCAATCAGGGAGCACTTCTCGCCGGCGGGGCCGATACATGATACGTGCGTATCCTTGCCGTATTCGGCCTTCAGGGCGTCCTCCGTCTCGTAAGTATCTTTGCCCCAGAGGTCGCCGGCGTCCTTGAGTTCGGCCTTGCCATTGCTAATATAAAGGTACACAGGTTTTTCCGAGACGCCGGTAAAGAACACGGCATCGTACCCCGCGAATTTCAGATACGGGCCGAAATAGCCGCCGGAATTGGCGTCTCCCCATCCGCCGGTAATAGGCGATTTACCGACCGCGACATATCGGACGCCGGTTACTGCGGGCGTGCCGGTCAGCGGGCCGGTTACCAGACCCAGTATATTATCCGGCCCCAGGGGGTCGGCCCCCGCCTTCTGATTATCGTAAATGACCTTGGCGCCCAGGCCATAGCCTCCGAGGAAGTCCCGGTAAGTTTTTTCATCCGGTGCTTCCTCCCGGATTTCACCCGTGGAAAGATTCACCCATAAAATCTTTCCCATATATCCCTTCATTATTACTGCCTCCTTCCCTCGTTACATTTCTTCCGTGCGTTTTAATTCTAATGTGGCTGTATATTCGTGTCAATTTGGTCGGCATAATGTGGCCGGCGCTTGAGAAACGGCAGGTCTTTTATGATATAATTCTCTATGCCGCATGTGGTCGGGTAAACGATGGAAACGCCGGACGGAGGAGCCGAAAATGACCGATGAAGAGATGCTGCAACTGGTGACTCCCTGCGGTTATTGCTGTCTCAGTTGCGCGGCCTACGAGAAAAGCACCTGTACCGATGAGGTCGTTATTCAAAAAGAAGCCGAACGGGCGAATCTTCCTGTCGATAAGCTCCGTGGAATATGTGCCGGCTGCCGGGCGAAACAGGGACGCCCGCACATGGATATTCTATGCAGGACTTATGATTGCTGCGTGAATGAAAAGGGGCTGGACTTCTGTTTTCAATGTGAAGACTTCCCCTGTCTGAAGCTGGCACCTGTTAGCGGCCGTGCCGACGTACGGAGGCATAATACCAAGATATACAACCTGCTCATGCTGAAAAAGCTGGGCCTCGAGGAGTATATACGGAGAAGTCCGGAACTGGTACTGCAATGGGCGCGGGGCAAGACGCCGGCCCTTGGTGACGATGTCCGAGTGTGAACTTTTTACGTCGATAATAAATCTATTAGGCGGTTATATTGAGTGTACCGCCTCAATATTCGAACCATGAAATCCGAATTAGTAATACGGCACGTGGGACTTACCCTGCCCCTTTCTTATCCGGTATCAGGGTATCGGGACAGGCACAGTGATTGCGCGTTGAGCATAATAGTTGCATGTTAGATTATTCCGCTTGACCGAACTATCAAACTACTGTATTGTATAAGGCATAACACCGAAATAGAAAATTTGGGAGGTGAAAATGTAATGGCAATAAAAGACGAGTTAGCAGGAATTGTGGGAGCTCAGAATGTTTTCGATGATGCCGAAAAACTCGAGTTTTATTCCAGCGATTACAGCTTAAGCACACCACAAATGCCCGGCTATGTGGCCAAGCCGAAGAACGCGGAAGAAATAAAGAAAATCCTCGAGCTTGCCAACAAGAATAAGCTTCCGGTAGTACCGTGCAGCTCCGGTATCCATTTTAACGGTGATACCATTCCGGTCAAGGGCGGCATAGTGTTGGACTTGAGCGGGCTGAATAAGATTCTGGCCATCGACGACCGTAACAGGATGGTTAGGGTCGAGGCCGGGGTTACCTGGGAGCAATTGCAGCCGGAACTGGCAAAGCGCGACATGATGGCTATCAGCCCTCTGATGCCGCACCCCCTCAAGTCGGCACTTATCAGCCACCTGGAGCGGGACCCGGCTGTTATCCCCAAGTTCGAGTATACCGATGCCCTGGTCACCGTAGAGGTGGTCCTGCCCGAGGGCGAAATTTTTAAGACCGGTTCCGCATCCGTACCCGGTTTTCCGGGTAAGAGCTTCTCCGACGGCGTTAATCCCTCGGGACCCGGTAACATGATGTGGACAAGGATGCTGCAGGGTGCCCAGGGTACTCTCGGCGTTATAACGTGGGGGCAGTTCAAAATAGAATATCGGGCGAAGCACGACAAGACGTACTTTATCCCCTTCGATAATCTCGATACGGCTGTCGAATTTGCCCGGCGCGTCCAGCGCCGCATGATCGGTGAAGAGTGTCTGATACTGAACAACGTCGACCTGGCGGCGATACTGGCGAAACAATGGCCCGGAGACTACAACAACCTGAAAACCAAAATGGCGCCGTGGACTTTAATACTGGTACTGGGTGGCGGTGTCAGGTTCCCCGAAGAGAAAATAGAGTACGAGGAAGATGCTCTGAACGGCGTAGCCGCAGAAATGTCCGTCAAGGACCTGCCGGTTACCTTACCCGGTGTACCCGGCGTGGAAAAAGAGATGCCGGATATGTTGCGCAGCGCCTGGCCGAAAGACAGGACTTACTGGAAACTGGCCTATAAGGGCGGCTGCCAGGACATCTTCTTCCACACCGTAATGGGTAAGGCACAATCATTCGTACAGAAAATCGGCGAAATAGCCGCCAAACAAGGTTATCCGGCGTCCGACCTCGGTTTCTATGTACAACCGGTAATATACGGCGGCGCCTGTCACTTCGAGTGTAACCTGTATTATGACCCGCAGAATGCGAAAGAAAAGAACATGATTAAGACCATTTATACCGAGGCGGCGAAAGCGGCCATCGACATGGGCGGATTCTTCACGCGGCCGTACGGCCCGGTAGTGGATATGGTCTACCAGCGCGCGACCGACTACACGAGGGATCTTAAGAAAGTCAAGAAGCTAATGGACCCCAATAACATCATGTCACCGGGGAGGCTGTGCTTCTAAAATGAAAGTAATCCAAGGAGGAAGCTATGTTATCAGTCGATGAGTATAAACGTCAAGCGAAAATGTGCGTAAGATGCACATTCTGCAAGTTTATAGACCTTAACTGGGTAAAGAGCCTGAGATTCTCGCGGCAGTGCCCGATAGACACCAGGTACGCATTCAACCTTTATTCACCCCACGGCCTGCTGCATTCCGCCTTGGCGGAACTGGACGGTGAGTTGGACTTCACGCCCAAGCTTCTTGACGCACTTTACAAATGTACGCTCTGTGGCGCCTGTGACAGCCGCTGCAAACGTAACCTTGATATCGAGGTTCTCCAGGTAATTGAGAACCTTCGGATAAGGTGTGTCGAACAGGGCAAGGGCCCGATGCCTGAACATAAGGTGCTGGCGGACAAAATCCGCAAGACCAGAAACGAATACGGAAAGCCGCATGAAGACCGCATGAAATGGGTGACCGGTGATATCAAGCCGGCCCAGAAAGCGGACATCGTCTATTTTGTCGGCTGCAACGCGGCCTACAAGCAACCGGAACTGGCCCGGAACACGGCGAAGATTCTCCAGTATACCGGGACCGAGTTCATGCTGCTGGCGGACGAATGGTGCGCTGGCAACTACGTGATGGCTACCGGTCAGGTAGACCTGGCCCGTGAACTGGCTGAGCATAACGTAAAGGCTATCGAGGAGTCCGGCGCAAAGACGGTAATCACCAGCAGCGCCGAAGTATACAAGAGCCTTAAGGTGGACTTCCCCAGGCTGCTGGGAAAATCGACCGAGGAGATGCCGTACAAGGCGCTGCACATCACGGAGTATCTGGACCAGTTGATTCAGGATGGCAAGCTGGCATTCAAAAAGAACGTCAACATGAAAGTAACCTATCACGACCCGTGTAACCTGGGGAGGCTCAGCGAGCCCTGGCAGGAATGGGAACCCAACTACATACGCGTTATCCCGGTAGGTAAGGTCTGGCGGCGCGGCGAACGTGGCATTTATGACCCGCCGAGAAATGTACTGAATGCTATCTCCGGTGTGGAGATTACGGAGATGGAGAGGAACAGGAGCAATACCTGGTGTGCCGGAAGCTGCGGCGGAGTAGAACTGGCCTTCCCTGATTTCGCCATGTGGACGGCCGGTGAAAGAATCGAAGAGGCACAGGCAACCGGCGCAGAAGCGATAGTGACCTGCAGCCCCGATGTCAAAGAACTCCTGGCCAAAGCCGTCAAAGAGAAAAAGGCAAACATGGCGGTCTATGACATTACCGAGATAATAGTGAAGGCAATATAAGGAAACAGGAGGATATTATGGCTTTATCTAAAGAGGTTTATCAGGCGTTTGAGTCTGTTGTCGGGCAGGAATGGATAAGCGATGACCCTGCAGTTCTCGAAGCCGACCATGTAGGTGGCGGTGCACACGGTGCCGTTGATCTCAAGAGACCGGCCTGCAGTATCCAGCCGGAAACTGCTGAGGAAGTCCAGGGCATAATCAAGTTATGTAACAAGCATATGTTGCCATTTTCGGCGACTACAACGAATCCTCCGCCCGGCATGGAGAGAGAAAATGTCGTTTATATCGACCTCAAGAGAATGAGGAAACTCGAGATAGACGAAGAGAACCTTTATGCTACCCTCGAACCCGGTGTGTCCTTCGCGGCGCTCCAGGGCGAGTTGCTGAAAAGGGGACTGGTGACCTTCGTCCCGATGTGCGGAGGCAATGTTTCCGTATTGGCCAATACCCTTAATGTTGGCGAGGGTGCTATCTCGTACCGGTACGGCGACCGGGGTTACCGGCGGGTACTGGGTACTGAATGGATAACCGCTGGCGGCGATGTACTCCGGATAGGGTCTTGTGCCGTGGATAATAACGATTACTTCTGGGGAGAAGGCCCGGGGCCTGACCTGCGCGGTCTGATGGCCAGCGCTAACCTGGAAACCCCGACGACAAGAGGAATCTGCACGAAGATGGGCGTCAGGGTGTTTCCGTTCGTTGATGAAAAACTGGAGCCGCAGGGAGATGCTCCCATGACGGCGCTGGTATTACCTCCTAACAGGTTCAAGTATTACAATTTCGTCTTCCCGACCAAAGAGGCGGCGATTAACGCTATCTATGAAATCGGCAAGTGCGAGATTGGCCTGTTCGTCATGACGGTGCCCCCGTGGTTTTTCGCCATGGCCAGGGCCAGGGGCAGTGCCGAAGTACTCACGGGCGCGGCCGGTTTCTGGGACTACTGGGACAACCACGAGGCCCCGCTTATCCGCGAAAATCCCAACCAGACGACCTGCCGGATCCTGTTATACGGTATCGGCTCCGAAAAACGTCTCGCCTATGAGGAAAAGGTATTACAGAGCATCTGCGAGGAGTATGGCGCCACATTCTTCAAAGCCAGCCGGCGTGCCACCGACGAGACCCATTTCATGTCCGCGGACGCTATCGTATCCAATCTTGCCGGCGGCAGATTTACCTCCGTCATTCTGTTCGAGTCACTGGACCACGCCTTTAAGTGCGGCGATATCGTGAACAAGAATACCAGGAAGCACGTACCGCCGGTGCTTGACGATTACGGCACCACGAACTGGTTCCTCCCCTTCGAGATGTGCCACATCTGCAAGCTGGAATGCCTCCGCTTCGCCTCGGTAGAGGACGCTGGCGAACTGGCGCTGCTGATGGACGATTGCCACAAGGACTTCGTGGACGTAGGCGCCTTTCCGGTGCACCCGGCGGCGGAACGATACGGACCGGCGTGGGAGAATTACCCCGAAAAGACAAGGAAATTCAAGAAACTACTCGACCCGAACGACCTGGCACCCCCGATTACATAAAACGGGCAGGGTACTTGACATAAAGTATAAAAAGGGGAGCTGGTAACAGCCCTGCGGAAGAATCCGGTAACGGACGTACGACCGACCTGAAATCCGGAGCTTCTTCTGCACCGCTTGTACCGCTCCCTTTGTTATTTAGAACCGGGACACGGAAACTCCGATAACCGGTTAATCTCTCCCGGTGAAAATACTTTATTCATGTTAATCTTTCTATTATAATTCTAAAATCGGAGGCTTTGACTGCGGTACAAATAGTGGATGTAGTTGTTCTGAAAGGAGTAACGAGAATGGTTATCAGGCATTTCGACCGTGATAAATGTAACGGGTGTGGCATTTGCGTTGCCTGCTGCCCTATGGATGTATTGCGGCTGGACAAGACCGCGAAAAAAGCGGTAATAAAGTATCCCCTCGATTGCGTGGCCTGCTGGGGTTGCGAGTCTTTCTGTCCCCGGGGCTGTTTCGACGTTTCCCCCGAGCGCGGCCGCGGTGAACTGGTCTCTCCTTACTAAGAATTATATTTGAATCGAATTTACGTACAGCAGGAAACGGAGAAGCGTATGAAAAGTCCGGAAAGTCTTGGAACGATAATAACCACCGATGTGCTGGTGCTCGGTGCCGGGGGCGCGGGAATGTGCGCCGCCCTCAAGGCGAAAGAAAAAGACGTAGACGTACTTCTAGTCGATAAATGCGGTATCGGTTGGAACGGGCAGGTGCCCATCGGCGGTGGCATTCTGGCTTACGTCTACCCGGATTACACGGAAAAATGGGCGGCGAAGGTCATCCGGGACAGTCACTATTTCAATAACCAGGACTGGACTTATGCTTTCGGTAACTACATGCATAAATCGACTCAGGACTTAGCCGCTATGGGTGTAACTTTCCTGAAAGACAAAGGAGAGATAAATATACTGAACTGGGGCCCTGATATCTATGTTACGCTTTTCGACGCACCGAAATCCCTGGTAGCCCTGAAAAAGAAAGCCGGGGCCATGGGCGTAAAGATGATGGACAAGATATATGCTGTCGACCTCCTGAAAAACGATGGCCGGGTCGTCGGAGCTGTCGGACTGGGACTCGTAGATGGTAAGACCTATCTTTTCAACGCGAAATCGACGATTATCGCTACCGGCAATTGCGGTTATATGCACGAGAAGACCTATAGCTCCGTACTCGGAGAGGGCCCGGCTATGGGTTACCGGGCCGGCGCACAACTGGTCAATGCCGAGTTCAATAGCAGCTATGTCTGGGGCATTAAAGCCCTCGGCAAAGAACTCATGGGCATACATTTCTACCTGTACCTGGAGAATGCCCGCGGCGAGAAAATCATGGGCAAGCATTACCCGGAACTGATGATCGGCAAGCATTCCGTCTATACTTTCGACCCCAGGGTTATCGATGCCATGCAGAAAGAGGTGAAAGCCGGGCTCGGGCCGGTTTATCTTAACCTTACGGGGTTGACCGATGCCGGGATTGCCGGGCTGGCGGAAGACCGTGTCGAAGGGCTGACGCAGCTTACGGCTAACGACACCATGAGACTGCTCAAAGAAAAGGCGGGAATCGATCCGTCGAAAGAGAAGATGGAGATGTGGCCGAGATACCTCTACAGCGGCGGCGGTCTCAGAATAGACATTACCGGTAAAACTACCCTGGACGGTCTCTGGGCGGCCGGCGGCTCTTCCAGTAACAGTTGGTCGGGGGGTGGCGGTGGACAGGGTGGCCTCGGCGTACAGTCGGCCGCGGTTACCGGATTTGTCGCCGGGGAAAACGCCGCCGGCAATGCATTGGAAAAACAAAGGCTGAACATCTATTATGCACAGGCAGAGAAGGTACTCGATAGGGTAATGGCTCCTATGGCGAGAAAAGGTGACGTGGATGCCGCCGAGGTTACATACAGGATACACGAGGCCATCGTGCCGATGAAGTACAATCGACAGCGTGAGGCGGGCAGGATGAATGAGGCACTGGGAATCGTAAGGGATGCCGGGGAAAAACTCGCGAGGGTCGGTGCCGGGGATTTTCATGACCTCGCTCGCTACCATTCGGCGGAGAGCATGATAATGGCCGCCGAGTTCACCTACCGGGCTGCCCTGATGCGCGAGGAAAGCCGCAGCGGCCACTTCCGTGAGGACTTCCCGGAGCGGGACGATAAAAACTGGTTCAAGTGGATTACCATTGAGAACGGTAATGGAGAGCCACATCTGGACACGTTATCGGTACCGCTGGAAAAGTACCGGCTCCGGCCCTGATATATATCCCGGTTGCTAGTTCTGCATTTCTCTAAGACTATATATCTAGTCCTTATAACGCACTACTTCCTGAATCGGGCGGCGCGGACTGCGATAAGTATTGATGATAGCGTCCGGATTGGGATAGCCAAGCCCTATCCCGGTGATGATGCTATAATTTTCGGGGATTTCCAGTTCCCGGCGCGGGACGTCCTGATGCGTTATCAAGGATCCGGCAATAAAAGAATCGATACCATAGCCCTGCGCTGCCAGGCAGACAGTCTGCACGAACAGTCCGATATCCAGGTTCGATGACAGGGCTTTATCCATGCAAATTACGGCCAGTACCGGCGCGCCGAACATCCGCGAACCCCACTCCATGAAGACTTTCCCTGACGCCGGGTCACCGGGGTCCAGACCCAGCAGTTTGAACCGCTCGTTACGGATGGTAGCCATGCGCTCCTGTATAAAAGCAGGCTGCGGAGGAGGTCCGCCGGAAGGCGGCCCCCCGGAGCCGCTCTGGAAACGTGCCAGATATTCCTTGCGGATTCTTTCCATGGTTTTTCCGCTGGCAATAAAAACTTCCCACGGCTGGCCGTTACCACCGGATGGGCTATATATGGCTGCTTCCATTATTTTCATGATCATTTCACGGGGAACGGGCTTGGAACTGAAATCACGCACGCTATGACGTTCTAAAATAGCCTCGATAACCTCCATAAATATCACCTCCGGTTCAACATGATTTACTGCAAATTATAACATAACCGGGATGGTTCACTCATTTTCCGCTCGGGTCGATGTATTTCAAGGGATTGTTCGGCTCACGGGATTGAGGACAATGGTATCCTTGCTGATGAACTTGACCATGCTGACACTATAATATCCGGCATATAGTGATACTGCCACCGTATCATCGAGGCGCTGGCCGTATAGAAGTGAAAATAGCGTAAAAGTGCCGGCGGTGAAGCCGGCGGGGTAATCTAAATTATCTAGAACACATGGACGTCTGCTGCTTTGAAAGTTAAATAGACTTCCATCCCTTGCTTCAAACCCATATCCAGAAACGAGCGCCTGGTGATTGCGGCAACCAGGGGGATACCGGCATCTACTGTAATCCTCACGATTATCCCCGTATCGGAAATATCCTGTATTTTACCCTGAAAGGAGTTTCTGGCACTTGACTCGATAGGCTTCAGTGATACGAGGATATCCTCCGGCCTCACAGATGCATAGACTTCACCGTCTCTTGCGGTGGCGGATGCCAGTTTCAGACCATTGACACTTATACTTGCTATACCATTATCGATTTCCGATTCCCCTCGATAGACATTACTCACTCCTAGAAATTCCGCAGCGAATTGACAGTTGGGTTTCCTGAACACCTCTGAGGGCTCACCAATCTGAACGATTTGTCCGTTATTCATTATCGCCATCTGACTGCCCAGCAAAAAGGCTTCATCGAAGCTGTGAGTCACGTGTATCATCGTGGTATGAGTAAAAGAATGTATTCTCCGCAGCTCTTCCCTGAGCTTATCTCTCGTTTCGCTATCCAGGGCACTCAGCGGTTCATCCAGTAAAAGCACTTCCGGTTCCATGATTAAGGCGCGGGCTATGGCTATCCTTTGCTGCTCTCCGCCGCTTAAGGTGCCCGGGTAACGATGCAATAAATGGGAAACACCGAGTAAATCGGCTAATTCAGCTGCTTTTTTTGATACTTCTTCTTTACCGACTTTTCTCGACCTTAATCCGTACTTGATATTCTGCTCTACATTAAGATGGGGGAAAAGCATGTAGTCCTGATAGACCATGCCGATGTTCCTCATTCTAGGTGGCAGGTCGGTAATATCGCGGTCATTTAGATAGACTCTTCCTTTATCTGGGGGATATATACCGGCGATCGTCTCTAAAAGTATCGTCTTACCGGCGCCGGTGGGACCTAATATCATGAGGTATTCACCGTCATTAATGTCGATGGACACGTCTTTTAAGAAGAACTCGCCCAGGTCCTTGGATATATTTACAACCTTCATCATTTCTTTATCTCTTCCTAGAAAACCCTGGCATAGCCGCTGAATTTCTCGAATATAAATAGGGAGACCAGTGATATCACAATCAGTATGGTAGCCGAGGCAATAGCCATCGGCAGGTCACCGGTGGACATATTGAGATAGAGCGAAATAGGCAGCGTCTCGGTCTGCATCCTCGTAGCTCCGGCTACCATGAGAGCGGCGCCGAACTCACCTATTCCCCGGCACCAGGTTATTATCGAGCCGGCCATCAGGCCGTTTTTCGACATGGGTAGGGTTACTCTCCAGAAAGCCCCTGCTTCGGTAGAGCCGAGTGTCTGGGCTACATATTCGTATCTTGGATTTATTCCCTGGAATGTTGACCTTAATACACGAAACATGAAGGGCATATTAACGAAGAACTGAGCGAGGATTATACCCTGCGGTGTAAAAACGAATTTTATCCCCGCTTCTGCAAGCCCTTTACCGAATGATGTCGTACCGAACAATATCAATAGACCGACACCGGCCACCAGAGGTGGCAATGCCAGCGGTGCATCGAGTAACGTATTCAGTATATTCTTACCCCAGAAGTCGTATCTGGCTAAAGCGTAGGCTGCCGGCACCGATACGATAATACAGAAGATGGTAGATATGACTGATGTTATCAGGCTGAGTCTTATAGCAAACTGTATCTCGCTGGAAAGGAAGCTGTTCATAAGCGCCTGGGGTGTTGTGTGAGTAACCACACCTATCAATAGCGCAACGATAAAAGCGGCGAGAACCATAGCGAACAAAGTCACTATAATCCTGAAGGATGATTCCTTCAATCTACCTGAAATCTTCAAGGCGCCGCGGTATTCCTTTGTTTCTTTCGTACTCGGTTCTGTTGCTGGCGTTTTCATACCATCCATTCCTTACGTTATGCCTGTTATCGAAATCCGGCACATAGGGCTTGATATCCAGTAATGGTGTCTTATCAACCATATCTACCTCACCTATCTCCAGTAAATTAACGTTCACCTGATACAAGCGGACAATAGAAAGACCGATATTGTTTGGCCGGTTGAAATGCCGTATCGCGAAAATACCTTTATTTCCCTTATCCAGGAAGGGCTCGGTTAATAGAGAGTAGCCCTCAGCCATGTGAAAGTGATAGATAAGAACGAGATGAGAAAAGCCGGTGATGTCTTTCAATCCGTCAACGTACCGGGGAAAGACTTCGACTTTCCCTCTGCTGTCGGGTGCATAAACCCCTTGAATCGGGGTACCTCCCTGTTTCTTAAACGGCGTGTGTATTATCCCGATAGGCTCGTAAGTTATTGTCTGGACCACAGGCTTATCTCGACTCCGTAAATTCCAGTAATATCGGCCGTCTTCTAGGCATAGCAATCGCTAGCCTTCGTACTCCGGGTCGGGGTAGATTATGAAGCCGTGTTTTTCGAAGATTGCCTTGCCCTCGTCGGATGCAACGAAATCGACGAATTTTTTAGCGGTCTCCGGGTTCTTCGAGAAAGTTGTAACGCCTATTGGTATTATCTTGATATCGTTCTGTTCTTTCGGTATCTCGACGACGTCTATGTCTTCAACGGTTTTAACCGTGTCCCACCAGTTTATGGAAGCATCGGCCTGCCCCATGGCAATCTGAAGCATGACTTCGTTCATGGTTGGAAGTGTGGCAATAACATTCGCCCAGGCTTCATCACAAATGCCGTTATTTTCAAGTATCTTCTTGCCGGTCTTGCCGATGGCTGCGACTTCAGGGTCTCCCCAGACTAGTTTTACTCCCGGCCTGGCCAGGTCCTCGAGACAGGTTATATTGGCGGGATTACCCTTGGGAACCGTAATTATCGGTATGTGATAGCAGACGAGCTGCTGGTAATCTACCAGGCCCTTCTCTGCGGCAAGCTCAATGTACATTGTGGCGCCCGGCATATAAGCGTCGCCCTCTTTGGTAAGTTCCATCTGGCTGAGCAGGGCATTTGAGCCGGCGTAGTTATAGGTAACCACTGTGCCGTATTTCTCCTGGAATGCTACGCCGATTTCGTCCATGGGCTTTCTCATTCCCGCGCCGCTGTAGACCATTATCGATTCCGCATCATTGGATGCACAGCCCAGGATGCCAATTGTGATCAGTAACAATGCCATTGTTATTATACTGATTGAAAGCATTGTTTTTTTCATTGTATTCCTCCAGACATGAATAAAAAGATAAAAGCTGATACATTTCTAACCAGTGAAAAGGAAGAGAGTCCCCGAGTTGAAAATTGATTGACTCGATAAATGCTCGCGTCTTAAGAGTCAAAAGGGAAAGCGCTTTATTCTTATAAAGCGCTCATCGTTAACATGACTCATGTTACCTCCTTTCCATACAAGGAAGGCACCGCCGTTTCCCGCAGCACCCTATCGGCCAGTCTCCATGTCCTTTATAACAAGGATTTGGGAGATTTGGCTCGGAGATTTATCACTCACAAATGAATGTCATACTTATATTAGTTCAATGCGAACATTGAAGTCAAATAAATACAATCTTTGAATAATAGCTGGAGCTTGTCAGCCGGCAGGCATAATAGAGTTCATTAATTCAGGGTTATATAAGGTACCGTTAATTACCGGCAAAGAAAGTTCATGTGTAAATCGGGAACACTGCCGGCTATAGTGAACTTCCGGGTTGCCCCGTCAAACGGATTTGGTTCCGGCAACATGCTGTTTCTGGAATTCACAGTTCTGGCACATATCTTTGCTGCTGTATACTTGGCAATATTTGCCTTCTTCTCTCCAGCAGGGTTTTGCGCATGTTTTATAGTCGGAAAAATGCATACAACTGGGGCAATCATCCATTTCCCAGCATGGGTAAAGCTTCAGGTAATGGCGAATTGCCGGTACATTCAGCTGATCGGTTATCAACCTTCTAATAAACTGTAATCTCTTTAAGTCGGTTTCGGAATAAAACCTTTTACCGCTTCTTCTTTGTGGACTGATGATCCCGTGTCTTTCCCAGACACGGATAGTCTCAGGATGAACACTGAGTAATTCTGCAACAACACTTATTGGGAATATGGGGATTTTTTCCATCACCTGCCGGCTCTCCTACCCCAATTCTATTCAGGTATAATTGTGTTGTCAACTATGGATTGTGGAGTTGATAATAAGATAACGGTGGTAAAGCCGGGGTTACCATAGGCAGAACTTCTTCTATGTCTTTTGCAGTAAAACACAAATCACTGGATGACCCGGAATCTTGTTACCCAACAAAAAGCTTCTTTGTTAGATGTAGTCGGGGGTCTTTTTGTCCTCTTGAAATCCATATGCTTTTCCCTTATGACTCATTAATAAAACCGTTATCTTTCCCCCACCGCTGAATGTATTCGTACAGTCCATTTGCTTATAATTCAGGCCACCTCCGGTTCTAACTGTAAAAGGAATAGACTGCTACATATTTTATTCTGTATTCACCAAGGCATATAAAGACCGAGCGTGAACTTGATTATATACGGGTCGACTTACGTCTTTCCCTCCATGAATCAAACCAGACGATGAGCGTTGGCAACACAAACAGAGCACTGACCAGGGCAAAGAAAACGTCGACCACGGTAACGATACCAAAATCGCGCAGGATTGAAAAATCCTTGGCAATAAGCAGCGCTCCGAAGCCGCCTATCACCGTAAGACCCGAAGCAATAATGGCGCGGCCAATCCTGTTCATGGCTGTCGTCATAGCTTCAACCGGGCCCTCACCCTTGCCACGCTCCTCGTAGTAACGCATCATCAATAGAACGGTGAATTCCACTCCGATGCCCATGATTAATGTACCTAGCGTGGCAGTTAGCGGAGTGTATACGATGCCGGTGAGATACATAAAGCCGCTTGACCAGCCAATGATAAGCCATATTGGCAGAATAGCCAGAAATGCCTTGATTATACTTAACCTGAAAAGGAGAAAAAGACCAAGAAAAACAAAGCCGACACCAATCAAAGTCATCTTTACTCGACCACCACTCAAAGCGTCCAGTAGAGCAATCTGTATTATTGAATTTCCGGTTATGGTGATATCGACACCGGCAGGCGGATTAGAAAGATAATCGGGTAGTATGTTTTGAAGGTCTTTTATGCTATTAATCCCCGCCTCTTTGGCATTGATAATTATGTTAGCTGCTGTATACTCATCATTAACTAGATTCTTTTTTATTGGCGTGGGAATGTTCTCAAGTATTTGTTTAGTCTGACTGGAATCCTGTGGTATCTGTCCCCCGGAAGCTTGCAGTACCAGACCTGCCGCACTGTTGACACTACCAACCGTTGCAGCTTGCTCGCTCACGAGGCTCTGTTCAAGCTGTATTATCCAGTGAAATACTGAAGGTTCGGTAACATCCTTTGCCTCGATAAAAAGATTTATTGATGCGCTCCCTCCCGCCACGTCTTCCAGAGTCTGGTAATTTTGTATTATCGGTAAATCCGGAGATAGATATTCAGACCATTCAGTATTGGTATCAATGTGAAAGTCAGCCGCCAGTCCACCTACGGTAAGAACCAGGGCAATCGGGAGAATAATAGCCGGATTCCTGATTACCCAGGGAGCAAGTTTTTGAAGCCCCTTTTCTACTTTTTTACCAACCTGTTCCCTGCCGGGCTTTTTGCTTATCACTATAGAGGAAGCATTTTTCGCGTGGTGGCGATCACGCCAGTATAGTAGGGTCAATAGTATGAACATCGACACCAGATAGCAGGCTATCACACCGATAATTAGCATATAACCAAACTCTTTAATCATGGGGACTGGAGAGAAGAAAAGGGCAGCGAACCCCAAACAGGCGGCTACTATAGCAATACCAATGGCCGGTCCGATATGTGTTACAGAATCCACGATTGCATCGACTATCGTCTTACCTCTCGCGCCCTCCTCATCGTACCGATTGTGGAATTGAATGGCATAATCAACGCCAAGGCCGATTACTATGGGAAAAACAGCCATGGAGACAAAAGTAATCGGGATGCTAAAAAGTCCCATGGCTCCGAACGTATAAATAATCGCGATGAGAACGACACCTAATGGTAGCCAGCGCCAGACGAAACAGCCTCGTACGCTAAAGACCAGGACTAAAATGATAAGCATAAGCGTTACGGCGATAATGAACATATAAAGCAGGTTGGTAGTCAGCAATCCGACGATTTTTGTATAAATTACCGGCATACCTGTCACAATAAATTCAACCTGAACAAAACCAGCGGTATCTACTATCTCATCGGCCTTATCGACAATAGATTCTTGTTGCTCTTGTGATAGCCCTCCCTCGATAGTTATAGCAATAATGGCGTGTTTATCATCGGGTAATACACTCTTGAAGTGAGACCTGATTTGCCCTGTTTGGGAGTCTAAAATAATCCCCTGGACCATTCTCTGATCCTGTGGCAATAATGCTGTCCCGGTCTGCTGGGCGACAGCCTGCTTGATGTAGAATGTGGGGTCTATTACTGAAATTACCCCCGGAGTCACGCTCATTTGGTTGGCGATATTCTCCATGACGTTCAAATTTTCCGGCTGTAGCAACTGGGATATATCATCTCCACTCACCAGCACGACAATCACATCGCAGCTGAAATTATGTGTAAACTTCTCGTAATCCTTGTAGACTTGGGAATTGGTATCTACGAATGTACTTGTACCGAAGGCTGTAGTCAGTTGTAGTGCACCAAAAATTGCTGCTGCTACTAATATCAGACTTACAATAATGATTGGTAGCCGCCTGTTTTCAATAAAGATACCCAGTTTCTTGAAAAATCGTTGCATTTACGCTCTCCATTCAGATTAGTTCGCGGATATTGTTCCTTAGAAATCCGTAAGAAACCAAAATATTAATCAAAAAAATTAGTGTACCGGTGTTTTCAGAATATTCCAGACATCATGGGTAAACTGATGCAGCTTCTTCAGACTATTATGGTTTAATTCCTGTAAGGCTGCCTGGTATTTCTCGGCGTATTCCTGATACCTGTCCAGTAACCGCTGAGTTCTTTGATCAGCGCTGGATAATCCCAGGATAAGACCGGAAAGTATACTCATACGCAATTTGCTGGCTGGTGCTCTCAGAAGCATGTCTACCGCGCTTTGTTCGTTTAGCTCCTGTTTTGCTTCTCTAAGGTTCAGTAATAAGGCCGTGATAACTTCGGCGCAACGCACCAGCGATGAGCGTGGTTCTGGTATCTTGGCAATCATTTCGTTTAAAATGCCCTGATAATCGTCGGCCTTACCCTTTCTCAGGTTTACCAAAATGCGAGCTTTAACGTCATCCCACTCATCTTGCTCACGTATATCGCCGGCCAGATGGGAGAAAAGTTCCATGGCTTCGGCAGTAGGAAAGAAACGGATATTCGAACGTCCGGGACCGGCAGTTTCCTTGGGTGTGCCATACTCTGAGATTACCATGCCTTTTTGTTCAAGGAGTCTCAACATATCATAGGCTGTAGAGTTGTTCAGACCAAGTCGTTTAGCCATGACGCTATAGTGAATAGGTTCTTGCCTTTCAAGATAAGTATCGAGGAGTCTGTTTAAAAATACTTTCTGTCTGAATGTAAGTTCCATGAATATCTTAACCCTTGCGCTTAAGCCTGAGGACTCTATCTCCCATTTCTTAATAAACTCCGGAGTTCAAAGTAACAGACATTATCATAATATCCAAAGAAACCAAAATATATGATATAACATTTCAATTATTACGTCAATTGGCTCGGTTAAACTTAATAGTGTTTCAGGAACATGTTTTGTTATTTAACATTTCACGACGCCGGCCGTGGGATATTGCTTGGTGCGAAGAAACTGTATAATACACGAGTTCTGTCTTCGGAAACCCGGCTATTGAAATATGAGGTTAAATGTAGCCGGGGTTACAATAAGCACCACTTTCACCACTAGTTTTGTTATGTAATTGGCAAGAATCTTGAGTTCAAGTCCAATACGGTGATGGGAGGTACTGGATAAGTACCTAGATTTGTCGTATGTCGGAGTTGATACAATTACTTAGTGAAAATCCGATAAGCCTGTATTTACCAGCGAAAGGCACAGCCGGCTTCGATCCGCCCTTTATTAGTGGCTGCTGACCTTAATCAGGTACCGCCGGCCAGGACAATCGTTAGAACTCTATCCATGATTTATTCTTCGTTTTTTACTTCATTACTCGTATTACCTGCATTCATGACAGGTATACCAAATCGATAGCATTATACGTGAGCATTGCCCTTAATAATATCTTACGAAATCGCGGCAACATCAGCAATATCGTGTATGTACTTAAGTAATAAATTTCCGTTGTTCTGCATAATTCCAAGCATAGAAATTTAGAAGGTTTTGTCCGGACTCAACTCATCCGGCTGCCTTGAGGATGAGCTGCCCTCCGTGTAGAATAATGGAAGATGTTTAAATCCGTTCAGGAAGTACTTTCACGGTAGTTTGATTATGCGTTTCGAAAGACCTGATATCATCCGTCCGCCGAGTGAGTGGCGAAGCTATTTTCTCCCGTTAACCAGAGGCTGTTCCAACAATACTTGTATCTTCTGTAATTACTACGGCATGACTGTTCAGATAAGAGAGCTGAAGGATGTGAAGGAAGAAATAGATACCCTGGCCGCTTATACAACGAAAGGTATCTATCTTCCCGGTATGTCCCCGTTAATATATGAGATAGGTCGCTCGTGGGACGGCAGAAGGGTATTTCTACAGGACGGTGATGCTCTTGTTTATCCGTTTTCCGAATTGAAAGAGGCTCTCCAATATCTGAATGAAAGGTTCCCCAAACTTGAAAGAATCGGAACCTATGCTACTCCGCAAGATATTCTGCGAAGAAGTCAGGAACAACTTCGCGAATTGAGAGAACTGAAGCTATCGATATTCTATACCGGGGTTGAAAGCGGCAACGATAAAGTGTTGGAGAGAATAGGTAAGGGAGTGAAAAGCCACGAAATAATTGAAGCCGGAAACAAAGCAAAGGAAGCCGGCATAACTCTCTCTGTCACCGTGATTCTTGGCCTCGGGGGAGTCGAGGGAAGTAAAGAACACGCACTGGAGACGGCTAAAGTTCTTAATGAAATCGACCCACATTATGGTGGCGCCTTAACACTTAGCTTCATTCCGGGTACCCCCCTTTATAATGCATGGAAGAAGGGAGAATTTCATGCTATTTCTCCCTTCCAGTCTCTGGAAGAGCTGAAGATAATCATCGAGAATTCGGCTTTTACTGATTGTTTCTTCAGTTCGATGCACGCTTCGAATTATCTGTCAGTTAGAGGAAAGTTGCCTCAGAACAAAGTAAATATGCTCAGGGAAATTGAAGCCGTCCTGGCGACCAGAGATTCTTCTCTGCTTAGGCCTGAATTTCTCAGGGGACTATGAATCGGTCATACTATCCTTCGTGCAGCTTCTCATAATCAAGAATCAAATAGACACATATGGCCTTTTATCACTCGCTGACGGGACCTGATATCCAAAACGGATTTGGACCTATAACCACTCGGTTACAAGTTCGACTACTTTCATAATCCGAACATTTACACAAATTGACGGAATGTACATCTGGAATTTCTCTAGATGTATTGATTAAGTAATGACTCGCCACCTGTATCTGGGCACTTGGGCGGCGAGAAGCAAATATTAAAACTGATCTGAAACATGGTCATTTTTTGTACCGTAGTGGTAATGAAAACCTATAGGAAGGTCATAGTCCATATTGCACTTATTTGCTTTATCATAGGGTTGGTTTATTGTCCGCAGTGTTCCTGCGGTAGTTTTCTAAACAAGGAGTATGATGGGGCATCTGTTGTGACCCTTGCGGAACTAATAGATGCTGCCCTGGAGACGACTATTTACACTTGGTGGAGCTGAGGTATCAATAGGTAGAACTTTTTCCACCTCGTTTGCTTTAGTTTACTGAATCTATTGATCTAAGTCTAGTGAAGAACTCTGTCCAGTAAACTGCTAACTGTCTCGATATTTATAGCTTGATTTCTTATCTAAAAACCTTGAAAAGGCTCTAGGATTTCTCTAAATGCAACGTCTCCTTTTATTAGATGGTCAAAACTATCTCGTACATCTTCTAAAGTTGGGAGACCGTTAACCAATATTTTGGTATTAAAGTTTAACTGCTTACCGACGAGTTCGAGACCAGAATTAAGCGTGTCCAGAATACAATTGCGCAATTCAATCTTAGACTTCTCGAATTTTAGATACCGATATATAAGGTAATACTCTGAGGCTTCCTTTTCGAAAGAATTTCTTGCATTCCAGCCAAAGTCTTTCGTGATTCTAGCTAAAGCCACATTTTTCAGGTGATAATGTGCGGTGACATCATACGGTGTCTTTCTAAATCCGGCGGCTAATTCCTTCATAAAAAAGTCGGGGGATGTTAAGCTTAAAATACGCATGGATTCCATTATTTGGTCCATTTTACCTTGTATATTCACAGGTAATTCAAAAGTGAGTATACGTTCAGGCTTCAACTCTACACAACAGCGTTTACTTAGCTGCCTATCATGTTGATTTGGTAGGAACTGTAATAACGCATTTCCTCGGCGAACGAGTGTATAAGGATTAACTCGAACAAGCTCGAAACCGACAGTCTTTCCGTTCTTAGGTTCAGATAAATAGACGATTTCGTATGTCACAGTTTCATATATCAATAGATGAACTGCGCAGCTGGCAATAAAATCACAAATAATACCGGCAAAATCGTGATGATAGCTGTCTGGAGAGAGCGCTTTCTCAATAATCTGTTGCATTTTTAAGTCCGGAGGGTCTAACGAAATATTGAATTCTTTCTTTGATACTCGCCCGCCAATTGGCATTATACGCAACTTAACGTCTTCTATGAACATATGAGGATAGAATTTATCGTAGTATTCAGACCTATCAGGTATATCCGTTCTCTTCATCAATATATCATCCGGCACATACGAGACAGATTCCTGTGATCGTTCTAGTTCTTCTTTTCGTTTTCTCCTCATTCAGAATCATCCTCGGTTTCTTCGTTTCGACTGAGTAATTCCATAATGTTAAGAAAATCCTGTGCTTTATGTGTCAATTCTAAGCCAGGGACTTCGGAACGTTTCGCGAGATACATGGCCAGGAACACATCTTGGCCATCGTGGGAAATCGTGCCCATTATACCGCGAGAAATCACCTGTATAATTTTGCTAGCATGTTTCGGCCTAGTAGGTCTTATAGGCGGGAATGCGCCATAAGAATCGTCGAAAAGCAAATTTTCGTAGCGAAGACGCTTTTCTAATTTCCTTTGCCAGCCAATTCGTAGCGTAGCACGCGGAAGGATAGCAAAGACCGATTCTCGAAATTTTGCGAATGCGTTAATAGATTCTATAACTTCCTTTGGCTTTTCATGATTATCAAAGTAGAGGTTCCAACACCTCTTGGCCGTATCCCAATACTTTTTACCATCAAGCTCCGAATATATTAGGGCATATCCCGATATGTGCATGAGGTCTTCAATTGGTTCCGTAATAAATACTAATGCTGCTTCTTGATTAGTACCTGTACCAATTTCAACACGTAACCTGTCATGGGCTTTAAGGGCAGCATTGAAGTATGCTGGAAATATTTTGTTAAAGAGTGTGTCATTTCCCGTTACCATAGCATTATCACATTCTTCAGCAAGTACTAGGAAGCTTTGGCCAAAGTAGTCTGGCCAAGTTTTTCTAAATGGCATCTCAGACAATGCCACAGATGATTTGGCTAAACTGGTAATAAGTGACTCTTTAACTTTTAGTACTCGCATAGAGAGGGAGTCCCAGTCTGTACTAGGCCATGGGATGTCCTTTACTAAATGCAAAGTTGATAAACGATCATAACAAGCACGGATTTTATCGACATGAAATGTAAACTTGTTGCAGGCCTCCAATCCTCTATCGATCATTTGAGCTGCATTAAGGTATCGCTTCTCAGTAATTAGGTTCTCGGTTTGCTTCATAAAAAGTTTTTCATATTCTACAACTAACTTTTCTACTGATTCTTTGATGAAGCTTACCATTCCAAAAGCTGTGAGTTGATTGCGATACCATTTCGGGCTAATATATCTACCTTCAGTTTCAAATTCGAATCTTATTCTTTCTTGTAGATACTCAAGTTGCTTGATGACCTCTCTAGGGCTTTCTGCAGTATATATGGACTCAGACTTATTCCAATTGATTGCGTCAAGTGCATTCGTAAAAGTATCCGCAGTTATTTTGTCAAGGGTGTCTGACAGTCCCAGTAAGATGTTGATTGGCTCCAAGCAATAGAAATCTATAATCCCAAGTCTGGTGAGAAGGCTCTTTTCTTCGTCTTCCCGTAAAGCACTAATATTCGTGTCATCAAAAAATGCAATTTGGAATACTAGCGGTTGAATTACCCTGTAAATATACAGGGATTCTTCGATAGCTAAATTCTTGGATAAAACTGATTGGGTACGTTGAATATTATCAAGGATATCTGTGGTATTTGAAAAATCATTTTCCTTAGCCAAAGTGCGGAACACCTCTACTAACGTTTCTCCTATGTTCTTTTCAAACCACATCAGGTCCGGTACGGACTCAGGATGTAGAGAAGTGCCGGAGTGGAGCGCTAATTCAGTTTCTGTTGAATCAGCTGTGAGCCAGTCACGATGACTATATATTTTCTTAAACCAATTGCTATTACTTGGTATGTGCACCTTGTCGCTAATATACAGCTGTAATAGTAGAAGAGGTTGCATCATTAGACTCGTAAGTACTGTTCCATCAAAATATTCCGCATGAGTTGCCAAAAATGTTACTTTGCGATAAGTCATTAATAGGCGCTCAGCTTGTTTCTGATAATGGTATTGAAAAGATGAATTGTTCCATTGGAATCCCTTTGGGGTTGCTGCTTTGAACCAGCGCGCCAGGTCATAACCCAGATATTCAGCGAGTTTCGTGGGGTCAAAGTAGGAGAAAATGCGCAATCCAAGAACTATGAAACTAAATATGGTGATTATTGAAAGCAAAATGACAATGAGTACATCCAACGAACTTATTGAAAATCCAAAGGCACTCTTCCCCAACAACAAAGTGGCAACTGCAACGGTTAACGCCACAATCTGAATATATAGATTCCCTATTTTTTCCCTTGTAAGAAGTTCGCGTATTTCTCCTGGCACTCGTGCATACACTGTACTAGCAACAACACTTACAGCTGTGAAGTACAGAGCCAAGAAAACACCCGCTACCTGCGCTACAATACCAAGTAGAGTTTTTGACGTTTCCTCATCTATATTAAGCAAAAATTGGAATCGGCTGGCCGAAACATAGGGTGAAAGAAAATAATGGATAACTGCTAGAACGATAACAAAAACGAATGCAAAAAGAACTGGTCCAACAATAGCTCTGAAGATTCCCCTTATGATAGAGAACGATTCTCGCTGTTCACGTGTGCTTCTCTTCACAGTAAAGGACTGAGTTTCGAAGATGAATTTGATTCGTTGCCAAACCGATATTAGCTTCCAATAGTATAGTGAGAATTGCCATTCATACAAACGCTGAGGTTTGTTATGTAACCAACGTCTAATTGTGCCTTTAATTGAAATCTGCATTTTTTCGAATTTGATGATGAGTTATCGGTTATCTCTTCCTGCTAACTTTAACTTCTAGTCTTTAATTTCACAACACTAGGATTACCCAGTGGTTTATCAAATTTTGTAATAATCGGGATCATATTATTTCTAAAGGATTCTTTTTCCTTGGTCTCTTTTACCAAGTAATGCTAGAAAAAATAACGTCCCCAAACCCATTAATATAGCTTGGTCCGTTTCTCTGGCTTCCTTAAGTCTGCTAAGATAATTTAGAAGATGAGATAAGGCTAATTCAGGATTTGCAGGATCAAAGGAAATATACTCAACTCCTTGTAACATAGCCATACATCTTGGTGATACACCAGGTTGAACAAGAGGAATAATAGGTTTGTCTTTGGCCTGAGCAAAACCTATTTCTTGTTGGACATACGGTGAATATTCACTATGTGGGGTAAGCAACACCACTAGTGCTTGGCAATTCTCGATCGCAGATTGCACTTTTAGGGCTATTGAAGTGCCTGGCTGAACATCATGTTCATACATATATACATTAATATCAATGCTACTTGCGTTATCAGCTATCCACTGTACCCATGGTTGATCTTTTTCACTATGACTTAAGAAGACATTGTAAGCCATTTTTTCTCCTATGACTTTAGTTATGAATTTTTATTGTTCAATAAGTAATTGGTTAACCGGGACCATCACCTCTCCAGTCTCTGCGGCTCTCCTTGCTTTGAGTCTAATTGCTTGATCTAGAGACATCTGCCCATCCAATATGAAAAATAAATCTTGCCCATTAAACGTTATTAGATTTGTAGGTCTTCCCTTAGAAAAGGCTACCAATCCATCCTCTGTAAAACTACTAATGCTGATAAAAATACCTCTTGACCAAGTTGCCTTTCCTTCAACTTTACTTCTGAAAATTAGCAGGTCCGCTTGCCCTACTGGCATCGCTTGATATTTAGCCTCTATCAGATAAATATGATTTTCAAACTCGATGCTACCATCAATCTGCTCACCTTGAAGGCGAAAGGATGATCTTGGTTCTAAGTTAAACACACTGAATAGAGTATTTAGAAAACGTTCGAACTCAAATCCCTTTTGCTGAGGGGAGAGTTTTTCAATATTAAAAAGGCTATTACGTAATTCGCTTAATTGCTCCTTAGTAACTTGCGTCGTCTCTGTATCTTGTTCAGGTTTTTCTTTTGGTAACGTAGAAAGGAAGCTTTGATCCCATAATTCTGGTATTTTGAATCCTAATTCTTTTATTAAGTCATTCAAAAACATTACTTCTTCTTTAGTAATAGAACTCCCTTTACTACCTCGATACTTCATTCCCCTCCGCACAATCTCAAGCACTAAAGAACAAAATTTGTCACTTCTTTGATCTAATGTATTTTCCAAAAGGGCAGTGATAGCAGGGCGTTTACTCCCGCCTTGCCAAAACTGAGCAAGCTTCATATCCTTTGCAATTCCAGCAAAAGATATACTTTGGTCTGCAAAGGGGTGAGCCTGTCCAGGGAGTAAAGTATAAAGAAACTCCGCAACTTCCGATATAGTTTGTGTTTGCTTAAGCGATAAGGCCATTTCTATATATTCCAATCCTTGCAGAGCAATTCCGCTTGCTCTAATACTGTCAAAGTTGCCTTTTCCTGCTTATCAGGTGGATATCCATACTTACGCAATAAGCGTCTAACCATAGTGCGGAGTTTGGCTCGGGCACTCTCTCTCACATTCCAGTCAATAGTGATATTACGCCGGACTGTTTCGACTAAATCGCGAGCTATCGTCTTTAGAGTCTCGTCACCTAATACTTTTACCGCACTATCATTTACTTCTAGGGCATCATAGAAAGCTTCTTCATCTTCCGTTAGCCCCAATTTCTCACCACGAGATTTAGCTTTCCGGATTTCTTTTGCTAAATCAATAAGTTCAAGTATTACTTGAGCAGCCTCGATTGTACGATTTTGGTATCGTTTTATTGTATTCTCCAACATCTCCGAAAATGATCTTGACTGGACCAGATTTTTTCTAGCTCTGGTTTTGATTTCATCATTTAAAAGTTTATGTAAGACTTCAAATGCCAGATTTTTATGAGGCATTCCTCGCACTTCGGCTAAGAATTCATCAGACAGGATGGATATATCCGGTTTCTTGAGGCCAGCTGCGCTAAATATATCAATTACCTCATCTGAAGATATGGCTTTGGATACTATTTGACTTATAGCAGTGTCTAGTTCTTCTTCCTTTATCTTGCCGGCAACATGGGTATTCTTCACTATTGCCGATTTTACAGACTGGAAAAAGCCAACATCATCTTTTATCTCAAGGGCTTTTTCATTAGGTACCGATAAAGCGAAGGCCTTTGATAGCTCACTTACAGATTGCAGAAACCGGCGTTTGCCATCTTTTTGAGAAAGTACATGTTCCATCGCTGCGGGAATAATTGAGAGTCGTTCAGCGGGAGTCCCATCAATGAATTTCGAGTAATTAAATCCATGGAACATCTCGGCAACTATTTCAAATTTCTCAATCATTAAGGCCACAGCTTCTTCTTGTGGGATACCAGTCTCTTCTCTGGACCCTTCAGTATATTCAGCCAAGGCTTTTTTCAATTCCGCAGCCAGCCCCAGATAGTCAACTATTAGCCCTCCAGGCTTATCTTTGAATACTCGATTCACTCTAGCAATAGCTTGCATAAGACCATGCCCACGCATTGGTTTATCAATGTACATTGTGTGCATGCAAGGAGCATCAAACCCCGTTAACCACATATCTCGAACGATAACAAGTTTGAGAGGGTCCTTCAGGTCCTTCATTCGCTTTTTAATAGCTTCTCTTCTCACTTTATTTCTGATGTGCGGCTGGAAACTTAGGGGATCGCCTGCAGATCCTGTCATAACGACTTTTATAAATCCTGTCGTATCGTCTTCAGTATGCCATGAAGGTTTTAATTTTATGATTGCGTTATAAAGATCAACACAGATTCGGCGGCTCATGCATACAATCATGGCTTTACCATCCATAACTTCAAGACGTTGCTCAAAATGTTGCACTATGTCTTGTGCTATGAGGTTTATCCGCTTTTCGGTACCAACCATTGCTTCCAAACGAGCCCATTTAGTCTTCAGTTTTTCTCTTACGGTATCTTCTTCTGATTCCATGATCTCTTCGAAATCAGGATCAATATGGGGCCGTTCCTCCTCTTTTAATCCAATTTTTGCTAGCCTACCCTCGTAAAATATTCGAACTGTAGCCCCATCCTCTACCGCCTGCTGGATATCATATATGCTGATATAATTTCCGAAAACCGCAGGGGTATTTCTATCGGCTTTCTCAATAGGTGTGCCTGTAAATCCTATGAAGGAAGCATTTGGTAAAGCATCTCTGATATGACGAGCGAACCCATCTATAAAGTCATACTGGCTTCGATGGGCTTCATCAGCTATTACAATAATATTTCGCCTGTCTGACAATAATGGGTAGTGTTCTCCCTCTGGTGAGAACTTTTGAATCGTTGTAAAAATAATACCTCCGGAAGCAACCTTTAGAAGTTCTTTTAAGTGTTCTCGGCTCTCTGCCTGTTCCGGCTTTTGCCTTAAAAGATCAGTAGCTAAAGAAAAGTTATCGAAAAGCTGTTGGTCAAGGTCATTCCTGTCTGTAAGTAAAACCAAGGTTGGATTTTCCATTAGTGGATGGAGGATAACCTTCCCTGAATAGAAAACCATAGTAAGGCTTTTCCCAGCACCTTGAGTGTGCCATACCACACCGACACGCTTGTCCCCAGACGGAGAAGTAGCTTTCATCGTGGCATCTACCGCGGCATTGACCGCATGATATTGATGGTAAGCAGCCATCTTTTTTACTATATTGGCGTTGACTTCAAAGACAATAAAATGCCTGATTAAATCAAGAAGCCTGCCTTTGTCGAATATCCCATTCAGAAGAATCTCTAGTTCAGGAGCGCCTTTCGGAGCTATATTGACACCGTCTCTAGTACGCCAGGGTAAAAACCACTCTTCTCCAGAAGTTATTGTACCTGCCTGAGCTTCTGTTCCATCGCTAACAACTAATATCTCATTGTAAGTAAAAAGAGAGGGGATGTCCGTCTTGTATGTTTGCAGCTGGTTATACGCAGTGCGGATAGTAGCGTTTTCATCAGCTGGATTCTTGAGTTCCAATACAGCTAGCGGAAGACCGTTGATAAATACCACTATATCTGGCCGACGATTTTGCCCCTCGATTACTGTGAATTGATTTACCGCTAGCCAGTCATTGTTATCAGGATTATTAAAGTCAAGCAGCCAGACTTTGTCTCCTATAATATCGCCACTTTCATTTCTATACTCGACATCCACTCCATTAGTAACCATTTTATGAAATTGACGATTGTTAATGATGAGGTTGGGACTCTCTGGTCGGCTAACTTTTCGGCAAGCTTCTTCTATAGCTGAATCTGGCACACGCGGATTGATGGTACCTAGAGCTTTCTGTAATCGATCAAGAAGTATAACTTGTGAATAGCTTTCTCGCTCAGGTGATATACTATCACAAGCGATATCAGGCCCAAAAAGATATTGGTAACCAAGTGCTTTGAACCATTCAATAGCAGCTTCTTCGACAACAGATTCCATCATCGATATCATTTAGTATTTCCTCAAATTCAATATATATTGCATGAGAAACCGTCCTATTGACAAAAACTATATGTTAACTTATAATGGTAATAGCTCATCTGCCATGTGTAGAAGGAGTAACGATACCGTCTCATTGAGGCGGTTTCTGTATTTTATGGTATTCTTCATATTCTTTTAGAAGTTTCTCCTTTGTGTGACGGTACGACACCATATAGGCTGTCCACAATAGTACATACTTTTTCCTATCGGCGAGTACTACCACATAGTCTTCGTTGAATAACCATAATACTATGCGTTTATCCCTTCCCCTTTTATTAGGCCAGCATCTAACGTTTTCATTACAGTAATGTTCAATTATTGGCCGTGGCCAACGTATACGTTCGCAACGCCGGATGTCTGGTGTTCTTTCCTCCTCTTCTTCTCCTTCGGAAGTAACATGCCAAAAGGCATATTCTTTATCTTGAAATAGAGGATGCCTTTTTAGCTGTACAACTTTATCATCATATTTTGGTTTCGAATCAATAAAATCATTTTTAAAATATTGATATACTGCATCAATATATTGCTCCCAATCCCCACCATAATCTTGAAGTAGCACTAAAGATGGCAGCCAATCAGAAATAGTAGTCATCCTTGTATCTCCGTAGCTTGCCATATAAAGATATTTAATTTGGTCTCCCGCAGTAAGTTTGTTTTGGTTAACGTATATCCGGAACGTTCTCGGATTTTTTCAACAAGTGCCACTTTTGCGGAGTTATCACTTAATTCCCGGTTTACATACGACACAGCTCCTATCAATAGGTCTGTTAATTGTAATAACTCGACCTCATGAGAACGAACGGTCTGCACACGCTCAATAATCTGTTTTTCGAAGTCGTAAATATTATTACAGAGTACATCGTGGAGCTTATCAATTTTGATCGAACTTCTGGTGTCTTTAATATCTAAATAGATACGATAACGGGCATGAGGCTCGAATATCACTTTCAACATATCAAAGTACATCTTGTAATACCAAGTATCATGGTCTTGTCCGTATAATTCATGCCGTAATTTGGATTTATCCGGGATAACCAAAGCTCGAAAATGGAGATTTTCATCGTTGAAGAAATCATCTACTAAATCTAGATAGAAATCCTGCTTTGCCGGAGACACCTTTGTCCACTTTGTTTCAAATGTATGTGATAAACCGTACTTTTTCTTAATTTCGCGTAGTCTAACCGAAATATCACGGACTTTTTCCATCGGGCTCCAAACAGCCCCTAAAACCATCACTTTCTGATGGTCATTCTCCAGGTGGCAGCTTTCATCACAATATACGTTATATGTTGTTGTCATACTGCCTCCAAAAATTCTTCTCGATTTATTTCTCGAAAGCATCTTAATATGGATACTTTTTCTAAATGCATGTCTGCCCTTTAACTATCTCCTGACAATACTTTTAAACGCTTATATTGTTTAGCCCATGATTTGGGCGGAGAGAGACAAATTCCATCTTTGCGCACAAAAGCACAAACAGCGGGAAGAGAATGCTTTGCACAAATATCGGGATTTGTATATCTACAACCCACTGTTTGAGTTTCGGTATCTCCTGGCCGAAGTGGAGCACGAAAAGAGCTTGCTTGTTGGTTGTTATTCGTTTCATTTCTCTTTTTATTTGTCATATACTTATTCCATCAGCTTGTGCTATTTATGTTTTCTATTCTAATTTCACCAGATAATAATTTGGGTAATAAGGTATCTCGAATGTTAGCTAATGTACGAGCTTGCAAGTTATTTTGTATTATTTGTTCAATAATTGGACTCATTATCTTATCCGCGCGTTCCAGTTGATCTCTTAATGGCACTGTCACATAGGCATTACTCAAATGGTATCGCTGAATATGTCCCATAGTAGTAGCTTTACCGGCTGCTATCGCTTGAAATTCCGGCAGGTGATATTTAATCCAATGATAATAAAACCACTTTGGATATTTAGCTGATGTTACTTTGAATAAGTGTTGGTTTAATGCCCCTTCACCACCACACCAAATACAAACCTCCAAACTTCCTGACCAAGAAAAAAGAATATCCCCGTCTTGGACAACGTAAGCCTTATCAATGAAGGGGCTTGCCTTTCCGCTTGAATCGGTCACACCTCTTCTCAATTCCACAATTTTGATGACTGGTAGGAAATCGTCTCCTTCTGGAGGGTATTTTTGTAGAGCAAGACCATTTAAAAAATCGGCAATTGTATCAAGGGGTTTGGATTCCCATCCAATTGGTATTGGTCCAATTTGGGAATCTTGCATACCTTGGTCCAGGAAAGGCTCAAAATCTATAAACCAGCTCTTAAAAATTGCCTGTGCCATTGATTCGAGGGTTTTGTTCATCTGGCGGTTTAGCTCGATTTTATCATCTAAAGATCTGAGAATTGATGCAATAGCGCGCTGCTCTGGAAGGGAAGGGCAGGGCTTCTCTACCCCTTCGAGGAAATCCCATTTTGCACGTGGCATCTTTGTACCTTCAGAAGCTCTAGTTGCTGTATCTACGAAGTCATTAGATGCCATCCAATAGTATAAGAAACCCTGTTCAGTACCTTCTTTTGCCCGAACCACCCAGATATCAGTTGAACATATACCCGAAAATTTTGGTTGGATTACTTTCCTAAAATACGGACGGAGTTTCCCGAAAAGAATATCTCCCGCCTTAAAACGAGCTTTAGTGCTTACTACATCTCTGCTATCTCCGACTCCGAGGAGCCGCAATGTACCTTCTTCAATATGTTCCAGACCGATATAGGGGACACTATCGATCTCTGAGGGTATACAAGAATCTCGCACTAGTGTGGCGCAGACTCCGAACTTTTTCAGGTTCCAATTAGAATTCATAACCTAATTCCTTAAGATTGGCAATGATTGAAGCTTCGAGTTTAGCCGATTCTTCAAACTGGCTTCCTAGCGTTTCAGTCATTCTTATCATCTTCTCCTCAAATGGTTCATCATCATCGTCTACTTCTTCAGCGCCTACGTAACGTCCGGGGGTAAGTATGTAATTACGAGACTTGATCTCCTCTATTGTGGCCGACCTACAGAACCCCGGGACATCTTCATAATCTACTGCGCCTTCGTCCTTACGCCAAGCATGATAAGCACTAGCAATTCGTGTTATATCTTCTTCTGTCAGTTCACGGTGCACCCTATCCATCATCTGCCCCAATTGACGCGCATCAATGAACAAGGTTTCTCCCCTGCGATCACGGAAACGGTGGTTCTTCTTATCACGGGCTAGAAACCATAAGCAAACAGGAATAGGTGTGTTATAGAAGAGTTGCCCTGGTAGTGATATCATGCAATCTACCAGATCAGCCTCAATTATGTTCTTGCGGATTTCTCCCTCACCAGACTGGTTTGTTGACATTGAGCCATTGGCCAAGACAAAACCAGCAAGACCAGTAGGCGCCAAATGATATATAAAGTGTTGAACCCAAGCATAGTTAGCATTCCCAACCGGAGGTACACCATATTTCCAACGGACATCTTCCCTTAGCTGATCACCACTCCAGTAATGGTCGTTAAAGGGGGGATTTGCCATAATAAAATCTGCCTTCAGGTCTTTATGCAAATCATTCCTGAAAGAATCAGCGTACTGTTGGCCAATATCACCTTCGATACCACGGATAGCAAGGTTCATTTTACATAGACGCCAGGTAGTAGGGTTTGATTCCTGTCCATAAATTGAGATATCACCAAGCCGCCCACCGTGGGACTCGATAAACTTTTCGCTTTGAACAAACATACCGCCGGAACCACAGCAAGGGTCAAAAACACGACCTTTGTAAGGCGCTAACATCTCGACAAGTGTTTGGACAACACAACGAGCTGTATAGAATTGTCCACCCTTTTTCCCCTCGGCGCTAGCAAACTGACCTAAGAAATATTCATAAACTCTTCCAAGAATGTCTTTCGAGCGGTTTTCAGCATCACCAAGTCCGATGCTACTGATTAAATCTATCAGCTCACCTAGACGCTGTTTATCTAGTGCCGGCCGGGCATACTCTTTAGGAAGAACGCCTTTCAGTGAACGGTTATCACGCTCAATTGCAAACATGGCATCATCAACCATTTTACCGATTTCCGGCTGTTTCGCGTTTTTCTGGAGGTAATGCCATCGTGCCTCAGGCGGCACCCAAAATATATTCGATGCTGTGTATTCATCCCTATCCTCAGGGTCCGCGTATTCTTCTTTCTGCAGGTGATCGTAACGCTCTTGGAAGGCATCCGAGATATATTTCAGGAATATAAGCCCCAAGACTACATTTTTATACTCGGCAGCATCCATATTATTTCTGAGTCTATCAGCGGCCTGCCAGAGTTTTTCTTCAAAACCCAGGTTAGCACCATTGGACTGCTTTGTTTTGCTTTTTGCCATCTATGCCTCCAGGTACAAGATATGCATTTCTACCTTTTCCTTTTTCCTCGCCGTGGTTCATTATAAGTTGAAGCGAATTTGGTTAGATCTTCTTTGTCTATTAGCCACATGTTATGTATCTTCTTTGCCGGCAAACGATCTTCACGACACATCCGTTTAACGGTTTCCCAATGAACACCCAACACATCTGCTGCCTCGTGAACGTTTACATAGTTATCCAGAACAGGCATGCCGCCCCTCCAATCGAAGCAATCTATCGTTATCGCAATAGTAGCACTACGAATAAAGGAAATCAATCCTTAAATGCACAAATCAAAATAAAAAAAGGGAACTGAGATTGTTAAATCCCAGCTCCCTTTTCAAATCCGACGATGCTATCTTTAGAACTGAAACAACATTGGTTTTTCAGCCTCTTTTTGTGCCGCCGTATCTTCTTTTACCTGCCTGCGCTCGGCTCGGTCTTTATCTTGCCTTGCTTTTATTCTATGCTGAAAAAGCCATGATTTTAGTCTGCCCAGCTCACCCATTTGGTAATCAGTGAGTGATTCAACCCGTATATCATCTGGAACTTGATTACCTTTGTGCCTTGCATAGGTTATAGTTGCAACATAAAGGTATATCTGGCTCCAGTCACTATCCATCGGTGCAGTAAGCCCAGCGGTATAGAGATAGGCGCAGGCTTCGGCATTTGTCCCGGTTGGCTCATCTTTATTCAAGGTTTTGATATTGGTCTCCAGCCTCTCTAAAGTAATTGCTTCTTTTAGCCAACCGGGCAAGGTATCTCCCCATCCCCCAGGATAGACAATTATCGGGTCTGTAAAAGTACCCACCAGGTCACTTACCATGGCATCTGATGTTTTAGACACAGTATTCCCCTTTTCATTCAGATTTTGGGTATAGTTACCCCTGCAAAGTCCGGTTATTTTAGCCGACTAATACCGGCTGCCGGCCATGGTCTGCTGACTTTCTTTCTGACTCTATCGCTTTGTCGGGTAAGTCTCTGCGGACAGCTTCAATTGATGACGTGATATAGTCTATCCGCTCGATATCAATAGAGAGCCGGACAAGGCGCTGGTCAAGGTATTGGGGCAGGTTTGCGATATTCCTGGCTTCATTGGCTACCATCTTTGCTTGTTCCAACGGTTCTGTAGCCTGATTGACGAACTCCTCGACCATATCCATTGCTTCGCTTACCCTGAGTGCGCTCCATTTAATAGGCACAGTTTCACCTCCTTTCCAGCCACAAAAACAGGGGTATCCACTCCCACGCTGGGGAGCGAATACCCCTTAAAAAGACAAAAAGAGGGCGTCTCCACCCTCTCTTTGCGTGTGGCTTATTCTGAGTTCAAGCGTTCTATTTCGGACTTTTTAGGCTACTGCGACAGGCTCTTTTGCCTTGCTTTTACGCTTCGGCTTGGGCTTTACTTTTTTGACAACAGCTTCAGCTTCGGTAACGGCATTATCTTGCTCGTTTTCTGCTGGCTCGGTTTCCTGCGGTTCTGTTTCTGCCTCTGGCTTTGGCTCGGCTTCCGTTTCGGCTTGGCTTATCTCTGGCTCGGCAGTCTCTCGGCTCTCGGTAGTAAGCATTGGCATTACCACCAGCTTGTAACCGTTACTGGAAAAGAGAACTGGTGATTTGCCGTCGGTGAGCTTCAATTCCACCATACCGCCACAAGCCCTTAGAGCGTCAGCTAAATAGCTTCCGTCTAGCCTTACTTTTACCTCACCCTGCGTCTCGGCTGGTATCTCGGCTTGTCCGTTATCATCGGGATTAGCCATAATGATTTTACCGTCAGCTATGGCAAGGTCTATCGGGTAGGACTTGCCATCGGATAAGGCTTTGAGAGAGTTAACCGCTTTCAGAGCTTCGGTTGTGTCAAAGTGGACTAGACAGTTATGCTCGGAAGGTATCAGCTTTTCGTATTCGGGGAAGTTACCAGTATCACCAATCCACTTATACCTTATCAGGTCGGTATCTATGATAAGGCTTGAACCGTCAAGACTGGCTTCGCTTTTATCAAAGCCAAGCCTTACTCGTTTCGCCCTGTTCAAGGCATTGGCTATTCCCTTAAGCTCTTCTCGGTTTATCAGGGCTTGACCGTCTCCGTCGTCGTAGTCAAGGGAGACAATCGCCAGCCTGTAACCGTCGGCACTTACCAGAAAGAGCTTGCCGTCTTTAGCTATGAAATTGACACACTGGAAAACTGGTCGGGTGTCCTCTTTACAGGTAAACGGCAATACCCTTGATAGTGCTTCGGCTAGCTCGGAAGCTCCGAGATTAGGCTTGACCGAGTTTGACGGGCTTACCCTGACATCACAAAGTTTAACAGGGGTATTCTCGCCAATCCAAGTCAAGTCCTCAAGGTAACTGGTATTTGCTCCGCATACCACTTTCAGCTTTTTATCGGCAACCTGCGACTCGCTAGCGTTACCGTTAGAGGAAGGAACGACTTTGACAATGTTGCTTCCGCCTAAAGCCTTAAGATAGGTAAGAAAGCCCTTACGCCCCAGAGTATAATCATTGACTGTTACTCTGTCGGCTAACGCCCTTGATAAGGCATTTACCAGTGTCGCCTTGTGCGTTACGAAGCCCTCACCTGAACGCTTGCCCTCAATATTCAGTTGTTCTATTTTATTCACCCCCTATTGGCTATCCGACAGTGGGCAAGGCTATCGGCTTTGCCTAGCAGTAAGCTACTGATTATCCGCAATCCGCTGGCATAATCAGTGCTCCCACTATATATACCGTTTTGAGAGGGTGAAACGTTAGGAAGCAATAAGGCTTTTTTGCTCCCTTTGTCGGTAATACCATAGATATTGACGCTCCCTATTATTAAGAGCCTCACCAGCTAGCTTCTTATGGGCAATCTGGACTAGCCTGTGCGGACAACCGAGTAACCAAGTTCTGGCATCAATCCAAGCCGAGACATCAATCGCCTTATCATCGGCAACTGTATTGATTAGCTCGGTAGTGTCTCCGTCTCCGTTGTCTATTTCGGCTTCAAGACTTAGCATTGTCGGCTTACGGCTCGCCTTGCGCCAGTAGTCAGCAACTACAAAGCTAGCCACTCTATACATCATAGCCTTGCTAAACGGTTTGTTTCCGTCTCTAGCTCTGGCAAGGGCTAGCTCCAATATGATATTATGCCGTATGTCCCCTCTATCCTGTGCTGGCACTTTTCGCTCAAAGCGGTGAGCGGTGTCATACCACTGCCGCCACTCACCGTCTAGCCTGTCATAGGATAGGGGGTCATTATCTTGTGGGCTGGCTAAACTTACTGTCATCGCTTATCCCCCTTTGTTTGCAGTAGGGCAAGCGTTCGGGTCAGAGCTTCGCTATTCAGTTTTTAAGGTGCTTTTTGTTGTTTTCCAGCTTCATTGTCCAACAAAAAGTCATAAGGTAAAATTTCAAGAACTAGCATGTTTATCGTCTCTCCCCCAGCCCGAATAAAGTTGAATACAATATGTTAATTTATAGCGATAACCTAAGTTCTTCACGATTTTTATACATACCTTTTGTCTCGTTTGATTTGTTTTATGAGATCAATAGCTAAGCCAAATTCGATTTGAAAGACAGCCTTAATTGGATTAGGATAGAAACAACTATGAATGATGGGATTTTCAAGGAAGGTGGTCCGTACAAGGTTAAACGAGTAGGAATGGATAAATACTCGATGCAAATGAGTATTCCCGCTGATGCCGATGGTTTTGTAGGTAGGAACTGTCCGGATAACACATGTTGTCCAGGTTATTTTAAAGTCAAACTTGGAACCGGCATTACAGACAATCAATTGAAAGCATATTGCCCATATTGTCGATATGAAGAAGAGCCTAATAATTTTTTCACTACAGCACAGATCGAATACGCAAAACAAATTGCTCTCCGCGAGGCTGTAAAAGGAATTAACGAACAGTTTAAAGGAGCCTTAGGCTTAGGTTCCTCAGGGAAAAAGACGTATGGCAAGGGAATGTTCACACTGGAAATGAGTTACAAGCCCGGCAATTCCCCTCCGGTTATACCGCCGATGGAAGAAGTTTTACGGCGTGATGTTACTTGTCCTAATTGTGGTCTACAGCATACAGTATTCGGCCTGGCAACATGGTGCCCTGATTGCGGCCATGATATATTCCTTGTACACGTTGTGAAGGAATTTGAAGTTGTTAAAAAGATGCTGAGTGATGTAAAAAGACGTCAGGACTCTTTCGGAGCAAGAGTCGCTGCCCGAGATATTGAAAATGCTCTTGAAGATGTAGTCTCTATTTTTGAAGCAGCCATGCGAGCCATGACTCGTCGTAAAATGAGAGAAGTTGGATTATCAGATGACCAGATACAGGAGAAGCTCAAGAAAATAGGTAATAAATATCAAAACATTGAATTAGCACAACAAGTCTGGAAGGGAGAATTCAATGTACAGCTGCTCAGCAATCACGACTCGAACGAAATTGATTCGCTTCGGCTTACCTTTGAGAAACGACATCCGATTACTCATAATCTCGGAATAATAGACAGGAAGTATTTGGAGAAGGTACGCTTAGGTGAACTCGAAGGTAGAGATGTTATCGTAACCCCAGAAGAAATTAACGTGGCCATAGAACTCGCTACTAAAATTCTAGAGCAGGCGCATAGCCAATTATTTATTCATCATGGACAATCAGGTGATGTTTAACTAAATTAGCTACAAGCTAAGCTTACTGGTACCTATTGTCTATACAGACTCAGGATTATCTCGCACTTGGCGATTCCATGTTAGCCATTCCTCTTGAAATGCTGGCCATTTTCTTGGTAGAGGCTTCCCTGTAATATCCAGAAGATCAAATAATTGCATCGACAATTTCCGCATGAGTACTAATGCCAAAGCTGTCTCTATTACGCTAAAAGTTCTTTCCTTTAACCGCCGAGTAGGCATATAGGCGCCGAAGTGCTTAGAAGGAACATTTATAGCTTCGTTGAATTTCCATAATTTATCGGCTAATTTGCCTGATAAAGCACCCTTGTTTTTTAACTGCGCTACTAAAGGACCAAATGTCTTTGATATTTTTCGGTCATCACGAGGGAAAGGCATTAATTGTTGTAAACAGCCTTCTATATGACCACTAATGAAAAGCATGTATGCCCTCGTATTTTCTCTAAACATTTCGGCACTCATAGTGGCTTTACCATGAATGTAATACAGTGGGCGAAAAACGTTATCTGGATCAAGTGTCTGATCAAAATCATCAACCCTTTCCCAATATACAGGGATAATCTCTTCAATCAGGGAGGCTGCATCCCAAGTATTATCGTCAAGCAGCATAGCCAAGTGTTCTGCTAGCTTTAATTCCCTTTCATCGAGTGTCTCACTAGCTAATTCGCCTATCGTAATCATTTTCATTGCCATCTTACCTTACGCTACAAATAATGCGCAATACAATATTTGACAATAGCTTAAATGGGAAAGAATGTATTCAGAATTCTTACTTAATAAAACGTTTTCAAGATGAAAGCGGGCTATTTTCTTATGTTTCAATCGGGTTTCTTCATGTGGCTTGGTCCGATTTCAGGATAAAGGGTGAAGAGAGGATTAGACCATAACTCATCCCCAGCCTGGATACCCTTCTTTGTGAGTCGATAGTAGGTCCGCTCCGGAGCCGGCGGGTAGTAATCCTGGATAGTAGAAGGCTCAGTCACTTCGGTAGCCTCCACCCATCCGAGCCGCTTGAGCACACCAAAGTACATCAGGAACGAGTGATAACGCATGTGAGTGAATTTCCGGGAAACCCGTTTAAGTTCGCGCTGGTATATTTTCTCGGCTTCCTCTTCGGTTACATCCGCGCCCTTTACTACCATATTGCTGATAATCCTTTCGGCTCGATCTCTAGCTGTAGCCCGGGCTAGCGCTTCCTTGTATTCGTAGTTTATATCTGCCTGCGGAGCTCCCTGCTCAGGATCAATAACACCAGAGCCTTCCGGACCTTTACCCAAGAGAAACTCCCGGATAAACCACCCACAGCCGAACGGCCTTAAGAAACCTCCTCTACTTGGCCTAATTTCGATAACCATATGTTTACCTTAAACAGCTGCTCCTACCCTGCTTATTTTTGGCTCCAGGGCATCAATAATCTTCGTTGAGACCTTGCGGATATCGGCAAGGTTTTGCTCCAGCACTTTCTTATCCTGGGCCCAGAGAGCGACATAAGGGAACGAGCGGATACCGCTGTCAAAGCCGAAGCGGGCGCCGACGGTAAATGCTACGCTTTCGGCAATAGTCTCGGCATTCCTGCGTGGCATCTGGAATACACCCTCGGAGTAATAATGTGCCATCTCATGGAGCAAGGTTTTCAGCTGCTGGGCTCTTGATTCCTCCGGGCGTACCCAGATGGTTTTACCAGAATACATCCCCTTTATAGCCGGTTCCTGGTAAGGCCTCGATTCAAAACTGACATCAAGTCCTTGAAGATTGGCTAATTCCAGTGCCCCGTTAAAAAGTCCCTCATCGGCTTCACCTGTCAGCGACGGGACTTCTACCTCAGGCAATTCCTTCCCCTCTGTCTGGCTGATATCAAAAACGTGCACAACTTTGAAATATATCGGCCTTATCTCAGCTAGACTTCCTTCATCTTCTTCATCTTCCGGTTCTACCACCCTGGTCTCTTTCGGCGGCATGCATGGAGCTAGAATAGCAATGCCTTTCTCTCCTTTTTTGACATATCTGCCAAGATCCTTCCAGGTTGTAAAGCCAGCCACCCGGGTAGCATCCGGTTTCTGCAGCATTATCAGCATCAGATTGCCGATGCTATAATTATGAAACTTGGACATGGTGAGCAAGAATTCCCTGAAGTTTTGGCTCTCTTGAATGTTATCAACACCGGACTTGAGCCTCCGTAAAACCTCGTCAATCTTGCGCTCTTTAGTTTCAGGCTCGATAGAGAAGCTGTAGTCTGGTACCGGGGCATTAAACCAGCTCATCAAGCTGTAATGCCGCGGACGGACTATTTCGCATTTACCAATTTCAGCTTTGTTTGTATAACCCTGCCTAGCAGCTGATTCACTAAAGGCTTCCCGAGATAAGCCCTTCACTGCATTCGCAACCAGAGCACCCACCAATATGAATCCGGTAAAAGTAGCCATAGGCGTTATCCAGTCAGCTGCCATGGGTTCTGATTGCAAGGTTAAAAATTCTACCGAAGCGGTTTCTCCGACTTCTATTCCGGCCAAGTCCCCAGTATTGACCTCCAGGAAATACCTGGCCGGTGATTGTGAAGTAACGATGTGTCCCGGCTCCATATTGTGAAGGACTTCGGTAACCGTCATATCCTCCGAAAGAAAAGCTATATCAAGCGGAAAAAGCATGGGTATCGTGGTGACCTCAATAATCTGCTCGTATCCCAGATCGAAAAGCATACCGGTACCGGCTGGAAGATCCATAAGCCCTCCGAGTCCCTGTGAGAGCTCCCAGGGCATAGCAGCAACATCAACCGCCCACTGCCTGTCATTTATAGTTACTACAGCCTGTCCTGCCATGATTATCTCCCCGGTATACGCTTAACGCCGTTTATTTTGCCTTCAAGGTCTATCTGCTTTGACTCCGAACCCGGCACATCAACATCCGATCCACCGAACATGGCGATATCGAAGTTACGGTGCCAAGTAGTTGAAGTCTTAAAGTCCGTTTTCTTTTCAAATCTTTGCCCTCTCATTAACTTCGGCTTCATCCCAGGAGGCGCGATCACTGACATGCCCTTCAGATAGGATTCGCTGGTGGTATCTTCCCGATAATTGATCGGAGCATTTACCCCGAACTCTTCGTGATTGGCATATTTACCCATTTTGTTTGCCTCCGTTCCACAGCTGCTTATACCACTCCCGCTGTTCTTCTCCGGATACCTTGCGGTACTTCATAGTAGTAGTGATGCTCTGGTGCCCCAGGTGCTCTTGTAAGAGCCTTAAACCGTCACCTGAGTCATTGAGCTTTACCGCATGCACAGCAAAGGCGTCACGCAGCCTGTGCGGGCTGACATTGTGTACCTTTCCGTTCTCAGGATTAACCAGCCTGGGAAGCCTTGCTCTCACGGCGCATTCCTTCACGATCTGCCAAGCCCGGTGGCGGTTAATGCCGAAGAGATACCGCTTGCCGTTTTGAGATACGGGACCAT
>JAFGOB010000067.1 GCA_016926695.1 Dehalococcoidales bacterium | reverse complement strand
AGCATTGCAGTTAACTGGAAGGTATTATCATAAATGGCTCTCTTATTAAAAATATGGCTCATTTTGAGTATTACAGTGGCTCTCACTCATTAAACCAATGGATCAATCCGGACTATATTATTCACCTGAGTACAAAGAGTTACGAAATAGAGTCCTTACCAGCAAAAATCAAAGCCGTACAGTCTAAGAGACCTATGTTGAGGACAAATTTCTTTGAATGAGCTATCGCGAATCAGATAGAGTATAAACAAGGCTACGACTGATATTCAAAGGCTTAAGGCGGGCGGGTCGAGAGACCACGCCCCTACGTCAGGGTGGATCAGCTACATACCATGAGGAATGGACATCCTCAGTCAGTACATCTAAATTGGCGCTATTGGCCGGAAGGGTGGATCTTGGTTAGTGCCTGAAGGATGCTATATAGAGTCATAATTAGCTCCGGTTTAGGACAGCTTTTTACCATTTGCCCCAGGAGTAAAGCCGGGGCAGAAAGAGCTTCCGCAGTTCCTCCACCAGGAACAGGGCTATACCCGCTCCAAGGATGATGCCCCAGTCTCTCAGTCCTATGGGGGCGGTGTGGAAAGCCACCTGGAGGGGAGGCAGATAGACCAGGGCTACCTGGAGAAGAGCCACCAGGGCGATTGAAAATATCAGGATTTTGTTCTTGAAAAAGCCCAGCCGGAAGGGGGAATACTCATCCGAACGGGCCTGAAAGGCCATGAACCAGATGAAGGTATTAAGGGTGCAGAAGGTCATGGTCTCGGCGGCATCGATGCTCATGCGCGGCTCCGCCCAGCGGAAAATCAATAAAGTGCCGATGCCGATCAGGACGGCGGTTACCATAAGTCTCACCAGCAGACCGGGATAGATCAGTCCTGTCCCTTTGCGGCGGGGAGGGTGCCTCAGCTCATCTCCGATCTTGGGCTCAAAACCGAGGGGCACATCGCCGGCTGTATCAGTCGCCAGGTTGACCCATAATATCTGGACGGCCACCAGGGGAGACTGTCCCACGAACAATACGCCCAAAATCAGCATCATCAGCTCGCCCAGGTTGGTGCTGAGGGAATAGAACAGAACATTACGCAGGCGGGTGAAAATAGCCCTGCCCTCGTCCACGGCAGACACCACGGAAGCGAAGTTATCGTCCGTCAATACCATGTTGGAGGCTTCCTTGGCCACATCGGTTCCGGTGATGCCCATGGCAATACCTATATCAGCCGCTTTAAGGGCGGGGGCGTCATTGACTCCGTCCCCCGTCATCGCCACTACATGGCCCCTGTTTTTAAAAGCATTGACTATTTTCAGCTTGTGCAGGGGCTCAATGCGGGCAAAGACCGAGATGTTTTCTATATTCACGGCCAGATCGCTTTCACTCATCTTGGCCAACTCGCTGCCGGTTACGGTCCTGCCCGCAGGCATCTCCAGTTGGCGGGCGATGGACTCGGCGGTTACCCGGTTGTCCCCGGTAATCATCACCACCTTGATACCGGCCCGTCCGCACTGCCTGATAGCCTCCCGGGCTTCCTCGCGGGGCGGGTCCTCCATACCGGCCAGCCCGGCAAAAACCAGCTTTCCCCGGATGCTGTTTTCATCCACCTTACAGGTCTCCGGGGGCATTTCCATGAAGGCCAGGGCAATCACACGCAGGGCATTATCGGCCATATCGTCAGCGGCGGTCAGGATATTCTGCCTGTCGGCGGGCTGCATGGGAACGGCCTCGCCGTCCTTCAGGAGGAAACCGCTGAAACCGGCAAGTCTTTCCACTGATCCCTTGATATAGACCGCACATTGCCCGCCGTCCCTGTGAAGAGTGGCCATGTACTGATTTTCGCTTTCAAAGGGGATCTCATCCAGCCTGGTATACCGGCTCTCCAACCCGGCCTTTTCCATCCCGGCTTTCCCCGCCGCCACCACCAGCGCCCCTTCCGTCGGATCGCCTATGATGCTGAATTTCCCATCCTGCGAGGACAGCCTGGAATCATTGCATAGACACCCGATCCTTAAAAGCAGGTCCAGCCGCTTGGTATCTTCAAGCGTCAAGTGCTGTTCGTCCTTCAAGAACTGCCCTTTCGGCTCATAGCCTTCACCGGTTACCCGGATGGAAACGCCGCCGGAAAAGAGCCGGCGGACCGTCATCTGGTTAAGTGTTAAAGTACCCGTCTTATCGGAGCAGATCACCGTGGCTGAACCCAGTGTTTCCACCGCCAGCAGCTTTCGTATAATGGCGTTGCGGCGTGCCATAGACCTCATCCCGATAGACAGTACCACCGTCAAGACCGCAGGGAGACCTTCAGGAATGGAGGATACCGCCGCCGCCACCGCTATCAGGAACATATCCATCCATCCCAGGCCTTTAAGCAGGCCCACGATGAGGAGCAGGGCGGTGGCCCCCAGGAAGATAAAGACCAGGTACTTGCTGAGCTGGCTGACGTTTTTCTGGAGAGGGGTCTCCTCGGCTTTGACCTCCTGGATACCGCCGGCTATGCGGCCCATCTCCGTGGACATACCGGTTTGAACCACAGCAGCCACAGCCCTCCCGCCGGTAACCGTCGTCCCCATAAAGGTCATATTGGTGCGGTCGGCGATGGTCGCCTCTTCATCAGTGATGAAGGAGGCATCCTTTTCCACGGGCATGGACTCGCCGGTAAGGGTGGACTCGTTAACCTTAAAACTGACCGCCTCTATCAGCCTGGCATCGGCCGGGATGCTGTCGCCCGCTTCCAGCCGGATGATATCACCCGGGACCAGCTCTCCGGAGGGAATTACCAGGACCTTACCGCCGCGCCTTACCTTGGCCCTGGGTGAAGCCAGCTCAAGCAGGGCCTGCATGGACTTTTCCGCCTGGGTCTCCTGAAAAAAACCTATAGCGGCATTGAGAATCAGAATTCCCAGTATCACGAAAGCGTCGGTATAGTGGCCCACCACGAAAGAGATCACAGCCGCTACCGCCAGCACATAGATCAGGGGACTCATGAACTGCCTGAGAAAGACCAGGACGGGAGAGGCTTTCTTTTTGGCTTCCAGCTCGTTTCTGCCGTATTTCCGGAGCCGGTCGTTAACCTCCCCTTCATTCAAACCGGAGAGACCGGAGCCAAGCTCCTCCAGGACTTTATCGCTGCTGATGTTATGCCATTGCTGCATGCAGTATCCTTGTTTAAAAAAAGCCCGCAGATGATAAATAGTAATGGGCCGCCGTACAGGCAGCCTGTCTTCTCTTGTATTATTGTCGCCTGTCGGGCTCGGGAAAGTCAACCCGGGGCTGTTCCGGCTTATACGACATTCTTATTGATCACAAATTTGACAAGCTTTTTTTTCTCTGATAGGATAAAAGTTAGTGAATGCCATCGACTCCGAAAACGGGGCGGTGAGCGGATTTTTCCAGTTTCATTTACCTGAGTCGCTTGGATCGGAAACGACCGAGACGGCAAGATCGAAGAATTCAGATGCCTTCTCTGGTCAACCGGAGAAGGTCTTTTTTTTGCCTTTAATCTGGTTCGAGGTAAGAATGAAATGTTGAAAATCGGATTTATCGGCGCAGGAACAGTAGGTACTTCGCTGGCAGTCAGGCTGGGCCTCAATGGTTACAATGTAGAGGCCGTATTCAGCCGCAGCCCTTCATCCGCTGAACGCCTGGTAAAGGCGGCCGGAAGCGGCCGGGTATACAGTACTCCTCAGGGTGTGGCCGACAATGCCGGTTTCATCTTCATTACCACACCGGATGACGCCATCCCGGTGGTGGCCTCGGAGATCAAATGGCATGCCGGTCAATACGTGGTCCACTGCAGCGGGGCTGATTCCCTGGACGTGCTTGAGCCCGCCAGGTTATGTGGAGCAAAGGTCGGCTCTTTTCATCCTCTCCAGACCTTCGCCGGCATTCAGAAAGCCATCGAAAATCTACCGGGCTCAACCTTCGCACTGGAGGCTGAAGGTCCTTTACTGGAAATCCTGAAAGAGATGTCACAGGCGCTTGAAGGCCGCTGGATCAAACTGGGCGCCGGGGATAAAGCCGCTTACCACACCGCCGCCGTTATGTCCTGCAACTACCTGGTCACCCTGGTCAAGCTGGCAGCGGACCTGTGGGGCAGCTTCGGCATTCCGCGTGAAGAGGCCATTAAAGCCCTGCTGCCGCTGATCAAGGGTACCATCAACAATATCGAAAACCTGGGAATTCCCAATGCTTTGACCGGGCCTGTCGCCCGGGGAGATATCGGCACCGTCCGCATCCACCTGGATACACTCAAGGAGACTTCTCCTGGAATCATTCCCGCCTACAGCGAACTGGGACTTCAGACCCTTCCCGTAGCCCTGGATAAGGGGAAAATTAGCGAGCGCCAGGCCATGGAGCTCGAAGATATATTCAGGGAATTTTTGAAATCTAACATCGAGAGGAACCGCAAATGCGTACAATGCTAAAGTGCAAAATCCACCGCGCCCGCGTCACTGACGGTAATATCGCCTACGAAGGGAGTGTTACCATCGATAAAAAACTGCTGGATGCTGCCGATATCCTGCCCTACGAACAGGTACAAATCCTCAATATCAATAACGGGGAACGTTTCAGTACCTACGTCATCGAAGGTAAAGAGAACAGCGGAGAAATTTGCCTGAATGGCGCAGCCGCCCGCCTGGTGGCCAAAGGCGATATTGTTATTATTCTGGCATACTGCCAGGTTGAAGAAGAGAAAGCCAGGGACTATCAGCCGCGCCTGGTCTATGTAGACGCAGAGAACAAGATTACGCATACCAGGGGTGTATACGAAGAGGCGCTCGATATTTTAAGAGGCAGTTGAAATGAGAATGAACATCAACCGGATAAAGGAGATGAAACAAAAGGGCGAAAAATTCGCCATGCTGACGGCTTACGACTATTCCACAGCCAAGATAATCGATGAAGCCGGAATTCCTCTTATTCTGGTTGGCGACAGCCTGGGAAACGTTGTACTGGGCTATGATTCTACCATTCCGGTGACCATTGATGAGATGCTGCATCATACTAAAGCCGTTACCAGGGCTGTTAAAAACGCCCTGGTGGTAGGCGATTTACCTTTTATGACATACCATGTCAGCCGTGAAGAAGCCCTGCGCAACGCAGCCCGCTTTTTACAGGAGGGTGGAGCGCAGGCCGTCAAGCTGGAGGGCGGGGTTACCGTGGCTGAAACAGTAAAAAGCATCGTGGACTGCGGTATTCCCGTCATGGGCCATATCGGCATGACGCCGCAGTCCAGGAACCAACTGGGCGGTTATAAAATCCAGGGTAAAACTCCCGAGATAGCCAGAAAGCTGCTGGACGATGCTCTGGCGCTCGCTCAAGCCGGAGCTTTCGCGGTGGTAATGGAAACAGTCCCTACCCCCCTGGCTACCCTGATAACCCGGAAAGTGGATATTCCCACCATAGGCATCGGGGCAGGTCCCGGCTGCGACGGACAGGTGCAGGTTATACATGACATCCTGGGATTCACCACGGGTTTCGTGCCAAAACATGCCAAACAATATAGCCATCTAACCGATATCATCCGGGATGCTATAACCGGTTATCAAAACGAGGTCAGGACCGGGACATTCCCAACGGATGCTCACGGATTTCCACTTGATGAGTCAGTACTGACCGACCTTAAGTAAAGGTCAGTTGTATCTGGTGAGGAGAGGATGTCCTTCTCTCCTCACTAAGAGAAAAGTCAAATTCCTCCGGTTACCCTTCCGTAAAACAGTTTTTTCCTCAGACAGCATAACTGCATGCTATATTTCAATGACACATACTTGTTAGACATACCCCGATGTAATAAAATAGTTCAACGGACTTATTATTATTTGAACTACCACCCTATTACGGATCAGGAGGCAGGTCGGGCAGACGTTAGAGACTGATTCGTCCACATCGGCGGGACCCGGGACATAACCGGGCTTAATTCCTGCCGCAACAATTGACAGAGGACATAATAAGGAAAAAATGGAGGGAAAAATGGCGAGGAAATACGAACAGCTCGTTAAAACTCTGCAATTTCAGGACTACTCCAGCGGGCCTTACAGACAGGGAATCGAGCTGAATGCAGATTACCTGGGAATAGACTGCTGTATCAAGTACGGGTCCTGCTGGATGGCGGGCAGACTGGGTGAAGCGCCCTATCAGCCGCATGTACATGATTTCGATCAGGTTATGCTATTCCTGGGAACGGATATGAATGATATGAGCGACCTGTGGGCAGAGGTTGAATTTTGCATCGGCGAGGAAATGGAAACCCACATGATAACCTGTTCGACAGCTATCGCCATTCCCAAAGGTATGCCGCACTTCCCGGCTACGATTAACAGGATGGACAAGAGGATTATCGTGGCGGAGATCTCGATCGCCAAAGAATACAGCGAAAAACCCTACGTCACGGATAAAAAGCCAGGCGAGCCGGTAGGTATGAGACCAAAATACATGAAAAACGTCCAGCCGATCCTCTTCCGGCGCAAAGGCGCCTGGGTTTACGGACCCACCAACAGGGATGACGGCGGGGGCACTATTTCTTTCATAGTAACCAAAGATGCCGGCTTCGACTTTGTCTGCCTCTATGAGAGCATGAAAAAGGCGCCGTACCGTATCGGTCCGAATCCCGATAAACCCCACACCCATCCCACCACCCAGTGTATGATGTTCCTGGGCAGCGATCCCGAAGATCTCAATCAACTGAATGCCGAGTTTGAAATATGCGTGGGTAAAGAACAGGAGAAATATACTTTTACCTCTCCTACCGCCGTTGTTTGCCCGCCCTTCATCCCCCATTGGCCGGGCGGCACGCTTAAACAGACCAAACCGATCCTGTTTGTAGATGTACATCCCTTTGGCAACGACTATTAGCGTTCCGTGGGGACGCTCCGTGGGCGTCCCCTTTATTAAGAAATCAAGATAAGATTATGCAAATTATAAAAACCATAGCCGAAATCCGGCAGGTCCGTCACTCCCCCCAGGGAAGCACGGGCTTCGTGCCGACGATGGGATATCTCCACGAAGGACACCTTTCGCTGGTAAGACATTCACACCAGGAAAACAACAGCACTTTCGTGAGCATTTTCGTCAATCCCTCCCAGTTCGGTCCCAATGAGGACTTCGAGCGTTATCCCCGCGACTTTCCACGTGATCTGGCACTGCTGGAGAAAGAAGGTGCGGACTTTGTCTTTATTCCTGAGGCCTCGGAGATGTATCCGGATGGCTATAACACCTGGGTTGAGGTCGATGGGATCACGGAGAGACTGGAGGGGTCAATCCGCCCGGGACATTTCAGGGGTGTAGCGACCATCGTAACAAAGCTCTTCAACATAGTGCAGCCGCACCGCGCCTATTTCGGACAAAAGGATGCACAGCAATGCATGGTTATCAAAAAAATGGCCCGAGAACTCAATATGAACCTGGACATAGTGATCTGCCCCACGGTCAGGGAGGCGGACGGGCTGGCCATGAGCAGCCGCAATATCTATCTCAGTCCCGAGGAAAGACAGCAGGCGCCGGTGCTTTTCCAGTCGCTGAACAAAGCCCGCGACATGTGGGCAGCCGGCGAGAGGGACTCCGGCCGCATCAGGCAGGCTATGACCGAACTCATACGGCAAAACCCCCTGGGGCAAATCGAGTATATCAGCATCGCAGACGCTCTTAACCTGAACGAACTGGAAAAGGCCGAATCTCCGGTACTGATATCAATGGTGGTAAAATTCGGCAGGACCCGCTTGCTTGATAATATCCTGCTGGAATAAAGGGAGTTGAATATGTTGATGGTCGAAGAGATAGAAGAAATCATGCGCTCAAACTATGAACCACTGGTAAAAACACTTCCCCAGGAACTTCAGGAAGAATTCCGCACCAGGGTCCTTCCGCTCAAGGAACTGGAGGAGCTGGCGCCCTTTATCCGTACATCTACAGAGTTCGAAGGGCGGGCGGCTACCGGACTGACCCAGAGAAAGATAGGACGTAAAGTGGCCGTCATGGCTTTTAACAAAAAACTCATTGCCGCCGGATTACGTCCGGATGATGTATACGGCAACCTGCTGAAGGGCTGTTTTGTATTTGATTAAGGACAAGGAGAGCGCAGGATGTCCATCCGCGAAGGGGATGTTTATAAAAGACTGGAGAATAACTACCGTGAGGCTATCAAGCTGTTGCCCGAGGACCTGGCCGGTGAGTTTCAACAGAAAATTATTACCCTGTCGGACCTGAATGAGTATACCTCATATATCTGGATCGCCATACAGTTTAAAGACCAAACTTCAATGCTGCGGATACAGAACTGGATGGTAGAACATTTTAAGAGGGGCAATTTCGGTAAAAAACTGGCGGAGAGGGATATAAATCCTTCGCAGGTTTACGAAAGAATACTCAAAGACATCCTGGACTACTGACAGGCATCAGTCCCGCAGAAGTATCCAGACTCCCGCTGCTGCCAGCAATGCAAGCCCTGCTCCAAGATAGAAAGTCGCAGCGGGGCTGACGGCACTCCACATCCAGCCGGCGATCAGGCTGGCCGGCAGCAGAGCTATGCTCAACACACCGTTATACCACCCGTAAGCCGTTCCCCTTTTTTCCGGCGGCACCAGGTCTGCTACAAAAGCCCGGCTTACTCCTTCCACCATTCCGTGATAGACCCCGTAGGCCGTAAAAAGAAGCCAGATATGCCAGGCAGCACTGGCGACTGCAAAACCCAGGTAGACCGCAGAATAGACCAGCCACCCTGTAATGATCATTCCCCTTCGCCCCAGCCTGTCCGAAAGGATTCCGGCAGGTATAGCGGAGACGGCAGAGACCAGGTTAAACATCACCAGGATCAGGGAGATATAAATTAAAGAGTTTCCCAGATTCTGAGCACGCAGGATAACGAACATATCGCTGGTATTCCCGAGGGTAAAAATCCCCACGATACACAGGTATATCTTGAATTTACGGCTGAGACCCACACCTCCGGTTTTAACGGCTGTTCCTTCAGAATCCTTGATATCTGCACGCTTGCCACCTTCTTTAACCATGAAGAGGATAACCAGTGTACAAAGGATACCGGGAATGATACCGACTATAACCATCCACCGGTATGTACTCAACTCCATGGCCCGGTCCGTGCCCTGTACCAGGTAAATAATCAAAGCAGCCACGGCCAGGCCGATTACTGCGCCGGAGGTGTCCATGGCCCGCTGGATTCCGAAAGCCCTGCCCCTCAGTTCCTTGTCTACCGAGTCGGCCACCAGGGCATCCCGCGGGGCATTGCGAATACCCTTGCCTATGCGATCGGTAAACCTCAGGCCGGTTACCGCACCCCAGCTTCCGGCAACCAGCATAAAAGGTCTAACGAAAGCCGAGAGTGCGTATCCCGCCACGGCAAAAACCTTACGTTGTTTCATTTTGTCGCTGTACCAGCCGCTGGCGATCCTGAAAAGAGCGTCCGCACTCCCGGAAATTCCCCCGATCAGACCTATCAGAACAGTCGAGGCTCCCAGGATATTGGTAAGAAAAAGGGGCAAAAGCGTAAAAATCAGCTCGCTGCTGAAATCGTTAAGCAGGCTGGTCAGCCCCAGGAAAAAGACATTCGGGTGCAGCCTGAATATCTTCCCCGGGGGCCTGGATTCAGATGCCGCATCGGGCATAATTCCCTCCTCAACCGTTTCCAGGGGCAAATTGAGTCGTTATTGCCTCGTTATGCTGATTCACAAGCGAAAGGTCAGATGTTCAGGCTATTCGGGATAAAGACATCAGCAATATTCTCGAAATCTTGATTGCTGAAGCGAACCGGACGAGGTAAGTACGTTTCACATCCCCTCGATCTCTTTCATAAGCTCGGGGAGGACGTCTTTCTCATCGACGGTGCGGAGCCGGAGACCTTTCTTGAAGAGCACGGCTTTACCTTTTCCACAGGCCGCTCCCACATCGGCGTCCTTAGCTTCGCCCGGCCCGTTGACCACACAGCCCATGAGGGCCACCTTGAGGGGTTTGCTGATTTTCAGGAGCCGGTCATCCAGTGCATTGGCCAGGGGTAACAGGTCTACCTCCGTACGGCCGCAGGTGGGACAGCTTACCAGGGTGGGACCGCGCTCCCGCAGGTCCAGGCTTTTCAGGATTTCATAAGCGGTAAAGACCTCATCCCGGGGAGGACCGGTCAGGGAGACCCGCACTGTATCGCCCAGGCCTTCATGGAGCAGTATTCCAATGCCGACAGCGCTGCGGATCACGCCCCGGCGGGGCGTTCCGGCCTCGGTAATGCCGATATGCAGGGGATAAGGTACCCTCTCCGCGATTTCGCGGTAGGCCTGAAGCGTGATGAGCACATCGAAGGCTTTCAAAGAGACCTTGATAAGACCGAAGTCCAGGTCCTCCAGAATACGGATATGACGCAGGGCGGCTTCGACCATTTTACCGGGAACAGACAGCGCGGGATCGAGATCGGGGGGCAGGCTGCCCAGGTTGACCCCTATGCGTATGGGGGCGCTTCTTTCTTTAGCTGACCGGACCACCTCTTTTATCTTGTCCGTCTCACGTATATTGCCGGGATTCAGGCGAAGACCGTCGGCTCCCGATTCCAGGGCGGCCAGCGCCAGGCGGTGATCGAAATGTATATCGGCTATAAGGGGTATGCGGATGCCCTTCCGGATCTCTTTCAAAGCCAGGGCAGCTTCCATGTCCGGCACGGCCACGCGGATGATCTCACAGCCGCATTCCTCCAGCTCTCTGATCTGGTTGATGGTAGCCCGGCTGTCACGGGTATCCGTCTTGGTCATTGACTGTACCGATACGGGAGCTCCGCCACCGACGGTAACACCCCCTATCTGAATAGCTTTTGACAGGCGTTTCGCATTCATGGTCTCACCTCAAGCGAATGCTTTCCACATAAAGCACGAAATGTTCTATTTGCGGTAAACACCGTATTCCCTGACAGCTTCCATCATGGCTCGCACATTTTCCAGTTTAGGGTCCTCAGCCACAGCCCCGGCTGCAAGGACAAAGCCGCCTCCCTTGCCGCAGCCTTCAATCAGCTTGCGACAATATTCCTTTACGTTCTGGGGCGAACCGGTGACAATCAGGGAAGACGGCACATTACCCTGGATACAGCATTTGTCCCCCAGGATCTTTTTGGCTTTGAACATATCGGTCTGGTCGAAAAGCCAGGTAACGAAACCCTTCGGGAATTCGTTGACGGACTCCAGACGGGTATTATAGGCGCCTTCAGCGAACAGGTACTGGATAAGGCCTTCATTGATAAAAGCGTCCATGACCTTTTTCATGGAAGGCCAGTAGAAGGTCTCGAATTGCTTTTGGGACATCCAGCCATCGGCACCTTTATGGAGAGGATACATTACCATAATACTGCGGGTGATTCCGGGAGACCGCAGTACAGTCTTGATAGTCAGGTCGGCGATCTTGTCGCAGGCTGCCAGCACTTTATCGGGACGGCGGTACATGTCCTTCATCAGCGGGGCTGTTCCCCTGAGGGTATCGCCCAGGGTATCAAAGGGGGCTTTGGCAAAGATGCCGCCCATAGCTACTGGATAACCGCTGGAAGACCCCAGCCCGGCATACGGTCCCATGATCTGCATCATCCTCTGATACTCCCGCCCGGCTTCCAGCATCTTAATCAACGTATCCTGCATAGGTGGTGCAGCCAGAACACCCAATTGACCAAGGGATACAACCTCGATCATGCTGGTTAAGGGGCTGAAGGTGCTGAAGGGTTCGAAAGCACCGAATACACGGGGAAGGTAGGTCCTTAACCAGAAATCGGTGGGGTCGTCAATCAGGTCGTCATATTCCTCGGCCTTCATATATTCCCCCTCAACGAACTGGACGGTAGGAGCATTTACGGGAAGGCCGTGTCCCGGCCAGGCATACAGCTTGTAGTCTAGAATATCCATCACCCTGGCAGCGTTGGTAAAGGGGTTGGCAAAATATTCGAGTTCGGTCGAATACTGCGCATTGAATTTATGGCAGGCCTGCACCGCCTGCTCATAGTCATACATGGCGGTACGCTGGCTCACTCCATAGAGGGAAAACGGCAGGTTGCCTATGGGCAAGCTGACCGGCACCCTGTCCGGCTCCTCTATGTTGTAGGCATCCACCAGCCTCTTGGCCCTGGTCTGATAGCCTTCTCTAGCATCGGGACTGATAAAATCGATACCCTTCCCACTCCGGAAGTTTTCAAGCTTCCACTGGCGCTTCTTCGCGGGAGAAAATTCATTCCATTTCTCCGGAATATCGGTCTGTTTTCCTGACCTGCTGCTCAACATCATAGTCTTTCTGCTCCTCAATTTATTCTCAGACAGACAGCCATGGAAGCAACATGTGGTGCGCGCTATCTGTTACGTACTGGCTGATATTCGTTATCCGGTAATCCAATAGTGACTAAAAAATTCAGTCTGATCAAAAACGATGCTAGTATTATACCAATTCGGAAAAGCGTTGTCATGAAAGCGGTAAACGGAGGATGCCGGCCTTATCCAACGAGGGTTGAGGGTGAAGGGTTGAGAATGAAGCTACAAACAGAAATCCGCGGTTTCAATGATATGCCGCAGCAAGCCCACCAATGAATCAGGGCAAAACGGTACGTCCCGGTGATATAAACAAGAGGGTATTAGCTAATGATCACCCTGACTTCGGCTGCCTGCGGTATGACTTCCCCGATGATTTTGGCTCCCGACAGAGAAGAAAGCAGAGTGTCTACGGCGGTCCCGGCGCAGATAACCGTCATCCCGATGCCCATGTTGAAGACATGGTACATCTCGTTTTCTTCAACGTTACCCTCTTTCTGGATGAGGCGGAAAAGAGGTGGCACCGTCCATGCACGGCTGTCGAGCCGGACAGCCAGGCCATCGGGCAGGACACGCGGAATATTTTTATAGAAACTGCCGCCGGTGATATGCGCCAGGGCCTTGATCGAGGGCATCAGGGGACTAAGCTGGTTGTAGTAACAGCGATGAGGCTCCAGCAGAGCCAGGCCAAGTGTAGTGCCCAGCTCCGGGTAATGGGTATTCAAGACATTGGGGTCCGTGCCGAAGATGCGGCGGATAAGAGAGTATCCGTTGGTATGAGGGCCGCTGGAGGGCAGTCCCAGTACAACATCACCGCTTTTGACGTCATCGCCCAGCTTGATGCGGTCCTTTTCCACCACTCCTACGATAAAACCCACCAGATCGTAATCATCGTCGGCATAGATGCCCGGCATTTCCGGCGTCTCTCCGCCGATCAGGGCACAGCCGACCTCGCGGCAGGCGATGACAAGTCCCTGAATAACAGACTCCACCCTGGCAGGATTGAGCTTGCCCATGGCGATATAGTCCTGAAAGAAAAGGGGAGCCGCCCCACCCACAAATATATCGTTCACACAGTGGTTGACGATATCGATGCCTATGGTATCGTGCTTGTCCAGGGCGATGGCGATCTTCATTTTGGTGCCCACTCCGTCCACATGTGAGACCAGTACAGGCTGGCAGTAGTCTTTAAGCTCGTACAGACCGCCGAAGAAGCCTATGCCGCGCAGGACTTGCGGGCCGAAGGTAGGCTCAGCCAGGCGGCCGATGATCTTTTTCAGCTTCATGCCGGCATTAATATCAACACCAGCTTCAGCGTAAGTCAGCTTATCCATCTTCTTCTCTCCCTGAAAATATATTGGGCGACTGTATCACAAAAAATCAAAAATATCGGATTTGAAACGAGAGGAGATTCCTGATGCAAGACCGTTCAGGCCTTCCTTGCTTGTTCATCCCGGATCATGACATCGGGATGAAATACCAATTATCATCTGTATCTCAGGGCCTGGCTTCCAGGGCCAGTTTGTCCATTTCGAGCTGGACCGGGATAGGATAATCGCCGGTAAAGCAGGCCATGCAGAAATTATCGACCGGCAGTCCGATGGAGCTGACCAGTCCTTCAATGCTGATATATCCCAGGGAATCCGCCCCGATATATTGCCTGACTTGATCAATCGACTTACTGGCGGCGATCAACTCCCAGCGGGAAGCCATATCCACGCCGAAGAAGCAGGGATGTATGATAGGAGGAGCGCAAACACGCATATGGACCTCTTTAGCCCCGGCTTTACGCAGGAGATTAATCACCTTGGGAGTAGTGGTGCCGCGTACTATACTGTCGTCTACCAGTACAACCCGTTTTTCGTGCAGGATATCAGGCAGGGGATTGAATTTCAGCTTGACCCCCAGGTCTCTCATACGCTGGTCGGGACTGATAAAGGTTCGTCCGACATAGCGGTTTTTAACCAGTCCCTCTCCGTGGGGTATACCGGACCTCTGGGCATAGCCGATGCCTGCCACGGTAGCTGAATCCGGAACTCCCACAACCAGGTCGGCCTGGACCGGGTATTCCTCGGCAAGCCGGGCTCCCATGGCCTGACGTGCGAGATAGACCAGACGTCCGTCAATAATACTGTCAGGACGGGAAAAATAGATATACTCAAAGATACAGGTAGCTTTTCTCTCCAGTATCTCATGGTAACTTTTTGCGCCGTCGGAATCGATTTCCACGATTTCTCCCGGATCGATTTCCCGCACAAAAATAGCACCGATATGGTCCAGAGCGCAGCTTTCGGAGGCTACTACCCAGTGACCGTTGATTTTTCCCAGGCAAAGAGGACGTACACCAAAAGGATCGCGTACAGTGAAAAGCCTGTCCCTGGTCAGGATAACCAGAGAATAAGCGCCCTTGATACGCCGCATGGCATAGCGGATTTTTTCCAGCCAGCCCTGGCCCGGAGCGGAATGGATAAGGTTGGCGATAATCTCGGAATCGGTAGAACTATTGAAGGTGTAACCCATCTCCCTGAGCTCTTTGCCAAGGGGTTCGGAATTAACGATGTTGCCGTTATGGGCCACGGCTATGATATTTTCGCCGCTTCCGACAACGATAGGTTGAGCATTGTTAATACGGGAGGAACCGGTAGTAGAGTAGCGGTTGTGACCTATGGCGATATCTCCGGAGAGTTGACTTAACGACTCCTCGCTGAATACCTGTGAAACCAGTCCCATGCGGGAATATACCTGTAATTTCTTTCCATCGGAGGTAGCGATACCAGCACTTTCCTGGCCGCGGTGTTGGAGAGCGAATAAGGCGAAGAAAGTGATCCGGGCTACGTCTTCACCTGGGGCATACACTCCGAAAATGCCGCACGCTTCGCGCACTTTTCACGTCCTCTACCCAGGTGCCTGGCATAAATTACCAGGTCACATGCTAATTATATTCCACTTTAGTAATATGGTCAATTTAATCCGGGGAGGAATGTACCAATAAACACTTTATTTACTGCTTTCCTTCAGCCAACCGGTAAGAATATTCACGGCTTGCGGGCTACGGCGGAGGCGGTGTTCATCACCTTCAATGATGACCAATTTTTTTGGTTCACCGGCCTGCCGGTATAACTTTCGGGAGTTTTCAACCGGCACCACGCTGTCATCGCGGGCATGCAGCAGTAGGAGGGGACGTGGCGCTAAATCCGCCACGCAGGCAAGGGCGTTTATTTTACGGAAGTCGTCGAGCCACCCCTCGAAGTCCGGGGGATAGAGAGGATCTCGGATTATACCTATATTGCGGTAACGTTCCAGGTGCTGGCGCGGGTCAGCGGAGGCATAGATAAGGCTGAAATCGGCCGGTGAGGCACAGCCCGCCACAGCGGAAACCCTCCTGTCCCCGGCAGCCACGTACAATGATACAGTCGCCCCGGCGCTGAACCCGGTCAGGGCGATGCGGGCGGGATTTATTTCATCCAGTCCAGCGACATAGTCGATAACGGTTTTCAGGTCCCGGCTCCAGCCGGCTACGTTGAAGTCGCCCTGGCTCGTTCCGCAGCCGCGAAAGTTGAAAATAAAGACGGCAAAACCCTCAACAGCAATAGTTTCAGCCAGAAAAGGATAGCCTCCGTCGGAGGGGTCGGCGACACGGCCGGATGGCACGCCATGACACAGTATCACAGCCGGGTAGGGCGGCTGCCCGCCCGAGGGAAGATGAAGTTGGCCGGTAATGTCCAGGCCGTCTGATTTCAGTTTTGTCTCTGTTATCATATTGACACCCCTGATAGATATTACTATAAATATATCAGCCTGAATCTAAAGAATAAAAGGGCTATGTTGCAACTACAGCTTTATAAATACATTCTGAAAACAGTGAGATTCCCTCATGTTATCAGTCCAGGCCTGACTCCTTCAATGCTGCTACCAGGGACTCTTTATCCGGGCATACTCCCATAAACCTGACCAGTTCGCCGATAATCAGGGCTGGAGCCGAGCTTAGATTGTTTTTCTCAAAGAGATCGTTGCGCCCTTTGTTGATGGTAATCTCGACCTTGTCCCCATATTCCTGCTCGATTTCCCTGAGCAAGCGCATCAGGCTCACTCCGCCCGAGCAGGCGGGAACCGAGAGGAAGGCTTCAATTTTTATCTTGCTCATAGACCACCCTCTCTGAGGGCTGCATCCATGGTCTTCCGGCTGGGACAGATACCCTCAATTTTGATTACCTCATTTACCACTACAGCGGGGACACAGACCATTTTATACTCCTCAAACCTGGGCATTCCTTCTTCTCCGATGTACTTTTTAACCTCAACTCTCCCCCGGTATTTCTCCGCATATTCATCCGCCAGAGCCAGAATAGCTACACAGCCCGGACAGGGTGGATCGCCGCTGAATACCTCCATTTTAACCATTGGATCTATTCCTCCATTACTTTCTTGATCATTTTTTCAATCTCATTTTCAGCGGGCAATTTACCGATAGAGACTACCTTGTCGTTGATCACCAATGTCGGAGTCATCATTACACAGTATTTATCCCCTTCGGCAGACATGGCATCAAATTTGGCAACTTCAATCTGGCCGGGGTATTTTTCGGCCACTTTTTCCGCTCTTCTGGTCAGCTCTTTGCATTTAACGCAGGGGGGAGTTGTACCAAACACTTTAACGTTTATCATATTTTCCTCCATTTATTTAACTCGTATTAGCGTCTTCTTTCAATTTCAATCCAGGCCTGGATTTCTTCCCTGGACGGCACATAATCCATGGATTTTACCTGGCCGTTGATAACCAGAACAGGCGTCATCAAGTAGCCCATTTCGCGTGCTTTCTCCTTGACCGGAACCAATATTTTTTCCAGTTCTTTTAGTCTGGCATCAATCAATTTCTCATTTTTCGCCTCATCTTTTACCAGTTCATCGATGTCACTCATCACACGTTTCATTCCCTCAACATCAGGCTGAATTTTACCGGCGTCACCTATACCGTGGCCGCTTTCCACATTTCCATAGCGGGCAGCTTCTTCCGAGTGAATAGCAATCTTCTTCACCTCAATTTTATCGGAAAATTTTTGAGCTGCTTCTTTTGCCCTTTTAAAAGTAGTAGCGCAGCGAATACATGGCGGCTCCGTCCCTATGACAACAATTTCCATACTTCACCCTCCTGGTTTTATTTTCTTTTATTCCGGGCTACAACAGTCCTGAATATGAGACCATACCCTCTTCCCCTGCCAGAATGAACTCCGGACTTATTCACCAATTGACCGATAATTCAATGGGACAAATTTGATTTCGTATTATTACCCCGGTTTTATTCCTGAGACTTGAAGACTTGTTATCGGAATATTTTCTTGTACGATAGATTTTCTTGCGCAGGTTCCGTTATCTCCGGTTACACAGCCTGTTCCGCTGCGTATGGCTGCTTTAAGCCTCTCCCTGTCCCGTTTTGCAACAGAATTATCAACCAGTGCCAGCCTGACGGCTTCTACAAGACCGGACATATAATCCGGTATTCCATCTTTATCCAGTGAATACAAAGACCACAGCCCAACTTTCCTTAGCTTGAGAAAACCGGCGTCATATAGTATGGTCAGGTTTCGTGAAGCCCGGGTTTGAGAAATGTCAAGGGCCTGTATCACCTCGCAAACGCAGCATTCCCGCTCCAGGATAATACCAATAATCCTCAGGCGGGTATCATCCGATAACGCTTTCATGGCTTTTACCAGGTTATACATAAAATTCACCTCCGTGTACGCACAGGCGTACCTGGTTTTGTTTGTATTTACCAATATCAGTCTGAGTTTGCTAAAGACAGCCTGTTGTTGCTCTGACAACAGTATCCATGCTCAAAATAAAAACGGTTATACAGGATACTGGGCATCCCCTGTCTGTCTGGAAATATTCCATGCCATCTCTTTTCCATATCTGTATTATCTCTGTCTCTTCTGCCGGCAAGAAACGTCAATTTATGGCTGCTTGAAGCTGCTCGGTTCAAGTTACAGGTTCCCATAATCCCCTTTTCATTTACTACTAACCTATCAAACCAAAAACATAACCTGTTACAGTCGCCATGACGGCCACCAAACCTACATATGTGAGCATCTTTTTTGTCCCTATGATTTTCCGAATCACCAGCATACTGGGCAAGGAAAGAGCGGGACCAGCCATGAGCAGGGACAGAGCCGGCCCTTGGTCCATACCCAGGTCCATGAAAGCCCTGATGATCGGCACCTCGGTAAGCGTGGCAAAATACATCAAAGCCCCGAAAAGAGAGGCTATCAAGTTACTTAAAAGCGTATTATCTCCCACAAACTGCACTATAAAAGATTGGGGAATAACCACCGTTAAAATACCCGCGATGAATACTCCAACCAGCAGCCAGGGAACAACCAGGCGGGTAAAATGCCAGGTTTCCTTAAGCCACTGGATGACTTCATCTTTGCTGAACCAGCGCCATAGTATGATACCAAGGATTGCCACACAGATACCCGTTGCAATCCAGATCTTTGCAGCAGTAACTACCAGTATGACAACCAGGGTCCCTACAAAGAGTACCTGCAGCCAGATGCTCTTACCCCCCGGATCAGCGGTCATCATCGCAAAGGCCCTGGCATCAGCCCGGGACTCCTCTTTTCGATAGATGAGAGCCATAATCAAGCCTGCGATACCCGCAAAAGCTATCGCAGCAACCGCTCGGGCTAATCCTATGTCATAGCCCAGCAGCCTGGCTGAATATACAATTGCCAGTATGTTGATGGCCGGTCCGGAAAACAGGAATGCGATTGCCGGACCCAGTCCCGCTCCGCGTTTATATATTCCGGCAAACAGCGGGAGAACGGTACAGGAACAGACTGCCAGGATTGCACCGGATACCGAAGCTATACTGTAGGACTGGAACTTGTTGGCCTGGGGTCCGAAATACTTGAGAATAGCCGCCTGTGAAACGAATACCGAAATAGCACCGGCAATAAACAGAGCCGGGACCAGGCAGGTAATGACATGGGCAGAGAGATAACTGACCAGGCCGTTCCAGCCTCCCAGGAGAATATCCAGGACTATATCCATCAAGCGAACCCTTTATCTGCCGATTATTCGAGCATCTATATGCATAGTTGCGTGTATGCGGTTATACGCATATTTTACTACCCCGAAAGATTATTGTCAATATACTCAAGGCTATTTTAACAGCCACAGTATCATTAACAACCGCTGGTCATGTTTCTGAATATCCTGGTCCATACCGGCTCATATTCACCGGCCGGAATCAAGCACAGGTCTGAATAACATTATCACAAGTATGTTATAATTTTAGATATGAAGATTCTGGGTATCGAATCGTCCTGCGACGAAACTGCCGCCAGCATAGTAGAAAACGGGTCGTCCGTAATTTCCAGTATAATCAGCTCCCAGGTAGACATCCATGCCCGGTACGGGGGGATAGTGCCGGAGGTGGCCTCCAGGCAGCACATGCTATCTATTACGCCTGTTATCGAGGAAACGCTGGCAAATGCCGGTACGGACTGGCAGGACATAGACGCCATAGCCGTTACCCGGGGCCCCGGACTGGCAGGCTCGCTGCTGGTGGGCGTTAATGCCGCCAAGGCTATCGCACTGGCACGCAGGATTCCTCTGATAGGTATCAATCACCTTGAGGGACATATCTACGCCAACTGGTTGACCGGGGCCGCCATAACCTTCCCGATAATATGCATGGTTGTATCCGGTGGGCACAGCGATCTTATTTTGATGAAAGATCATGGAGACTACACTTTACTGGGACGGACCAGGGATGACGCTGCGGGCGAGGCCTTTGATAAGGCCGCCAGGATACTGGGACTGGGCTACCCGGGCGGACCTGCCATCCAGAAAGCGGCTGAAATAGGCAAAGACCTGGTCCGGCTGCCGCACGCATGGCTGGAGGGGAGCAACGATTTCAGCTTCAGCGGAATCAAGACAGCCTTGCTGCGACTGGTGGAGGGGGGTAAAATTTCGCTTGATGAAAACGCACGAAACGGTCTGCCTTCCAAATATGATGCCGCTGCCAGCTTCCAGAAAGCGGTCGTCGACGTGCTGGCTGCCAAGACCGTCTCACTGGCCAGTGAGCTGGGGGTGGGACAAATACTGGTAGCGGGTGGAGTAGCGGCTAATCAGGCCCTCCGTCAGACGCTGGCCAAACTATCACCCGTGCCGGTCCTGATCCCTCCGCCTGTCCTGTGTACGGACAATGCCGCCATGATCGCGGCCTGCGCATACTACCGCTACCGGGCCGGTAAAACGGACGGCCTGGATATGGATGTTGTGCCCAACCTGAAACTGGCCTGAATAGTCTGGTGCTGCCATGCCATCAGGCCACGTATTCCCTGTTTCTATGCATCCTCTTGAGAACATCTCCACAACCCCCACCCCGGCCAAAGCGAAAATTCGGCCATATCTATTTGCATTGATAAATATAGTATTGTAGTATTATGCTTAATTTACTACAATAAATACGAGAGCAGTACAACAATCAAATAACAGAACGTCCGGTTTCAGCCTGGGTGCTGTAGCCGGTATTCTGCTCTGTATTTTTTACAGGCAGGGTTAATCATGGACAGCAAAAGACAGTCTTCAGACAAAAATCCCTATTTTCAGGTCCAGGCCAGTTGGGGGATGACCAAACATATGGGGGGACTGAAAGCCACCGGAAAGCTTATCGAGCTGTGCCGGGTTGAACGGGATAATCGTGTACTGGTGGTAGGCTGCGGTACAGGCGTAAGTGCATGCTACCTGGCTAAAAATTACGGCTGTAGAGTAACGGGAGTCGACCTCTTGGCCGCGATGGTTGACCGCTCGATAGCAAGAGCCGGGAAAGCAGGTCTCGATAAGAGGGTTGAATTCCGCACTGCCGATGCGCAGGAGCTTCCATTTGATGACAACTCTTTCAATGCAGTCATTTGTGAGTCAGTAAATGCCTTTGTACCAGACAAACCCAGGGCAATAAACGAATACAGGAGGGTAATAAAGCCCGGAGGGTATCTCGGCATCAACGAGGTCACCTGGCTGCGGACACCGCCTGAAGACCTGGCCGCATACCTCTCCCGCATAATGGATGCTGAATTCCGCGACGGCAGCGGCTGGAAGGGATTGCTGGAAAGTTCCGGATTGCAGGAGATTACGGCCGCGATCTACAAAACCGGTGCGATTGAACAGTGGACGGAGGAAGTCAGGCAGATCGAGTTTCTTGAATTCGTAAAAGCCTGGTGCGGCTATTTTCAGATGCTTCTCACAGACCATGCCGCCAGGAAATTTACCTGGGAAGCAATCTCCGTTCCCCGCAGTATTTTTGGCCTGTTTGAGTATTTCGGGTACGGACTGTATAGCGGCTTGAAACGTTAAATGGAAAAAGAAACCAAAACATCATCGGATTTGTATTGAAGCTCTGGTATATAATATAGTCTGTATATAGTTTTAGCAGATGAGGAATACAATGCCCGGAAAAGCAGCCAGACGTAAAAGTGGAACAGGCTTCCCGCAGATGGGGGAGTGGCTGACTCAAACGCTGAATAAGGTAAAATCGGGTGAACTCACTGTTTCAGCGGCGATAGAGGAGCTGAGCATACTTCCCTATGAAAACCTGGACTTTGCCAGGATCGATCATCATCGCGGTCTGCGCGCTGCCTTTCCCGAAGTAGTTTTCGGCAGGGGCAAAACGGTAGGCCAGATTACGGATATTGCCCTTCGGATTGCCGGACACGCCGACCGGCTGCTGATCACCCACGCATCGCCCGAGGCCTTTCAGGCCCTGGAGGGCCAACTGGCTGGGGTGCGGTATAATCCGGTCGCCCGGACTATCGTATTTACCCGTCATACGGAAACGTCCCTGCGAACAGGCATAGCCGTGCTGACAGGGGGCACGGCTGATATTCCCGTTGCCGAAGAGGCGGCGGTAACGGCCGAAGTTATGGGCAACAGGGTGGAAAGGATATTTGATATAGGAGTAGCCGGCCTGCACCGGCTCTTTGATATACTTCCCGGCATGCGGGAAATGCGTGTGCTGGTGGTGGCAGCGGGCATGGAGGGCGCTTTGCCCAGCGTTCTAGGCGGCCTGGTCTCAAAACCCATTATTGCGGTGCCTACCAGTGTAGGCTACGGAGCCAGCTTTCAGGGCCTGGCGCCCCTTTTAACCATGCTGAATAGCTGCGCTCCGGGAGTGGCTGTGGTCAACATAGACAACGGTTTCGGGGCCGGCTATATGGCAGCCATGATTAACTTACAGGCCGGCGGGAACGACAGCGATAAATGAACAGCCAAGAAAAACTGGAACGGTTGAAGGATATTATCGGAGAAATGGGGAGCGTGCTGGTCTCCTTCTCAGGAGGTACGGACAGCACCTTCCTGGCGTTCACGGCCAGCCAGGTCCTGGGGGATAAAACCCTGGCTGTTTTCGGCCATTCAGCCCTATGCCCGCCGTCGGAACTGGATGAAGCCCGGCTGACAGCCCAAAAGCTGGGGCTGCGTTTGCAGGTGATTGAAACGGATGAAATGGAGGACCCCGGGTTTATCTCCAATACCCCGGAACGCTGTTATTATTGCAAGCAGGGTCTTCTTGAAAAACTGAAGAGAACCGCTGAAAAAGAGGGACTGGCGTGGATAGCCGACGGCAGCAACCGGAACGACTTGCAGGACTACCGTCCGGGCATGAAGGCCTGCCGGGAAGCGGAAGTCCGCAGCCCGCTGGTTGAAGCCGGACTGGAGAAAGAAGAGATCCGTCACCTGTCACGTCTGGCAGGCCTGCCGACCTGGGATAAACCCTCTTCTCCCTGCCTGGCTTCGCGTATTCCCTACGGGACGGAGATCACACCCGGGACCCTGGAAAAAATCGCCGCAGCGGAGAACGTTCTGCACAATCTGGGATTCAAGCAGGTCCGTTTAAGGCACCATGGTGAGATCGCCAGCATCGAGGTCGAAGAGAAAGACATACCGCTGGTGTTTGATGATGATACGCGTAATGAAATAAATGAAAAGCTCAAAGGGCTGGGCTATCTCTATGTTACCCTGGACCTCAGCGGCTACCATACCGGCAGTCTGAATGCCGCTATCGGCAGGCAAAACCCGGAATAAAATCATTCACCGGTCTTTCGATATCGGAACTGTATCTTTTAAGTTGAGATTACCCCGAAAACAGATCTTTATTGTCTCCCCTTCTGATTCCTCGGCACCCAAAGGGTACCCGCCATCCTATTCGCTGCGGCGAATTTAGGAATAGGGGCGAGGAAAGTGGAGAGAGGGAAAAGGATTTTCTACTTCGTGGTGCTGGCTGCAAGCCAGAATGGACAATTATTACGAAAACTGCTATTGTGGAGTCTCCGTCCGGGAAGCTATCGGGCTAAGAATGGATGGTTTTTGGTTCAATGGAAAGCCGATATTCAGGCTTATACACGTATTGAGATGGCGACGCCGATCACGAGGGTGAGAGAAAGGACCTGGTGAGGCTCGCCATGACAAATGATAACGGTGCATTCTGTCATTACGAACGAGTCCCCAGGACGAGTGTAGTGATTTCCATCAGTGTACGTCTGTGGAAAGCCGGTTCAGCTAATAAAAAAACCTGTACCTTCCCGCTGTGTTGGGGAGGTTCACTCATTTAGAAAAGTGCAGCGACGAAGCATATTACACACAATGATTTTAAGTTTGAGATGTTTCTGAAGAGAGTAAAAGAAAAGCGGGGAGAGGATCGAGATGTCTAGGATTGCGTATTTCGACTGTTTTTCTGGCTGCAGCGGAGATATGGTACTGGGAGCTTTACTGGACACGGGTCTTTCCCTGGAAGCCCTGGCAGACGGGCTGAAAAGCCTGGGACTGGAAGGATACAGGCTTTCCACTCAAAAGGTCAAACGATCAGCCATCTCAGCCACCAAGTTCGATGTGATACTGGAGGACCGGATACACCAGCATGAACGTTTGCTGTCGGACATACTCGAAATGATCGATGACAGCAGGCTTTCGGAGCGTGTAAAAAAGGTCAGCGGGTCCGTGTTCCGGCAACTGGGTGAAGCCGAAGCGAAAATTCACGGAGTGCCGCTTGACAGGGTGCATTTTCACGAAGTCGGCGCCGTGGACTCCATAATCGATATTGTAGGGTCCGTCCTGGCACTGGAAATATTGCAAATTGAAAGCTGTTACTCTTCCGCTCTGCCCCTGGGCAGCGGTCATATCACTACCCAACATGGAACACTGCCGGTACCCGTTCCGGCAGCCCTGCAATTGCTTTCCGCTGCCGGAGCCCCGGTAACGGATTTCCCCGGTCCGGAACAGGTACAGGGTGAGCTGGTTACCCCTACTGGTGCGGCGCTCATTTCCTCGCTGTGTACCTTCAGGCGGCCCGATCTTGTACTGGAAAAAAGCGGGTACGGGGCGGGAAGTAAAGATTTCGGCGAATGGCCGAACGTCCTGCGTGTCTGGATAGGACAAGGAGAACACGTTTTCCAGAATGAAAACCTGGTGCTGCTGGAAACCAATATCGATGATATGAACCCCCAGGTCTACGGTTACCTGATGGACAAACTGTTCGCGGAGCAAGCCGCGGACGTCTGGTTCACACCTATTCAGATGAAAAAAAACCGCCCTGCCGTCCTGCTCAGCGTATTGTGCCCGGCAGAGGCTGAGTCCGTCCTGGTGGAGACCATTCTGCGTGAAACTTCAACATTGGGCATAAGGATCAGACCGGTGACCAGGCATATCACCCGGAGGGAAATCAGGGAGTTCGATTCCAGCCTCGGCCGGGTGAGGGTCAAGGTCAAGCGGTATGCAGGTAAGATGCTGGCCGTTTCTCCCGAATATGAAGACTGCCGGCTTATTGCCCGGGAAAAAAAGATCCCGCTTCAGGAAGTCCTGCGCCGGGTGGAGAACGAGGCTTTTTCCCGCCTGACCGGATCATAACCTGCCCATACCACCGCCGTCCGGCGGGCTCGCCCCCTTTCCATTGTTATATACAACAGTCCGCAGAATACCTAGTCCTTCTAGGCATAATTGATATACACACAGGTATATAATAGACTGAATTATTAGAGACATAATGCGTATTGACGCTAAAGCCGGCCCGCCGGGAGTGTGAGGAGGACAGGGGAGGTTTCCCTCCCTGGTTGAAGCAATATGGGAAATCTTAGACTGGCGTTCTTTTTAGCCTACAAGTCCATTCTCAAAGGCAGCCGCTGGACCCTGATTATGATCATCCTGGTCACCTCCCTCAGCTTTGCCAATCTGATTCTCACACCATCCATCATGTCCGGCGTGACAGAAGCCATCAACAGGGAACAGATAGATACGTTATTCGGAAATATTGTCATCGATCCCCCCGAAGGCCGCTATTACCTGGAAGATTTCAGCCTGATCGAGAGCAAACTGGAGCAGATACCCGGTATAAGCGGTATTGCCCGGCACCTGCCGGCTACGGCCTTGTTTGAATACAGCCAGGAGGGGACGGCGGATGAGGCCGAAATCGGCAACTGGACAGTCATCGGTATAGACCCCGGCCGGGAAAAGGGTGTTACTACCATTTACCGCAGCATTATCGAGGGCAGCTACCTGGGTCCGGGAGATACCGGCAGTATCCTCCTGGGAGTGGAGATTGCAGGCGGAGAGATGGCTGAGAACAAGCCCTTTTTAACGCTGGGAGGCGCCGGTATCGGAGAACAGGTGAATTTGACCTTCCCGGACGGCAGTGAGCAGACCTATATTGTCAAGGGAATATTCAAGGCTCGCCAGGACCAGGCCAACAGGCTGGCCTATATTTCCGCTGATGATATGGCCGGCGTGCTGGGACTACCGGCGGATACCGCCGGACAGGTACTGGTCCGGACTGAGCCCGGCAGTCCGGAGGAGAGCCTTATCGCGCAGATGGAAGCGGCCGGCATTGACGGGCAGGTCAGGAGCTGGCTGGACTATGGAGGAGGGGTGGGAGGAATTGTATCCAGCTTCAGCATAATAGCCTCCCTGATCGGCGGCATCGGCTTGATCGTGGCCGGGGTAGTCATGTTCATAGTGATTTATATAAACGTAGCCCACCGAAAACGACAGATCGGCATCCTGCGGGCAATCGGGGTCAACCGGGGAGTGGTACTGCTTTCATATCTTATCCAGTCCCTGCTTTATGCCGTGATGGGAATAATCTTCGGCGGGATTATCCTGGGCTATGTTATCAAGCCCTATTTCGACAGCCATCCCATCGACCTTCCTATCGGGCTGGTGAGCCTGGTAATTGACTCCGAAACGGTGAAAGTGGCTATTTTCGGACTGATAGCAGCGGCAATCCTGGCAGGTATTATTCCCGTTCTCAACCTGACCCGGGAGAGTATCATTAAAGCTATCTGGGGAAACTAGTTGACAGGTAATAATGATGGTAATAAGTGGACAGACTGTGATCTGCCCGGCTGGTTGTTATATATGATGATATTAGTAATTGCTTTTTAATGGGATTGGCTCAGCCTGGGTCGCCTGCAGACTCCGCAAGTTGAAAAGATGACCGGATAATGCTCGTCTGAGGCTCAACCAGGCTTCGCTATCAGTAAACAATTATAATTTTACATAAATAGAGTCGTGGCAGAGAATACGAACCGGACAAAAAATGATCAAGGTCAATAACCTGAAAAAAACATATGGTAAAGGTACTGCCGCCACCCGGGCTCTCAAGGGGGTTTCACTGGAGATCGATACCGGTGAATTTGTGGCGATCATGGGGAGGAGCGGTTCCGGCAAGTCCACTCTGCTGCACATGCTGGGAATGCTGGACTTTCCCACGGGCGGCGAAATATTCATAGACGGCAGAGATGTCATGAAACTATCAGAGGAGCAGAAAGCCGATTTCAGACTGAGCCATCTGGGCTACGTTTTCCAGGAATATTCACTGATAAGCGAGTTCAATATACTGGAAAACGTCTTCCTTCCAGCCTTATGCCTGGGCAGAAAATCCAGCTACCGGCAAAAAGCGCAGGAACTCCTGGATACGGTAGGACTGTCCGAACGTCTGACGCATTACCCGCACGAGGTCTCAGGCGGTGAACAGCAGAGGGCAGCCATTGCCCGGGCTCTGGTCAACCGGCCCAAGATACTGTTTGCGGATGAACCCACCGCCAGCCTGGATGTAACATCGGCGAGGGTCGTACTGGAACTTTTCAGGAAGCTGAACCGTGAACTTCAGCAAACTATCGTCATGGTTACCCATGAACCGGAAGACAGGAAATATGTCGACCGTGTTATCTGGCTGAAAGACGGGCTTGTTGACAACGAATCTCCGGTTTTCTAGATTTATGCCTTCTTCTTTATCCGGGATCGTATATTCCTGATGTTCAATCCTGGTATTCTATCCTGATCATCAATCGTAAGCGTTTAATATACCTATTCGCTTATTGACCCCGCAAAGAGCTTGTAGTATGATAGTTGCTGAAATTTGCGGTTTTCCTTTCAGCCTTCTTTAATGCTGTACCCTGCGGCGGTGCGTGAAAAACGGGTGGATGATGTGTCTCTGCAAGTCTGCCCTGAAAATAGGATAAATATTAGGAGGTACAAGGAGGAAACATGCCTGGAATATTTTGGGTGGTGCCGGTGGCGTGTGTGATAACAATCCTTTTTGCTATCTGGCTGGTTGTTACCACACTCAAACGCAGCCAGGGAACGCCGGAAATGAAACAAGTAGGCGATATGATCTACGAAGGCGCCTGGGCGTTTCTGAAGCGTCAATACAGTACTATCGGTATGTTATCAATCGTGGTGGCTATTATCATCGCGGTAATAGTCGGAGTACTGCAAGGTCAGAGGGGTATAGAAAACGTGACCGCTCTGGACTTTGCGGTAAAAACGGGGGTAGCCTTCCTGGTGGGCGCAATCTGTTCCGGAGTAGCCGGTTTTCTCGGTATGATTATTGCCGTCAAATCCAACTGCCGCTGTGCAGCAGCTTCACAAAAAAGCCTGAATGAGGCAGTCCAGACAGCCCTGCGCGGCGCGGCCGTACCGGGCTTTTTGATCGTAGTCCTGAGCTTGATAGGTGTTACCATTATCTTCTTCGCCTACGGCGGCAATGCTCACCCGGAAACTGCCCCGCATCTCATCCTGGGCTTTGGTTTCGGGGCCAGCTTCGTGGCCCTTTTCGCCCAGCTTGGCGGAGGAATCTATACCAAGGCTGCCGATATGGGAGCAGACCTGGTGGGTAAAGTAGAAGCAGGGATCCCGGAGGATGATCCCCGCAACGCAGCGGTGATCGCCGATCTGGTAGGTGACAACGTGGGCGACTGCGCAGGCCGCGGAGCCGACCTTTTCGAGTCCACGGCGGCAGAGAACATAGGCGCCATGGTGCTGGGTATTACCCTGTATATGGCTACTCAGAATATCGCCTGGATTATCTTCCCGCTGGTTGTCCGTTCTTTCGGTCTTATCGCCTGCATTGTCGGTATCCTGTGTGTCAGGATCAGGGGCAATGAGAACCCCATGAATGCCCTTAACCGGGGCTATTATGTCTCGGTCGCACTCAGTGCGGTAGCTATGATTTTGACTGTCTGGGCTATGCTGGGCGGTGCGCCCGGCGGCTGGGGCTGGTTAGCCGGCGCAGGCCTTATCGGCATCATAGCCAGCATCGTAGTAGTCTTTGTTACCCAGTATTATACAGAAGGGAAATACAGGCCGGTCAAATCCATCGTTGAAGCCTCCAGAACCGGTCCCGCCACCAATATCGTTACCGGTGTGGCAGTAGGTTTTGAAAGTACTCTCATGACCGCCCTGATAATCGGCATCTCCCTGCTGGCAGCCTATTTCCTGGGCAGCCAGGCCCTGGGAGGGATGCACGGTATCAGTCCCACGGCAGCAGGAGCTTTCGGTACGGCTATCGCTACTATGGGTATGCTGATGACCTGCTCCTTCGTTCTTACCGAGGATACCTTCGGTCCTATTACGGATAATGCCAACGGCGTTAATGAGTTCGCTCATGCCGGCCCCGAGGTCAGAAGGATAACAGATCGACTGGATGCAGTCGGCAACACCACCAAGGCCCTGACCAAGGGTTATGCCATGGTATCAGCCGGTCTGGCAGCCTTCCTGCTTTTCCAGGCCTACCTGGAGAGGGTGGCCGTACTGCGCGATGTCAAAATCGACGGCGTCTTACAGACCTTTGAGAATGTTAACCTGGTCAAACCGGATGTTTTCGTAGGCGCGTTACTAGCCGCCATGCTGGTATACTTCTTCTGCGCTCTGGCTATAAGGGCTGTCAGCAAGACCGCGGCCAAGATTATTGAAGAGGTACGCCGCCAGTTCAGAGAGAACCCCGGAATCATGAAAGGTACCGTTAAACCAGACTATGCCCGCGCGGTAGACATTACCGCCCGCGCCGCCCTCAAGGGCATGATCGCCCCGGGATTGCTGCCGGTGCTGGCGCCTATCATTATCGGTGTGATCTTCAGATATATACCCGCCGCAGCGGGATACGATGCCGCCATGGTGGTAGCCGCAGTCCTGATGGTGGGGACCATCGGCGGTATAATGATGGCATCCTTTATGAACAACGGCGGAGGCGCCTGGGACAATGCCAAGAAATACATCGAAGACAACCAGTTGAAGGATGAGAAAGGCAAGGTGCTGGGTAAAGGATCCGCTCCTCATGCAGCCGCCGTGGTTGGCGATACCGTAGGCGATCCGTTCAAAGATACAGCAGGTCCCTCGGTGCACGTGCTGGTCAAGCTGCTGGCCACCATCACGCTGGTGATGGCCCCCCTGTTCGTTTAGCAACCAGTTTCTTTCTACGAAAAACCCCCTCCCGGATGGGAGGGGGTTTTTTATGTTAGCTGTACACAATTCCTTTCGAAAAAGCTTCTCGAACGATCGCCTCAGCCGTCTGATCCGGAGTCATCTCTTTGGTATCCAGCCATAGACCGATCCCGGACAACTCTTTCTTCATTTCAAAATAATTGTCAATATACAGATGGGCTACGTTTTTTTCAATACGCTGCCGGTCCCGCTCCAAAGCTACTTCAACAGGCGGAGCAAGAACAACCATAGCCACAGGACGGGATTTTATCCTTGAAAACAGGTAGTCCAGATACCGGCGGGTGGAAATACATTGTTCGAGCACAGGAAATATTCCGGACTCAAAAAAGCTATCAGCCAGCAAGGCCATATTTCTGTCCCTGAGCCAAAGCTGGTCCTGAACCTCGTCCTCAGGCTTTCCCGGAGGATGAATTCTTCCTGCTACCATAAGGTTATGTATCTCATCACCTTTGATGAGGGCGCTCCGCGGATACGACCTGGCGACAAGGTCCGCTGCGGTAGTCTTCCCGGCGCCGGACATCCCGTTAATAAACAAAATTCCCTGTGGAGTAAATAAATCGGACTTCATCATCAGGACTATCAGTATAAAGTAATAAACGGGGCCGGTCAATTGTCATAACCTGTCACAAGCCGGGTATCATTATTCGCCCGGCCGGATCCGCCTGTCAGTACAAGTAGCACGAGGAACAGGCGCATGAGATAACCGTGAATAATCATACCTGATATTAGTCCGCTTGCATAAGCTTAGCCAATCGGCTAACATAAGGTAAACTTATACGGGAGGACAGCGGTGTTTTACAAATTGATTATGCCGGTCTTCTTCTTGCTGCTGATCGCATCTCTGCTGGCATGTTCCCTTCCTGCGACCTCCGATGTTCCTTCCCCGGACATGGTTTCACCATCAGCACCTGTTCCGGATATTACGCTAACTCCAGCGCCGGTAATTTTGCCTTCACCCGAACCAACAACACTGCCGTTTTCAACTCTCCCCCCGGCGACTTCTCCGGTTCCGCAGCAGTCTCCCTCTCCGGAAACAACTCCCTCACCGGCACCTGACCTGCCTGCTATTGAAGACCCGCTTTCTGCCCCCTCTGAAACGCCCTGGGAACCCTTTGAATTCAGAACGAATGAACCAACTGCCTATCCGGTTTTCGCCTGCCATACTATCATGAAAGGCCATATGAATATTACTCTGGAAGAGCTGGCGCTTCAACAGGAAGACATGACGGAGGACATCATATTGGGCCCTTCGCAAAAAATAGATTGCATCGATTTAGTATACCTGATGGAGATGCTGGGCGATATGGAAATACCGGATACTGAAGCTCTGGGGGTATTTGACGTATTGATGGATTATTCCCGGGCATTGATCGAGCTGGGGTTCACCCAGCAGTTGAAGGTTGGGGACCTGGATGAAGTATATAGCCAGGAAATCGACTTGTTCTGTACTGATGAAGGAGCAGCCGGGGCTTTGCAGCAAACTTCACAGTTGAATGTCGATTCAATGATTTCAGATTTCAATTTGCCTGACCTGGAGTTTCAGTCTGTCGATATTGACCGGGACCTGTCTTCACTGGGGGCGGACAGCGTCGGCACAGTGACAAGTATACAATTCATGGGTATACAAATGACGGTTTACCAATTAGCTGTCAGGCATGAAAAAATGCTCTCAATAATAACAACCAATGATAATAATGTGATATCACAACGGGAGTATGAGGATAATATAGACAGGATTATCGCACTCAGCAAAAAGGCGATTGAAAGGATCCGGGCAGGAGTGGAGAACCAGGAGATATTCTCTCCGGGTCCTGATACAGGCCGGTTTTGCGAACTACTGAAACTGCTGCCGCAGGAATCCATCAGGTACAAAGAAGAATACCTGATTATGAACGATTACGCCGCTCTGCGGGATATGCGTGGAATATCAATTCCCAACTCATCCAGCCCGGACTCAATTAGCGATTATTTAAAAGATATGTACGGACTGATTGATGATTATCATCAACTGTTGAATAACAGGTTCATGGCAAGCTTTATGAGCGGTCTTGGTACATATGCCAGAAGTGCTCCCATTACACTGGAAAATGTGGGATTCAACTTATTCAGCGTGGATGCCGATATCCAGATTTCCGGCGAGACCCAGACCTTGAATGCTTTGCTGGGCAGGTACGATCCCGCTGCCACCGCCCGGGCCATGGAAAACCGGGACAAATGGCCGGAAGCGGTCCGGCAAAGCTTCACCTCGGAAAATTACGGAGGGATAACAGTTTATAGCTGGGGAGACGGTTGTTTTGACGAAAGCCTGGCCTTCGAACCGCCTCATATTGACAATCAGGGCAGGGCCCTGCCAATGGCTGTAACGGAGCACAGCCTTTTTTATGCCGACTCCGTAACAAAGATAAAATCGATGATTAATGCCGGTTTGACCTTTTCCCCCAGCCTGGCGGAGGTGCCGGAATACAGGGCTGCCGCCAGAGGTCTTTCCGAATTGGGGGTATTCTCCGGTATTATCGGCAATGCCTCCATAGCCAACAGCCAGGATTTCCTGGAAGATACAGGCACAGCCCGGCTTTTGAAGCACTACCGGGTCTTTGGAACTGGAATCGGCAGTGACTTGCTGGGGCCATACGTAGCGCTGGTACTGGTTCATGACACCAGCGAACAGGCCGGCAAGAATGCGGAGATCCTGGTCGACCGGGTCAACCACACCAGTTGGACCGAGCCGGGGCAGCAGGAGGATTCCTGGAGACTCTATGTCGATTATATGCAGGTACAGGCTAAAGGCAACGTCCTTTATGCCAAGCTCTATGGGGACCGGGGGATAGATTTTTGGAGAACATGGTTATACGAAGGATACCCGTTTTTGCTGCATGAATAAATTCAGCGTATACGGTTGATTCCCCTATGTCAGGGTGCTAAGCTGTGGAATAATGCGAAAAAATCGGAGGCGATAACCGGTGTCAAGGGATATTCTGGAAATGATCAGGACCAGCCTGCGTGAACAGGCGGATGAAAAGACCAGGGATAAATACACCCGCTTTTTCAAAGAGCCTGTGACCTATTACGGGGTCAACAATGCCGCAGTGGGAAAGATGGCCGGACAATACTATGCCGAAATCAAAAACCTGGACAAGACGCAGGTCTTCGCCCTCTGCGATGATCTGTTCAAGTCCGGCTACTGTGAAGAAGCCTTCATCGCCTGCGAGTGGTCATACCGGCAGAGGACAAAATTCGAAGCCGGGGATTTCCCCCTGATGGAGAAATGGGTTACACTCTACGTCCACAACTGGGCGGTATGCGATACACTCTGCAATCATACCATCGGCGCCTTCGTTGATAAATATCCGCAGTACCTGGAAAACCTGAAACATTGGAGCAGGTCGGAAAACCGCTGGCTGCGCCGGGCCTCAGCCGTAACCCTGATTATTCCGGCCAAAGAGGGCAAATTCCTGGAGGATATTTTCGAGATTGCCGACAGCCTGCTGACAGACAGGGACGACCTGGTGCAAAAGGGGTACGGCTGGATGCTGAAGGAAGCCTGCAAACGGCACCAGCCGGAGGTCTTCGCCTACGTCCTGAAGCACAAAAAGGTCATGCCCAGGACAGCTCTCAGGTATGCCATCGAGAAAATGCCCCAGGATATGAGAAAGCAGGCCATGGCGAAGGAATAGGAATATGCAGGGGCAATCCCGAGTCTTGGGCGGACACGGAGGTCCACCTCTACAGATTTTTAACGATGAAAGAGGGATTACGGGAACAGGGCCGGGGCTTCCAGACCGGCGGTTTCCGGCAGGCCCAGCATCAGGTTCATATTCTGAACGCCCTGTCCTGCTGCCCCCTTGACCAGATTATCGATACAGGAAATAACAATCAGTTTTCCCGTACGCGGATCGTAAGAGGGATAGATATGACAGAAATTACTGCCCAGGGTATGCTTGGTATGAGGAGGCGAGTCCGTGATCCTGATAAAAGGCTGTTGGCGGTAATAGTCCGTGTATAACTGCCGGACGGCCTGTTTGAGGTCGCTGCCAGGCAACTTTTCAGGAACGATAGCGGCATAGCAGGTGCTCAACATACCGCGGGTCATGGGTATCAGGTGGGGTAAAAAGGTAATCTTAGGCCTGTCACCGCTGTACAAGGCTGCCAGCTCCTGGACTATCTCCGGCAGATGGCGGTGCCCGTCCAGGGAATAGGCCGCCACATCCTCGTTCGCTTCGGAGTAAAGGCTGCCCAGCTTGAGTGTTCGGCCCGCGCCTGAGACACCGGACTTGGCATCGATGATAATATCTGACTGGATGATGCCAGCGGCGACGGCGGGGGCCAGGGCCAGGATCGAGCAGGTAGGATAACAGCCGGGATTGGCTACCAGCCGGGCCCGGCCTATTTTCACGCGATGAAGCTCGGGCAGGCCGTAAACAGCCTCTTCCAGCAGATGGGAAGCGGGATGGTCTAACCTGTACCAGGTTTTGTATTCAGCCGGTTCTTTCAAACGGAAATCTGCGCTCATATCCACGACTTTGACGCCTTTCTCAAGAAGGGGGACCACCAGTTTCGCGCTCTCCTGATGTGGCATGGCTGAAAAAGCCAGTTCCACATCACCCATCTGGCCCTCTATGGTCAGATCGATGCCGGACAGGTGCGGAAAGACCTGCCCCAGCTTCTGCCCGGCGGCGCTGCGCCCGGTGACCGATACCAGCTCCACTCCGGGATGACGGCACAGCAGGCGAGCAAGCTCCACGCCTACATATCCTGTTACATTGATGATACCAACTCTGGTCCTGGACATGAAAATATCTCCTCTAATAAATATGCCGACCTATATTTTAACACATTCGATAATACGGCGTTAAAATATGACGGAGAAATTGCCAGTCCGGCTATGAGCCGCTATAATGTTGCCAATGAATCGGATTATACGAATATCCAGCAGATATACTGATAGTCTTAAAATAGTCTGGACTCAGCCCGGCTGAGTGTAAAACCCTATCTTATTATTTGGAACATTAGTAAGTGTAAAAGGAGGAGAAAATGAAGAAGGACTGGCATCAACTGATCAGTCAGCCGAAGTATGGTATCAAGATCGAGAGGGATATCTATGTTACCATGCGGGATGGAGTCCGCCTGGCGATCAACGTTTTCCGCCCTGCTGCCAGGGGCAAGTTTCCGGTCCTGCTGGCCATGTCCGGCTACGGCAAGGAGGAGATGGAGCTGCTGCTGCCGCCACAGCCGCTGAACCGCAGTGCAGTATGGGACGGCAATATCGAGGCCGGCGACTACAACGACTACGTACCCAGGGGATATATTCACGTCATCGGCGATGTCAGGGGCACTGGAGCATCTGAAGGTGAATTCCCCGGTCCCGAAGGCCAGGACTGCTATGACCTTATCGAATGGCTTGCCAAACAGCCCTGGTGCAACGGTAATGTCGGTATGGTAGGCTATTCATACTTCAGCATGGTACAGCTCAAGGCTGCCATTGAGCAACCGCCGCATCTGAAATGTATTGCCGTCTCACACGTGATCGCTGATATGTACCGCGACCTGGGATACCCGGGGGGAGTCCTGAGCCTGATGGGATACGGGGTCTGGTACGGGCGTCACGGTACCAGCGGCTTTGCGGCCAGCAACGCTGTATCGATGACCGTGAAAAACCTGCCCAAAGAGGAATTCGAACGTCGCAGACAGGAACTCCTGAACCACCCGGATATTAAATATTACCCCAATGTCTATCACCTCCTGCTCTATCCCCAGAAAAATCCCTGGTTTTTCGATACACTGATGAATCCGTACGATGGGCCGAGCTACAAGGCGGCTTCGGCTTACGCATACTATGATAAAATCAATATCCCGGTGCATGTGGTGGGGAAATGCGCCCATGAGGATATGGGGTACTGGGACCTGTTTCAGGGAATAAAAACTCCCAAGAAACTGCTGGTAAAACCCAACGGCCCGGAAGAGCGGCCATGGAGGGAAGATACCGAAGTATTGATCAGGTGGTACGACCACTGGCTCAAGGGGAACGATACGGGGATGATGGAGGAGTCTCCCATCAAGCTCTTTGTAATGGGGGAGAACAGGTGGCGTGATGTCAAGGAATGGCCGCTGCCGCAGACGGAGTACGTAAAGTGCTACCTGCGCCGCTGGGAGGGACTTTCCTTTGAACCGGAACTGAACATGGACGAACCGGACGGGTTCTTCCAGCAGCCGCTGCATGTGTCCAACAAACGGGACTGGGTACTCTATAAAAGCCCGCCCCTGGACGAAGATTTACAGGTTATCGGCCCGGCGGCAATAAACTTTTTCGCTTCGATCGACCAGTCCGACACCAACTGGATAGTGAGATTATATGACATAGCGCCTAACGGCGTGGAAACAAGGGTAGCCAAAAGCTACCTGAAGGCATCTCACCGGGCGGTCGACCCGAAAAAATCCAGACCCTATGCGCCTTACCATCCTCATACCCGGGAAAGTGTGGAACCCATTAAACCCGGAGAAATTTACGAATACAACCTCGCACTGGGTGTAATCTCCAACGTGTTCAAGACCGGGCACCAGATCAAATTAACTATAGAGAGCATGGAATCACCCCGCGACCCGGAGATACAGGTTCATTATCACCCGCATCTGAACACAGCCACGGCTACGCTGCACAAAGTTTACCGGGACAAAGTCCACCGCTCGCACCTGCTCTTACCCGTGCTGCTGGGAAAGAGAGAGCAGTCCGATAAGCTGGAACTGCCCCAGACTATGCGTGACGACAACTGCCTGCTGTTATCCGAATATTCGGTATACCCGGAAGTCCCGAAATAGGGCAGCGAAGAAAATAAATGTAAATAAACGTAATCCCGGTGGATTCCGGAAGGCAATATCGCCAGACTGACCACCGGGAGATACGGTTCGTTTTGACTTATAATGCCCTTCCGGAGGAGGGGTGGCAATACTGAGCTTAATTCAATATACGGGTGGACTTTACTTTTTAAAAGAGAGTATAATAATCTATAGAGGTAAAGGAGGGAAAACCGCCATGCGGATTTTCATTCCCAACTTAATAGCGAGGGAACTTTAAGCACTGTGCTCATGCGGGTACGGTGCTTTTTAATAATGTTGAGGAGGTAACCCATGCAATCAAGCTTGATTGGGAAAATCGAAAAAGCCAAGCGTTATGCTCAGGAGACCGAGCGAATTACCTTCTCCGAATTCAGTGTACAATTTCGCGGGGAACACAACACTTATACCACCAGTCTAAAAGAAGGTCAGTGGCATTGTACCTGCACCTTTTTCTCCACCTGGAAGACTTGCAGCCATACCATGGCCATGGAAAAAATACTGACGAATATGCTGCCGGAGGATGTCCTTACTAACCCATACTTAACCCGTACTACATAGAGCAGCCGGAGTCAGAAAATAAAAGAACCCGTCAGCCGGGGGATATTTCCAGCTATAAGCTATCCGGGTTATATCTCCTGATGCTGGCGATGGCCTCTCCCACCACATAAAGACTTCCGGTAATGCATATCAGGTCTCTTTCCCCAACCATGCTTTCAGCCAGCGATACCGCCTCTCTGACATTTTCACATATACGGGTCTCTCTCCCGCAGGCGGCAAACTCAGATGCAATATGCTCAAGCCTGGCTGAGCGCGGACTGTTAGCCCGGGTAACAATTACGGTCTGAAATACCGGGGCCAGCTCGGCTACTACGCCGGCGATGTCTTTATCGCTGGAGATGCCGAAAACCAGGACCGATCCGGCAGGCTTGAAATACTCCGAGATAGCCTTTTTCAGATTGCGGGCCGCGCCGGGATTGTGTCCGCCGTCCAGTACGATCAGGGGATGGCGGCTGACGATCTGGAGCCTGCCCGGGAAACCCGTTACGGCCAGACCTCGCAGGATATTTTCTTTGCTGATGCGGCAGCCTCTTTCAATCAATACCTCCACGGCAGCCAGGGCTGCCGCCGCATTATCGATCTGGTATTGTCCCAGAAGGGGTATGGAGACCCGGTAACTGTCAAGTCTGCCTTCGATTTCGACCTCCTGGTGATAGTCGATCCCATTGCGATCGACGATCCCTTTGGAATCGATATCAAATCCCAGTCTTTTACCCCTGACGTCAGAGCCTACCTGTATCAGTGTGACTCCCAGATCCAGGCAGGTCCGGGAAATAACAGCGGCGGCCTCCTGTTCCTGGGGGTGGGATATCACCGTACAGCCGGGCTTGATAATACCGCATTTTTCAGAGGCTATCTGCGTCAGCGTATTGCCCAGCACCGCCGTGTGATCGAAACTGATGGAGGTCAGCAGGCAGACCTCCGGCTGAATAACATTGGTGGCATCGTACCTACCGCCCATGCCCACCTCCATCACCTGGAACTGACACCTTTTTTCCGTAAAGTACATGAAAGCCAGAAGGGTCAGTATTTCGAATACAGTCAGTCTGCCGTACCTGGCTTCCCGGTTGGTGGTCTCTATTTCAGGCTTGAGACGCGTGACCAGCGCGGCCAGCTCTCCTTCCGAGATCATGCTCCGGTTTACTGAAAAACGCTCGCGGGTGGTCACCAGGTGAGGTGAGGTATAAAGGCCTGTGATGTATCCGGCCTCAACCAGGATAGAGGCCAGCATAGCCGCGGTGCTGCCCTTACCGTTGGTCCCCGAAATATGCAGAGACCGGGCCTTGAGGTGAGGATTGTCGAGCCTTTCAAGCGTCTCGAAGAGCCGGCGCAGGTCGTAGTTGCTCCCGGCATGCGGCCTGGGTACCGCTTCATAGTTGGTATATCCGTAAACATAGTCCAGGGCTTCTTTATAATCCACGTGGTTCCCATCCTGCTTTATTATAATTCTATCACTTGACGCTGAATTACCGCCAATGTATGATACCTGAAGAAAATTAGCGGGAGGAAGATTTGAATTTCAAGGAAAAGCTGCTAAGTATTTCCAGGAAGAACAACAGCCTGGTCTGTGTGGGACTGGACACCGACCCCGATCTCATGCCGGAAAAGATATCCGTATTCGATTTCAATAAGGCCGTAATCGATGCCACCTCCGACCTGGTCTGCGCCTACAAACCCAACCTGGCCTTTTACGAGGCCATGGGCGATGCCGGGCTGGAGGCACTGAAGCGGACGGTAAAATATGTTCCCTCCGGTATACCTGTCATAGCCGACGCCAAGCGGGGTGATATCGGCAACACCTCCCGTGCTTACGCTAAAGCCCTTTTCGATATCCAGGGTTTCGACGCCGCCACGGTCAATCCTTACCTGGGTTTTGACGCCATCGAGCCCTTTTTAGAGTACAGGGATAAAGGAATCATCATACTCTGTCGAACCTCCAACGCCGGGGCCAGGGACTTCCAGTCGCTGCCCTGCCAGACCTCATCCGGCCTGAGGCCTCTTTTCGAAATCGTGGCGGAGAAAGCCGGGGAATGGAACAAAAACGGCAATATCGGACTGGTGGTAGGCGCGACCTATCCGGATGAATTAAAAATTATACGCCGGATGCACCCGGAGATGCCACTTTTAATACCCGGCATCGGGGTACAGGGAGGAGATGTGGCCACTACGGTGAAAAACGGCACCAGCCCGCAGGGAGAGATGGCCATCATCAACTCCTCCCGCGGGATCATCCACGCTTCCAGGGGCGCGGACTTTGCCGAAGCAGCCAGGGAATCGGCATTAAAACTGAGGGAAGAGATCAACCGCTGGCGCAACAAAGTTCAGTAACCGGAGGCAAAGAGGGAATGACTGTGGAATAGCTTTGAAAACGTTTCACTTTCATCTAACTTCTCCCCTCAAGGGAGAAGAATGGTTCT
>JAFGOB010000066.1 GCA_016926695.1 Dehalococcoidales bacterium | reverse complement strand
GGACTGGTTGACATAGAAGACCCAGTTATTCTCATCGGAGGGGTCGGAACCCATCTGGAAGACATAGAGGCCGTATTGACCGCTTTGTACGTTAATATCGATCGAGTTCTGCTGGCAGTAGTATACCAGAGCGCCCATGGCGGTCTGATTATCCATAGTTAAGCCGTCTTCGGTAACCGTACCAGCGGGCAGGGTATAATCGGTGACGTTAATGATATCACCGTTAATACCGGTAGCCCGCAGGTCGATTATAATATCCTGGCTGTCCTGAGGGGCCGGGCCGGCCAGGGCATCACAGGCAGTGAAGACCGGGGTATTCTCGATAGTTTCGGCTGAAGCGCTGTTCATGACGGACCATTCAACGCCGCCGGCGGCTACCGGAACGGAACCGCCCAGAGCTCCCGCCAGAATTGCCAGTACCGCAATGAATCCCAGCAATTGCTTTAGATATCTACGCATTTTCAAATCTCCTTTAAAAGCCATCGATTAGCTGTTATTTCAGAATTTTCGTTCTTATTCTACGAAATGATTGCCGATGAGTATGAGGTCGAGGACATTTATATCTCCGTCGGAGTTAACATCCTCTTCCAACCATCCGGGGGTTCCGGTCTGGCCGAAATGATTGCCCACCAGGATCATATCCAGGACATTGATCGATCCGTCCTGGTTGACATCCCACTCCGGATAGGACGGAGGGTCTCCGAAAGCCCAGACTTTGCCGTCATCGATGGTAAAAATAACCTCGTTACATACTGCGGGAGAAGAGCCGCCGTTTTCGCAGCTCCAGACAACGCTGCCGTCATCGATGTCCAGAGCATATATACCCACGTAATCGCAATTATTTTCGCGATCCAGCTTGCCGGTAAAGACCTTGCCATCCGCTACAGCCACCGAACAGGTCCAGCTTCCCACATCGAGGGCTCCCTCCTCTTCATCAACCGCTGTCTGCCAGATCAGATTGCCGTTGGATGCATCGAAGCAGTAGGTGCGTTCGCCCTCATCCGAATAACCGGTGCAGCCGCCGCAGAGATAAAGCCTGCCGTTACAACAGGCCGGGGTGGAATCGGAACGTTCAATTATACGGACACGTCCTTCTTCAGTCCCTTCCCAGGCGAAAGAACCGTCAAAGGCATTGAGGGCCAGCAGCTCTCCGAAGCCCTGGAAATTATAGGTAGTAAGAAAGACCTTGCCGTCGGCCACGCAGGGGGAACCGCAGGTATCCCAGTCCGGCAGCTCACTACCCGGCACCCAACTGGTATGCCAGACCTGATTCCCCGCAGCAAGGTCCAGGCAGTAGACGTGCCCGCCGACATAGCTCCAGCTTGTCAGGTATACTTTGCCATCGACGATTGCCGGGGTGCCCTGGGCATATCCGGAGACGGTGAACTCCCATTCCAGGACGCCGGTGGAGGCATTCAAGCAAAAGTACTGGCTACCGTACCAGTCGCCTGCGATAACATATCCGCCGGAGGCGGCGACCGAGCCGTTGCAGGCATCACTGGGCATATCGCAGGTCCAGACCGCTTCTCCTCCATTTTCACTGAAACAGTAGACCTTATCCGTAGCGATATAGACGTATCCCGCATAACAGGCAGGAGAGCCCCAATTGTCCGTAACGGTGCTGGCGTTAATAGCCTCACTCCAGAGGATGGAGCCGCAGGACTCAGAAAGGCAGGTAAGGGCGTCGCCGCAATTGACGAAGACCTTTCCGCCGGAAATGACCGGTGATGAGGAGGGAATAGCACCGATATCCTCCGAAGCCCATTTGAGATTATTGTCATCAGGGGCTTTACCAGGAGAATAGCCGTTCAGGGCGGCATCTCCATGAAATTGAGGCCACTCGCCGCCATCCGCCATAATTGCCCGGGCCTGTACGACCAGTAAAAAGGCAAACAGAGCAACGAGAAACACCTTCAGGAATTTTAAAGTAACGGTATGCAATTTTTCCTCCTTATACTGATAATGACGTTTATCAGCGTAGCTGTTATCAAGAAATATACAAAGCAATATTGTTGAATATAAATTATGATTAGATTTTTCGATCGGTATCCGGAATCAGGACATTTGGTTGTTTTCGAGAAGTATGGGAGTATCAAGCCTGCCTCCACGACTTATCCGGCAGGTTGCAAACCGGCGTAAAGGAGCGATCGAAAAAAGGCTGAACCATAAGGAATACAGTTCCAGATAATACAAGTAATATTGATTGAAAACTATATTAGTATAATACTATAATAAGAGCTTGTCAATGAATTTCGAGGTTATCTCCGAATACTGCGTCAGGACGGAGAGATGGATAAAAAGCCGGTATACAGGAGTCACAAGACACTACGGGTAGTAAAAAAGGCTATTGACAATACAATAAATTGTGGTATATATTTTAGAAAACAAGAGACGTTTAAAAATTATAGAGTGTAAGAGGTGCTGAAAAGCCTAACAGGGAAGGCGGTGCAAATCCGTCACTGTCCCCGCAACCGTAACCAGCGACGAAGGCGGCAATAAGCCACTGGGCGAGATAAAGCCCGGGAAGGCGCCGCCGGCAGGATGAACTGGAAGCCGGTAGACCTGCCTCTGAACGCAACAGTGATCAACTCCCCGGGGTAATGGGAGTGAAGAGCCAGTAATGTAATTACAGCCCTGTCATCCACCCGGAGGCGGGGTTTTTTGTTATATAATACCGGCCGGATTGACCGGCAAGGGAGGAAAAGATGTTACTAAGCAGAGTCGGACAGATCAGGAAAAGGGACGGCAGGATTGTGCTGTTCGAGCCGGAAAAGATCACGCGGGCAGTATTGAAGGCCTTTCAGTCCGTGGGAGATAACGACCAGGAAAAAGCGGAGAGAATAACCCGGCAGGTCAGCGATATCCTGGAGATTACCTGCCGGGGATTGAGGGTCCCGGATGTGGAGGAGGTACAGGACCTGGTGGAGAAGATGCTGATGGAAAGCGGCTATCCCGAGGCCGCCAAGTCCTACATTCTATACAGGGAGCAGCATGCCCGGCTGCGCAAGACACGGGACCTGCTGGCGGATGCCAGCGCCATAATAGACCAGTACATCGGTCAGGGAGACTGGAGGGTAAAAGAGAACAGCAACATGAGCTACTCCCTCCAGGGTCTAAACAACTATATTTCCTCCGACATCGTCGCCAACTACTGGTTGAACAACATATACCCGGCGGAGATGAGGGAGGCCCATACGGCTGGCGACCTGCACCTGCACGACCTGGGCATCCTGGGGGCTTATTGCTGTGGATGGGACCTGCGGGACCTGTTGATCCAGGGGTTCCGCGGAGCCCAGGGAAAAACAGAAAGCGCTCCCGCCAGGCATTTTCGCAGCGCGCTGGGACAGGTAGTAAATTATTTTTACACGTTACAGGGCGAAGCGGCCGGGGCACAGGCTTTCTCCAACTTCGACACCCTGCTGGCGCCTTATATACGCTATGATAAACTGAGTTTCGATGAAACGCGCCAGGCCATGCAAGAGTTTATCTTCAATCTAAATGTGCCCACGCGGGTAGGTTTCCAGACGCCTTTTACCAATCTTTCCTTCGACCTGGTACCGCCGTCTTATTTAAAAGACGAAGCGGTGATAGCGGGTGGTGAGGCGAAGAATGAGGTCTACGGGGACTTTCAGGAAGAAATAGATATGCTGAACCGGGCCTTTGCCGCTGTAATGGCGCAGGGCGATGCACGAGGCAGGATATTCACCTTTCCCATCCCCACGTACAACATCACCAGGGATTTCGATCCGGATAAACATCACCTGGACGATTTATGGGAGATGACGGCTAAATACGGCATTCCCTACTTCGCTAATTATGTAAACACGGAAATGAGACCCGAGGATGCCCGCAGCATGTGCTGCCGGCTGCGGCTGGATGTGCGGGAGGTCAAGCGGAGGGGCGGAGGGCTTTTCGGGGCTTCACCCTTAACCGGAAGCATCGGGGTAGTCACCATTAATATATCACGACTGGCTTACCTGGCCGGGAACGAGGAGACCTTCTTCAGCCGTCTGGACCGGCTGATGGGGCTGGCTAAAGACAGCCTGGAGATAAAGCGCAAAACGCTGGAAAGGCTGACCAATGAAGGTCTCTTTCCGTATTCCCAGTTCTATCTACAGGGAGTTTACCAGAGATATAAAAAGTACTGGGAAAATCATTTTTCGACCATCGGGCTGATAGGCATGAATGAGGCCTGTGTCAACATGATCGGTGAAGATATTTCGAGACCGAAGGGAATTGACCTGTCAATGAGGGTGCTGGAGCATATGAAAGAGAGGCTGGGAGAGTTCCAGGAAGAAAGCGGGCACCTTTACAACCTGGAGGCGACACCCGGAGAAGGGGCATCGTACCGGCTGGCCAGGCTGGACCGGCAAAAATTCGAGAAAATGGCGGTGGCGGGCGATAAGGAGCCGTACTATACCAACTCCACTCAACTGCCGGTCGATTTCAGGGGGGACCTTTTCGAAGCCCTGACGCTGCAAAACGAACTACAGCAGCAATACACGGGCGGGACGGTATTCCACTGTTTTCTGGGTGAAAGGATCGACAATCCCCGCACGGCCCGCGATCTGGTATTAAAAGTAGCCCGCCGGTTCGGTTTACCCTATTTCACACTGACTCCTACCTTTTCCATTTGCCCGGAGCACGGCTACATCCGGGGAGAGGTAAAACAATGCCAGGTCTGTGGAGCGGAAAGCGAGATCTATTCCCGCGTAGTGGGCTATTTCCGCCCGGTCAGCCAGTGGAACGAGGGGAAAGTTGAGGAGTTCAAGGACCGGAAGGTATTCAGTCCAGAGCTAAGGACCGGGGAGGTGACAGGCAATGCTGATCGGAGGAATAAAGGGAATATCACTGATAGACTACCCCGGCAAAGTGGCGACGGTGCTTTACACCAGCCGATGCAACTGGCGCTGCCCATTCTGTCATAATCCCGGGCTGGCGCTGGGCAAAGAGGATACAGTAGTCACGGAGGAAGAAGCGATCGGCTCAATATCCTCACGGCTGGGATTTATCGATGGAGTGGTTATCACGGGAGGGGAACCGACCGTTCAGAAGGGACTGCCCGCTTTTATCGACGTCATCAAGGGGACAGGCCTGAAGGTCAAGCTGGATACGAATGGATCCCGACCGGGTGTACTGGAAAAGCTGTTGTCTGATAATAAGCTGGATTTTATCGCCATGGACATCAAGACCTCACCAGAGAAATACGAAAGGGCGACCGGAAGCGCGATAGATTTTTCCCTATTGGAACGGAGCATTGAGCTGATAAAAGGGTGCGGTATAGACTTTGAATTCAGGACTACCTGCGTTCCCAGGCTGGTAGAGGAGGAGGATATATTCAAAATAAGCCGTATGATCGGCAAAGGAGGCTGTTATACTATACAGCAGTTCCAGCCCCGCGATACACTGGACCCTGAATACGGGAAAGTGGCCCCCTATTCCAGGGAGAGGCTGCTGGGTTTCCTTGAGACGGCTGCTGCGGCTGTGAAAACGTGCCGGGTGACGGGAATGTAGAGTCATATTATCACCGAGTCTACCATTATATATATTCCGGCCAATTTCATACATTGTCCCTTCAGAATACTCAAGGTAGATTGTCCTTTCGTCTTCATTCAAGCGCAGTATGCGCCCAAGCTGACCGAGAAATCGCTGAAAAAGCTGGTAGCCGAAGAAATGAGGGACAAGATGATTTTCCTGGATGAATACGGTACGCGGCAGCACTGATAAGACAGCGGACTATATGTACGACCAGACTTTTCTACGTTCAGTGACGTTAGTGTTAGAAAGTATGTATACTCAGCCTGGATAGCCGTCAAGCTGCGCAAGGCAATGAAGGAGTAATAGTGCTCGCTTGCGGCTTAACCAGGCTTCGAAATATATGTTAAATTTATGACATCATATTTAGTGTGAGATGTGGTGGGGGGTCTGGTGGGGGAGAAGAGAGTGGGGTTTTTCCTGCCCGTGGGCTTCCATCAGCTTTTGGTCGCCCATGATCTCAGACGGGACTCCATCGGCGACAATGCGGCCGTCATCCATCAGCACCACGCGGTCACATATCTCCAGTATAAGCTCAAGGTCATGGGAAGCGACCAGGATGGTCTCCCGTGAAGCCTGGAGGAGACCTATCATCTGCCTCCTGGAGCGAATATCCAGGCTGGCACTGGGTTCATCATATAATACCAGCCGGGGACGCATAGCCAGCACGGTAGCTACTGCGACCATGCGTTTTTCTCCTCCCGAGAGGTGATGCGCGGGCCTGTCGGCCAGTGAAAGCACGCCCGTAGTGGAAAGCGCTTCGGCCACCCTCAGATCGACTTCTTCCCGGGATAAACTCATGTTGAGGGGCCCAAAAGCGATATCATCCCTGACGGACGGACAGAAGAGCTGGTCATCCGGGTTCTGAAATACAAGACCGACATCAGGTTGAAAGTCTCCGTCCGAAACCGGCTTGCCGAAGGCCATGATCCTGCCGGCGGACGGTTTCAGAACGCCGCATAATACCATGAACAGGGTGGTCTTGCCGGACCCGTTAGGCCCGATCAGTCCCACTCTTTCTCCCCGGATTATGGAGAGGTTCACGTCTTTAAGAACGTTCTGTTTGTCAGGGTAGGAGAAACACAGGCCTGCAACGGAGAGCACAGGCCCTTTTAAAGTATCCGACGGCATCATAATCATCTATCTCGCTTTGCACTATTGTAGCAAGCCTGCCGCCCCGTGTCCAAAGAGAATGTCACCGGCAACAAAACCGGCAGCTATCAGTAAAAAGACAATCAAGGTAACAATATCAGAGGTACGGATACGGAATTCATTGCGGAAAGTGAAGTTATGAGCATACCCGCGCAGGATCATAGCCTTGTAAACCCATTCAGACCGCTCATAGCTGCGGACCAGAATACTGCCGCTGAGCCAGGCCGGGACGCTCAGATTTTTAAGGCTGAAGGTATGATGGTGAAAACCGCGAAGCCTGGCAGCGGTCTGCATTTTCAGGAGGTCGCTCCCTATTTCGTGCAAATAGCGGAAAGAGAGAAACACTATATCCGCCATAATGGCAGGCAATCCCAGGGCCCTCATAGCCTTGATGGTGTCCATAAAGGGTGCAGTGCCGAAGAGCACCAGGCCGACAGTCAGGATGGAGAGGAAGCGGACGGCGATAAGCAGGACCGAGAAAAGCCCCTCTTGTTTCAATGCAAGGGGACCGAGGCTAAATAAAACGGTCTGACCCGAGATAAAGGGAAGGACAAGGACCATTACCAGGAGAAAGAAGGAGGGATAGCGAAGGCGCCTTAACAAATAGGAAGGCGGCAGCCCGGAAAGGAGATAGACAGCAGTGGTTACCGCGATCATGGCCAGCAGCATAACGGGATCGCGGACGTATGAGAAGGCGAAGATCAGGACCAGGAAGCCGATCAGTTTGCACCGCAGCTCCCAGCGATGGACCGGTGATTCCAGATGAGCGTATTCGTCGATAACGGCGGCTTTCATACGCCTTCCAAAACTCCAGGCCTTACCCGTTGGAGAAACACGGTTATCATCGAGGTTATTATTCCTTCAATGATTATCAGGGGGATATGGGCGATCGCCAGTGTATAGATAGCCGTCCTCTCGGCGACAGGATCTATATCGGCCGGAATATTCGTGACAAGGATTACCACAAAGAGGACAACCGATACCGCCAGCGCCGCGGCGCCGGAAATAAACCCGAATACGGCTGTCTTCCTGCGGGTCACCCCGCCGCCAGACCCGCGGAGGCGGAAGATGTAATGGGATAATATAGCCGGGAGGCCCATCACCACGGCATTGATTCCCAGGCTGGTGAGTCCGCCATGCTGGAACATCACCGCCTGGAAGAACAGGCCAATGAGGATAGATGGAAAGGCAAAATAGCCCAACATGGCACCCAGCAGTCCATTGAGAACAAGATGGACGCTGGTGGGCGGTACGGGGATATGAATCCATGAAGCCACAAAGAAAGCGGCCGTCATCAAAGAGGCCTTGGGAACTGCCCTGCGGGGATTGGCTTCCCGGTTAATCTTGCGAATAGAATACCAGGTAGCCGCGGCGGTGACAGCGTAACCGGCGGCGGTAATATGAACGGGCAGGATGCCATCGGGGATGTGCATCAGGCTTTCCTCCTCATAAAGAAGAGGGCGGTGCCGATGCATCCCCAGACGACGCATAACGACATCAGTACGATCTGGAGAGGCGTATTGCCTCCTTCGCTGCTGCCGTCCGATCCGGCTCCGACGGGAATATGGGTGATATCGCCATGACCGGCCTGTCGGACCTGAACATCCCAGGTCCCGGGGAGGGAGGTATCGGGGGTGAAACTGAAGCGCCCCTGGTCATCACAGACGCCAGTCAGCCAGGGGTGGGAGGGATCGCCGGGAGCATAAACAGCAACCTGGGCCCCGCCCATGGGCTCGCCGCTGTCATACATAGCTACAATATCCACCGACATGCCGATGGTATATTCGATTTTAGCGCCATGAGCGAAAGCCGGCGATGCGAAGCCCGGAAACAGCACAAGGGCAGCGATAAAAATCGCGATCGCCAATTGTATCACTATCCGTTTTGCAGGCATAATCAAAACACCTCCCGGAACAGCCTTGTAACTCATCTTATCAGTCACGACGAATCAGTTACAAACGCAGTGGCAGTGCCCTTCGCCAACGTGACCCAGGTGCATCTTACCCATGTCGATCTCAGCCGTAGTGCCGTCGGCATAATCGATAAAATAGGCGAAGCCAAGGGCAGTCTGATTGAGCTCGTCATCAGCCGGGGTATCGGCATCGCCGAAGATATGGTCGAAATGAAAGGTCATCTCAAGGTCGGCTATGCCGTTTTCCTCCAGGATGCCCTTGCGTTCGTCACCCACGAATTCGCCGCCCTCGTAGCTGCATTCAGCGTCAATATTGATGGTAAAATCAACCACCTGACCGTCTTTCTCAGCGGTCCCTATCATCACCAGGGAATGACCGGAGGCCGGGCCGGAGGCGGCCTTGACCATCTTCCATGAAATGGCGTTATAATGGCCGGTAGAAACATCCTTTACTTCCCCGACCATTATGGGTGAAGCATCTTCTCCACCCTCCGCCAGGTCAATGGTATAGGCCTTATCGAGGCTAACAGTGACCTGGCCTTTGATACTCCCGCCGTCATGAGGATCGTAGGGAGGGTCGGTCTGGTAGGCGGCAATGTCATCCAGTGTAATATACACGTGGTCGAAGGTAATACTCCATCCGTCCCTGGAAACAAAGCCCTGGCGTACAAAGTCTTCACCGTTGGCATAAAATTGAAGCGTTCCCACTTTGCCGTCTCCGGAGCAGCCGGTGAGTATTGAGCTGATAACAAACAACGCTGTAACAGCCAGTACAAGTATTAACTTTTTCATAGATCTCCTCCTTAACAAATCTCGCTGACCAACGGGTCAACGCACGGAAATAAGTCCATGAATCCGGGCCTGCAATCCGGATTACAGGGCGGTGCGTTTCGAGTGTGATTTACCGCTACAGCCAGACGTAATACCAGGTAAATACAGGCAGCATTTCTGCTCTGCCCGTTTTCCAAGTGGAACAAACGATAGACAATAGACCGGCCAGCCAGCCGCAGCTTCCAATGCGTTTTGCACTTTATCATTGGAACGGCAATGAAACATATTGTAATTGCAACTTGTTGCTATTATAGAATGTGAGAAATCATCTTGTCAACACGGATTAAACGACCGGTATTATAGACCGGAACCGTTCTGTCGGGCGATGATCCTCGATGAAAGCGACTACAAAACATTCTGCGAGAACAAAATATCAGGCGGTCTGCAATAATAGCAAAATTTGAAACAAGTGTATTATAATACGGCTATATAAATCCATTTCTTGAGGCCGTTAGCCGGTGTAATTTTATTTTATGAAACAGATAAGACGGTAATTCAGGAGAAAAGCCCGTTATTATTCAGTAATGAGATAGAACAAATATTGAGGAGGCTTTTATGAAGATCACCAGTATAGAATGTATCCCGGTATCAATTCCTTTCAGCAAGCCAATGAAGATGGGCGGGGGTACCGCATCGGTCTCAGAAGATGTTGTTCTGAAGATACATACGGATGAAGGAATAACAGGCGTGTGCGAATGCGGGGACACCTCTTTATGGTACATGGGGGAAAGCCAGGACTCCATCATGCACAATATAAGCAAGGTATACGCCGGCATCCTTATCGGTGAGAACCCGTTTAATATCGAGAGGATCATCGCCAGGATGGACAAAGCAGTCAAGGTGAACAACCAGTCCAAGGCCGTGGTGGACTATGTGCTGCATGACATCATGGGCAAAGCGACGGGGATGCCCGTATACCAGGTCCTGGGCGGTCTTTCCAATCCCAAAATACCGCTGGCATTCGTTATGTCATCCGGAACGAATGAAGAGGTAGCGGCAGAGGGACGCGCCCTGGTCAAAGCCGGGTTCAAGGCCCTGAAACTGAAGGTAGGGGCACACTCCGTCGATGAGGATGTTGAAATGACGGGAGCGTTAAGGGAAGCCGTGGGCAAGGACATCAAGATTATGACCGATACCAACGGCGGCTGGCACTATTTCCAGGCCCTGCGATATCTTAAGAAGGCCGCAAAATTCGATCTATTCCTGGCTGAACAACCTATACCCTGGTGGGACATCGACGGTCTGGCGCGCCTGCGCAGAAAGGTGGATGTACCGATATTCGCCGATGAATCCGCCGCCGAGCTTAACGACCTGATCAAACTACTGCAACGCGATGCCGTGGACGGATTTTTCCTGAAGGTACCCAAAGCGGGGGGTATCCACAAATCGCAGAAGTGGGTAACCATAGCGCAGGCTGCCGGCATGATGGTTATGACAGGGTGTATGATCGATACATCGCTTGGAGCGGCGGCAAACGCACATTTCCTGGCGGCGACCGAGTGGATCGGAAGGGTGGAACAGGAGTCCATCGGTCCTCTCAACCTTTTTAATATTCATAGCACGATCAACGTCACCCTGGAAAACGACCTGGCGACAAAGCCGATACGATATGAAGACGGCTGTCTTTATCCGCCCGAGGGCCCGGGTCTGGGGGTAGAACTCAATGAAGAGGTTGTGAAGAGACTGGCTACACCGGGAAAATACCCCGTGGTAGTGAAATAACAGCAAATGATAGGTCAGGCTGAGCATATCGATGAGCTCAGCCTGACCTACCGGCGGCCCCGGCGATCCGCAGCGACCGGTTTTCAAGATGTCCCCTTACTTCGATCCTGAACTTCGTTCAGGCCCTTTCACCACGTTGGGGAGAGGAAATGGGAAAGGGAAAATCCATCTCCCGTCTTCCTTTACGAGAGGAACAAGTTGGATGGGCGGGGGGTTCGATGTACTATCCATAAGTACCAGCGTCCTTTCCGCACTAAAAACTACCGTTGTATAATACACTCAATACTAGAGACTCGATAAAAGGAGGATACAGGTGTTGTACGATTGGTTCATAGCAAAGGGCATTCGGGTTGTAATCATCATCGCGGTTGCTGTCGTCCTGTATTTTATATTCAAATTCCTGATACCCGGACTGATCAGAAGATTCATTTCACGCAGGATGGCCGGAGAACTGGATGCGGAAATCAAGAAGAGGACGGATACCCTGTCTTCAATTCTGATAACCATTACGGGAGTTATCATCCTGATCGTGGCTGTTATTACCATTCTTCCCGAGTTCGGCGTCAATATCGCCACGCTTATAGCCGGTATCGGGGTCGGCGGTCTGGCTATCGCTTTCGCCGCCCAGAACCTGGTGAGGGACTTTATTACCGGTTTTTTTATTTTATTCGAGGACCAGTACAGGATAGGGGATGTAGTTACCATAGCCGGAATCAGCGGGTCTGTTGAGGATATTACTTTGCGGCGTACTATTTTAAGGGACCTGGATGCGAAAGTGCATTCCATACCGAACGGGAAAGTAGAAGTGTCAACCAATTTCACCAGTAAGTATTCGCGCGTCAACCTCAATATCTCGGTGGGTTACGGGGAGAACCTGGGCAGGGTTATTGAAATCATCAATCGAATCTGCCGTGAAATGTCCGAGGACCCCAAATGGAAAGACGACTTCATATCCGCTCCTTCCGTGCTGAGGGTGGACAACCTGGGGGACTCCGGTATTGATATCAAGATCCTGGGGGATACCAAACCGGCGCGCCAGTGGGATATAATGGGAGAACTGCGGCTACGAATCAAGAATACGTTTGACAGTGAGGGCATTGAAATACCCTGGCCGCACACCAAGGTATATTTCGGCAACGCACCGGCTATACCCGGCAAGAACTAAAGACAGGTCACATGGAAGTTTTATCGCGATTTCATCCCCTTATCAGTCGATGGTTCCTGGAGGAGATCGGCGAGCCGACTGACATTCAAAGGCAGAGCTGGGAGCAGATCTCCGGCAACAGGCATGTTCTCATTACAGCGCCGACCGGAAGCGGCAAGACGCTGGCGGCGTTCCTGTGGGCGATCAACATGCTGGTTACGGGACAGCTTCCAGCCGGCTGTACCGGTATTCTTTATGTCTCGCCGCTGAAGGCACTGAATAACGACATACAGCGCAACCTTATCCGTCCCCTGAAAGAAATCCGGGAAATGTTCGAGCAGGCAGGCTTAAATTTTCCCGAAATAAGGGTACTGACCCGCAGCGGAGACACAGCGCAATCGGAGCGGGCCAGAATGCAGCGTCATCCGCCTGAAATACTGATTACCACACCGGAGAGCCTGAATTTACTATTAAGCTCCGCAGGTGGGCGAATGATGCTGAAGAACCTGGCCACTGTTATCCTTGACGAGATACACGCCGTGCTGGGTACCAAGCGGGGAGTATACCTGATGACAGCCGTGGAGAGGCTGGTACCCCTTTCCGGTGAGTTCCAGCGTATCGTGTTATCGGCGACGATCAAATCGCTTGATCCGGCGGCCAGATTTGCCGGCGGTTTCAGGATAGAAGGAGACCCCAAACAACCCGTTTACGTGCCGCGGGAGGTAGCGACCATATCAACCCCGGGCGCGAGACGCTACAACCTGCGAGTGAGCTATCCCGAACCCGAAATCGGCGGGGAGAGGGATACGATATGGACCCCTCTGACGGCCAGTCTGAAGGAAATAATAAAGCGCAATAACTCCACGCTTGTTTTCGCCAACAGCCGGCGTCTCTGCGAGAAACTGGCCCTGAATATAAACGAGGAAGAAGAGCAGCCGATCGCCTATGTGCATCACGGCTCCCTGTCACGCGAGATACGCAATGAGGTAGAAAAGAGGCTAAGGGAAGGGGAGCTGAAAGCGGTGATAGCGACAAACTCCCTGGAGCTGGGCATCGACATCGGAGTCCTGGATGAAGTGGTACTGGTGCAATCGCCCAACTCCATTTCATCCGCGATACAGCGTGTGGGCCGGGCGGGGCACCGGGTGGGGCAGACCTGCCGGGGTACCATCTTTCCTACCCATCCGCATGATCTGCTTGAAGCGGCGGTGCTCTCTCCCGCGATTACCAGGCAGGACATGGAAACAGTCAAGCCGATCAACCGTCCTCTGGATGTGCTGGCACAGGTTATTGTATCCATGACGAGCGTTGAGAAATGGGATATTGACGATCTTTACAGACAAGTAACGGCCAGTTTCGCCTACCGCGATCTGAGCCGTGAACAGTTCGACCTGGTGCTGAAAATGCTGGCCGGACGTTATGCCGACAGCCAGATCAGGGAGCTCAGGCCCCAGGTATCGATTGACAGGCTGGACAACACCGTAGTGGCTAAAAAAGGGGCCTTACTGGCAATATACACATCGGGAGGAGTCATACCCGACCGGGGCTATTTTCACCTCCGGCACCGGGACAGCCGGGCGCTGATCGGAGAGCTTGACGAGGAGTTTGTCTGGGAATCTGAAGCCGGCAAGACCTTTTCACTGGGCGCCCAGAACTGGAGGATAGAACGCATCACACACAACGACGTCTTTGTCCTGCCGGGAAGCCCCGGTGCGATGGCGGCGCCTTTCTGGCGGGGGGAGGACAACTACAGGGACTTCCACTTTTCGGAGTTGATCGGCCGGTTCCTTGAGCTGGCTAACGCAAGGCTGGAAGACCCGGACCTGGCCGATCTGCTGGAGCGTGAGAACAACATGGACAGGGCTGCGGCGGAGGAGCTGATCGCCTATTTAAAGCGGCAAAAGGACAGCACCGGCAGCGACCTGCCGCACAGGCACCATGTGCTGGTGGAAGCCGTAAGCTCCGGTCCGGGGGGCGCACCCGGGAACCAACTGGTACTGCATACGATATGGGGCAACAGGGTGAACCGACCCCTGTCGATGGCGCTGGAAGCGGCCTGGGAAGAACGGTCCGGACAGCGGCTGGAAATATATACCAGCAATGATTGTATCGTATTCCAGTTGCCGCCGGAGATGCAGAGCGGCGAGGTATTGTCGCTGGTATCAAGCAACAGGGTGGAATCACTGCTCAGGCGGCGGCTTGAGAAATCGGGTTTTTTTGGAGCCAGGTTCAGAGAATGCGCCGGTCGGGCCTTACTGCTGCCGCGCAGCAGGATGGGCGAAAGAATGCCTCTGTGGATGAACCGGTTGAGGTCCCAGAAACTGCTGAACGCCGTTAGCGGGTACGAGGACTTTCCGATCCTGCTGGAGGCCTGGCGAAGCTGTCTGGCGGATGAATTCGATCTGGTTAGTCTCAAGCAGGTACTGGCCGAGCTGGAATCGGGAGTGATCCACTGGTCCGAGGCGCACACCGCCGCCATGAGTCCGATGGCGCAGCACATCGTCTGGCGTCAGACCAATGATTACATGTACATGGGAGACGAGCCTGCGGCCGGCACTGCCTCAAGGCTGCGCGATGACCTGCTACAGCATGTTGTTTTTACTCCGAGCATTCGTCCCACGGTCAACCGGGAACTGGTGGAGCAATTTGAGCGGAAACGCCGCCGCCTGGCCCCCGGCTACTCACCTGAAGATCCACGCGAGCTGGTGGACTGGGTCAAAGAAAGGCTGCTTATTCCGGCTGCGGAGTGGGAAGACCTGCTGCGGGCGATATATCGCGACCACGGCATAAGCAAAGAGAAGACGCTGGAATCCGTCTCCGGCAGGCTGACCAGGATACTGCCTCCGGAAGCCTCAGAGCCGCTTATCGCAGCCATCGAGGACCTGCCCAGGATAAGCTATGGCCTTTACAGCAATACCGACATCATAACTCAGCCTCTGATGCCTGATAGCGAAGTACCGTCTTACGACAGGGGTACCACGGCAATTCAAGACGGCGACAGCGATGAGATGTTTGTTACGATCCTGGGTGAATGGCTTCAGTTCTACGGTCCCATCGGGTTCACCTCCATCAGCAATACACTGGGGATCAGTCTGGCCGACCTGATACTGGTGCTGGAGGACCTGGTCGAATCTCAAAAGGCGATCACGGGACAACTGGTAACAGGAGCCGGCGGAGAACAGGTCTGCGACAGTGAAAATTACGAAATCTTGTTGCGTATGGCGCGTCGCGCAGCCGTGCCGGCTATCGAGGCGAAAGATATCAAGCTGCTGCCTCAATTTCTGGCCCAATACCAGGGTATCGGCGAGGAAGGCGGAGATGTGGACAGGCTGTTCCACCTGCTTGAACAAGTGCGCTGTTTACCGGAAGCGACGGAGCTATGGGAATCGGAGATCTTACCCGCCAGGCTCAGCTCCTATTCCGGCAACTGGCTGGACACGGTTATGCAGGAAGGCGATCTGAGGTGGGTTGGAGGCGAAAAGCGCACGGCGGCTTTCTGTTTTGAGGCAGAACTGCCATTGCTGAAGGATGATATCGCAGGCCAGGCCGGGGAGGATATCCCTCCGGACCCTGCCCGGAAGCAGGCCGGCATTTTCCCCGATGCCATGGGACGATACAATTTTTCCAACCTTTTAACGGTTACGGGCTACCGTCCCGACGAGCTGTCGGACCGTCTGTGGGAAGGGGTATGGCGTGGGCGGATCAGCAACGACAGCTATGCAGCCCTGCGCAAGGGGATCATGAACAACTTTAAAGCGCCCGAGATAGTACGGCCGTCAAGGCCGCACAGCCGCTACAGCGGACGCCATTCCGGAAGGATAAGCTTCTCGATGTGGAAATCCACACTGCCCTTCGCGGGCAACTGGTTCCTGCTTCCTCCCTCCCAGCCTGCCGACGACCTTCTTGAGTCGGAAGAGAGGATGAAAGACCGTGTGAGGATACTGCTGGACCGATACGGCATCCTTTTCCGCGAGCTACTGGAAAGGGAATCAGTGCTCTTCCGCTGGGGAAAGATATTCCGGGCGCTGAGGTTGATGGAGCTATCGGGAGAGGTACTTTCCGGTTATTTTTTCCGTGATATTCCTGGACCGCAGTTCATGTCTCCCCAGGCATTGCAGGTGCTGCAAAGCAGGCTATCCGAGAGGATATACTGGCTGAACGCCTGCGATCCGGCCTCGTTATGCGGAGTTCAGATAGAAGAAATCAAGCATGAGCTGCCCAAACGCATTGAAGGCAATCACCTGGTCTATCACGGCAGCCGGCTGGTGGTTATATCACAGCGCAACGGACGTACTTTGCATATCAATGTGACAGCGGAGGACGGGCATCTGCCGGAATATCTTGGTTTTCTGCGGCATCTGCTTACCAGGCAGTTCCAGCCCCTTCGCCGGATCATCATTGAAACCATCAATGGCGAAAAGGCGGTACAAAGTCCCTATGTCGCCGTATTGAAGTCAGGTTTCGATGCCCTCAATGAGGGCGAGTACGTTACGCTATACCGCAAGACGGGTACAGTGAATACGTGATTTGAGCCCGCGATATGGCCGGCGCCTTTTCAGTGGAAATGACCGCGCTGGCACGGAGAAAGGAGCCGGGAGAGGGTTTCAGGATATCGTTACCCGGGGCGCCGGAACAAGCCTGCCACCGATATTAACAGGTGCGGCTACTCCGCCGGCGACGATGATGTATCTCAGCATGAACCCGCTCAGCAGTCCCAGCAGGCTGACTGCGATAGCAGGTACCGGCAGATGTAACGCGCTGGCGCTATAAGAACATGCGACACAGCAATCAAAGGCCAGGTTAATCAGCAAACTGGCAACGACAGCGCCCCAAAACATACGGCTGAGGCTTCCGCCGGTGACGATGAGGACAGAGGCACTGGACGGCGCACGGCGGGACATGGAAAAAAGGTAAAGGCCCAAGACGGCGGCTTCCAGTGCAAGAGCCGCCGCGCCGCAGGCTGCCAGGAACTCAAGGGTGTTTTCCGTTTCCCGTCCGGGGAAAAGGCCGTATACAGAAAGGCAGAGAACAGTGCCGGCTATACCTGATGAAATTCCCGATACCAGGAACAAAACGACCAGGAAACCTGGATTCCAGAATTCTACCGGTCTAGCTGCCCCCAGTACCATCCCGGTATAGGTGAGGACCAGCAGGGCTGCCGCTGCTGTTAAAGAACCCAGGACAAGCAACGGGACCGAAGCCAGATCGTGCCCGGCAGCGGGCCAGACTCCCGTCACAATATAAACAAAATCAAGAAGAAGAAAGGCTGTTATAATGATGGTCCCGCGCGAGATCCAGGAACGAGAGGGCCGGGAAAAGGCCAGGAAGGCAAGGGACTTTTTGCCGAGGTCGAAAACCAGGAAGGCGGTACCCGCGATTAACAGGAAAAAACTCAGCAATACCGCGGTCACGACGAGTGATGAAAGTCCCGGTCTGACCAGTACCGCAATGAAAGCAACCAGGTACGCCCCCGCCCCCGCTCCCGCCAGGAACAGATAAGCAGCTATCTTCCCGCCCCACTCTTTCTGTGTATTTTCTCTTCGAATGAGCGACATTATTTCACCTCAATCTCCCGGCAAGTAATATACAGAAGGACGGGTATTCATCTCCGGACTGAGCACAAAGCCCTTTTTTGATCCTATCAGCAGGGAGATCCGGCTGGCGGGATCATCCAGGTCGCCGAAAACACGGGCATCGGTCGGACAGGCCGCCACGCAGGCCGGATCCAGTCCCTGCTCGACTCTTTCCAGGCAGAAGTCGCATTTCTGGACCGATCCCGGCCTGTGTTTATTCCGGTAGTCTTTTTCAAACGGGGTCTCATGTTGAGGATAGAAGCTGCGTACCCTGTCAAAATAGTATCTTGCGGTGTAAGGGCAGGCTATCATGCAATAGCGGCATCCGATGCATTTATCGCTGTTAATCGACACGATACCGTCAGCACGCTTGAGGGTCGCTCCCGAAGGGCATACCTGCTCACAGGCAGGTTCCTCACAGTGCATACAGGTCACCGGCATGAAAGAGAGTTTAGCATCAGGATATTTACCCGTCTCATATTTCAAAACGCGGTTCCAGAGAACGCCTCTCTGAGTAGCATTAGCGGACTTGCAGGCCAGGGTACAGGTATCGCAGCCGATACACCTTTTAAGGTCAATAACCATGCCGTATCTAACCATCAGCCGTACCTCTCTCAGGATCAGGATATAACCTGACTCGCGGACCGATATTGACGCCCCCGTGTACGGGGTCGATCTGGGTATTCGGTTCTCCGGAGATAAGTGAATTGAAGTGAGGTCCCTCCTGCGCGTAGGGGCACATCAGGGGAGTCCTGCTGCCGTAGCAGGCCGGAATGCCCAGGACCTCGGGATGGATAAGCTCCGTTAATTTCAGTTTCCCCCTGGTTATACCCCAGGGAGATTCTACACATACACTCTGTGCATCCCTGAGGCCCTTTCGTCCGGCTGTGGCGGTATTGATCCAGATAAAGAGCTCATAGGGATCGTTCAGGCGTATTTCGGACAGCCAGGCATTTTCCTGGGTGCTGCCGTTTCCAAAAGACATGAAGTTGGTCTTCCAGTTGCAGGCCCACATGTCATATTCCGGGCCGGCGCCCTGTCCGGGCTGCTCTACCCATTGTGGAACAGGCTGGAAATACCTGAAATAGTCCTCCTCGTCCTCCAGCGCCGGAAAACTCAGGTTGTTGTTCCTGAGGTTGGCCCTCATCCTGTCGCCTGACTCTTTCAGTCTGGTAAAATACACAGGGAAGCGGGTGGTGTTTCCCGGCCAGTAGAAGAAATTGTAACCGCGTTTACCCGAATTTTCGTATTTGTAAATAACACCGTGCTGAAGCAGGAAATCAAAGGAGTACTTTTCTCCGAAGGCCTGTTTGATCCGTTTATCAAAGACGTGGTCCATGGTATACTTTTTCCCGGTCTCCAGCCTGTTTTTCCCTTCCAGGTGGAAGCCCGCATTCATCAGGTCGTTCAGACCGCCCGGACCTCTAAGGAAACCGGCACGGTCTGCAATGTCAATCAAGACGTCGTCCATGAGCCTGGTATTATAAAGCGGCCTGACGGGATTGCGTCCGAAGGCGGCGGTAAGACCGCGTATGCTGTCGTCCAGATTCTGGTGGGATATCATGGGCATACCGTAGAACCGGGCGTATTTACGCTCAAGGAAATGGTGTTCGGGGAGAAGGATATCGGACAGCATGGCGGTCTCATCGAAGTTAAGAGCGAACGAGGCGATAAAAGGCACGTGCCTGAAAGCCTCGATCATAAGCTCGCGGTCGCTGGTGGCGCGCACGGGATTGGACCCGCAGAATAGCATGGCTTCAAGATCGTAGGGAAGGTGGTACTTTTCCCTGTCCAGCAACGTTCTGGCCAAAATATGAGGGAGGGCATGAGCATGGGGATAAAACTCAAAGCCGCCGGCATGATCCGGCGGGTATTTAAAAGGCACGCCTACCGATTCCCCGATGGCTGTAACGGTGCCGTCGGCGTCAGGTTTCAGTATCTGTGGGCCGTGTCCGCGGTTGCCGGTGAGCCCTCCCGGTACTTCCAGACTGCCTACCAGAAGGTTTATAATCTTGCCGGCCAGATCGAAGTATGTTCCGTTTTTGTGAGACATGGCTCCACGGCCCGAGCCGGCGAAATGGGCGGGACGGAAAGGAAACTCAACCCCTTCAATAGTAATTGTTTGTCCGATGCAGGCATGTTCGACAAATTCGCGGGTCACCTGGCGTATTTTAGCGGCCGGTATGGTGGTGATATTCTCAGCCCACTCGGGTGTATATTCGCGTACCTGGTCTTTAACAATCTGGAGGGCGGGTATCGCCGTCGCGCCTGCTGCCGTGAAGCACCCTTCAAGTGCGTAGTCCCTGATAGACGGATCATCGAAGGTCCTGGCACGGTTGTCCACGGGGTCCCAGATTAACGGTTTGGCGGTAGAAGAATCCCTTAAATAATACCCGTCCGGTCCGATCAGGTACGGCCCGTTGGTCCTTTTTTTCACTGAGTCTTCATCAAATTTTTTTATCTCATAGAATATCAGGTATATCATGGACAGGGCGAAGGCCAGGTCGGCGCCCGGCCTGACAGGCAGCCAGCGGTAGGCCTTCGAGGCCTCGGGTGAAAAGCGCGGGTCTATCACCACCAGCTTCATGCCGCGGTCTATGGCGTCGATAAACCTGCGGCTTCCGTGTGCCGTGGCAACATTCGGACCCAGTGTACGGCCCGGAGCGATGAGGTAACGGCAGTGCTGGAGGTCGGAAGTAGCCTCCGGCGACTGGCCTTGAACGAGGTTACAGGCGTAGTGGATGGAGCAAAGAGGGCGCGAAAAAATCATATTGGGCGTACCGAAAGCACTGGTGAAGATATTCTCTTCGGCCCCCGGTCTGTCCGAGCCCCTGGCAGAAATAATAGCTCCTTCAGGCGCACCGAACCCCCACCAGACAGCCAGTTTACGGGGGTCTGTTTCACGGATCCTGCGCAGGCGGGCGGCGACTGTATCCAGGGCTTCTTCCCAGCTTATCTCCACCCATCCGGGGTCGATATCCACGCCTTTGCGAGGATTGGTACGCTTCATGGGAGCCCTGACACGATAGGGATTGTAGAGGCCCATAATGCTGGAGAAAGCTCTCAAACAGACTTTCCCCCTGTTTAAAGGGCTTTCGGGGTTCCCTTCAATGTACCGGACCTTCCCGTCCCTGAGATAGACCTTCAAGGAACAATCAGCCTGTACGCAGCCGGTACAGTAGCTGTAAATCCATTCGCTGCCGGGGTTACCTGACGGCATGGGTGTACCGACGGTAAAATCCGAGCTTTGAGCGGTGCTATGTGTATCCTGTGCCAGTTCAACCACCCCTTATAGTTATGTGTGATTATAGCTATTTGGGTAACTGCTGTCAAAACTGAATATTGACCTTGTCTCAACAGAGGGTGTGTGTGATTTGCGAAAAATTATGTAAAGAACATGGTGTCTCTTGCAGTTGAGTTAAAAACGGAAAGATCCGGATATAACAATCGGGATTTTAGAAGTATAACAGGCCTTAAGCGGAGTGAAGAAAAGAAGCATCCGGGAAAGACATGTCAGGCACCTGAAACACGGGGTTATTTCATGTGTACAGAGCAGCCTGCTAAAGCGTGGAGTTAAGGACAGTTCTGCCGGTTGTGATGGAAAGTCAACTATAGTGGGAAAATCAGGGATTAATCCTGTGCCTGCCGGCGATTTTCATGATTTTGCAGACGACCAGTACGAGGACGAATCCCAGACCGGCAATGAGGGCCGCAATTCCAGCCCCGTTCACAGGCCTGATTTCACCGCCTACTGCCAGGCTGCTGGAAGCGGTCAGTCCATAGGCGAGGTTTCCGGGTTCTTCTTCATCTTCCTGGCTATATTTCCCATCGACATATTCATACTGGAGGGCATTTTCATTCCCGCTGGTCGAATCAAGCCAAAAAAATACACTTTCATCAGAAGTAGCGGTGCATTGAATAGATACCCAACCCCTTCCCATCATTTCAGGTACGGCCAGACCGGGTACGTCAAAGCGGTATACAGGTATATTAAGGAAGGCAGGATCAAAAATATATAAAACTTCAATTGAAGGGGTAATACCGGAAAAGCTGACTACTTCAGTACCGGGAGAGCCGCCATCGTCCTGATAGAATTTAATTTCAAATTCCAATCCGGACGGATCTCCCGCTACAAAGTTCTCACTATCGATTATAACCAAGTTAATCCCGTACCAGTAAATGCCGCTAATAGTTTTAGTCAGGCCCCAAAAATCATCAGAACTTAAAAGTTCTGATGCTGCATCACTGTTCCAGCCGATGAGGTGATGTTCCTCCCGCGATCTCAGCGGCTGCTCAAAAATGGTATTACTGCCTGGAACATGATAACCAGGGGTAACAGCCTGTGACAGACCTGTTGAAACAGATTCCTCCAATATGATTTTACCGCCATCCACCGTTATCGAACCTTCACCATCATCAGCATTAACCGCAGCAGGAAAGGCAAAGGTCATTCCAAAAAGTAATAAAACCAAAGTAAGCATACTGAGCATGCTTAGCATGCTACGCGATCTCAGGGTTTTCTTTCCGATCTGCGTCATCTCATTTTTCCTCCGGTAACAACCGATTTTATGAAATTGATCTTTGACCAGCTATATGTAGTTGCAGGTATTCTACAACATAATTTATGTTCTTTCAAACCGGTTTGTGATTAGGGGTTTTTTCCAAATGCCCCCTTAGTCTTTTCCCGCAAGGGGCGAGGAAAGACCAATGAAAATCCATCTCCCGTCTTCCTTCGTGTCGACAAAAGGTCACGGGGCAAACTTTTACGAAAGGAAGAAGCTTGTTGTGCCTGTATGGCGACTGTAACGCCTGAACTTTCATAAAAAATCGCGGTAAGGGTCAATGCGTGACCGATTGCAGCCGATGGCCGGGAAGCGTAGAATAACATCATAGACTAATGAATACCGCTGTGACAGGTCCGGCCGCCAAAAAGGACAGGATTACAACAGTATCCCTGACAGTCCTTTGCCAGAGTTTCCAGGCCCTTTCAATGGGCGGTATAGCCCTTCTCCTGCCCATGATCCGGCAGGACCTGGGCCTTTCTTTTACCCAGGGAGGAACACTGGCAGCGGCTACTACTCTGGTATACGCTTTCATGCAGATACCGGCAGGATACCTGGCCGACCGGTTCAGCCCCAAGAGACTGTTTATCATCGGTATTTTCGGCGCCACCGTGCTGTCTTTGACATTCGGACTGGTAGACAACTACTGGCAGGCACTGGGCAACCAGGTCCTTTCAGGGTTTTTCCGTGCACTTCTTTTTGTACCCGGAATGTCGCTGGTAACCGGCTGGTTTCCCGCCAACCGGAGGGCTACCGCCACAGGTCTTTACCTGGTGGGCGGTGCAACCGGCAGTCTTGTTTTCAACCTGGCGGGTCCGCTGGTGGTAAATGAGTACGGCTGGCGTGTAGCCTTTATCGGTTTTGCCTCGGCAGGTCTACTGGCCATATTTTTCCTGCTAAGGTTTGGTAAGGACTCTCCGCTATCTTCTTCACAAAAGAAGGAGGGGCTGCTGGAGTCTTTCAAGCTTTTCCGCTACAGGGTGATGTGGGTGTGCGGCGGCATACAGTTTATCAGACTGGCGGTCATGATGGGGATAACCTACTGGCTGCCCAGTCTATTGATAGAGGAAAAGGGGCTGTCCCTGCAAACGGCCGGAGTGATTGCAGCAGTCCAGGCGGTACTGATGGCCCCGTCCAATATCCTGGGAGGATATGTCTCGGACAGGCTTAATAATCCCATAATCGTTATAGCTGTTTCTCTGGGCGTATTGTGTGTTTCAACAGGAATTTTGATAACCGCAACGAACATAGCTGTGGTGATCGCCCTGGTTTTCATCAACGCCATATTTTTACAGATGTATTTCGGGCCGCTATTTTCCATTCCCGTGGAGATTCTGGGGGTGAAGAAAGCCGGTATTTCCAGCGGGTTCAGCAATTTCTTTGCCAACCTGGGGGGATTCAGCGCCACCTTTTTACTGGGAGCGATGAAAGACACTACCGGTGCTTTTCGTGCCGGGTTTCTGGTAATTTGCGGGGCCTGTTTGGCAGGCCTGATTTTAACCTTTGTGCTTGGCTGGATAAGATGCAAATCAGGTATAAACGGGGACAGTAATGTGAGGTGACTATAGCTTGTCTGCTACAGGGTAGCGGTGTATAATTAGGCTGATCGAGAGGACTTCTTTAGGGGGGATCCCTGTCTGAAGACCGGGTGTTTTCATTTGTATTCCGGGCATAAAAAGTTGTCCATAGATAATTCAAACGGAGAGGGCTTTTTCATGAATTTTTCTCAGCGCGTTTTTTGCGGGCAATTGACTGAGGATGATGCCGGACGGAGGGTGCTTCTGGCCGGATGGGTAGATGCTTTAAGGGATCACGGAGGACTGTTGTTTATCCATTTGCGCGACCGCAGCGGTATAATTCAAATAGTGCTTAATCCGGAATCATCTCCGGCGGAAGTATGCCAGAAAGCGTCAGAGCTGCGTGCGGAATACTGCATAGCGATAAGGGGTGAAGTGAAAAGGCGTATCGAGGGCACGGAAAACCCCAATATCGAAACAGGCAGTATTGAAGTCATGGTCGATGAACTGAATGTGCTTTCCGAGTCTGACTCGCTTCCTTTCTCCGTTTCAGACAAGGCCATGGTTGCCGGTGCACCGTCTGTAGGGACCGGAGAAGTAGACGAAGAGCTGCGACTTCAGTACCGTTATCTTGATATCCGCCGGTCTTCGATGAGAGACAATCTAATAGCCAGGCACCGAATATATCAATGCATACGCCAGTATCTAGATTCACGGGATTTCCTGGAGATCGAAACGCCGGACCTGATAATGAGTACCCCTGAAGGGGCGCGTGATTACCTGGTGCCCAGCCGGTTGCATCAACAGCGGTTTTACGCCCTGCCGCAATCTCCGCAGATCTTCAAACAACTGCTCATGATCGGCGGCATGGAACGCTATTATCAGATGGCGCGCTGCTTCCGGGATGAAGATTTACGTCCCAACCGGCAGCCGGAATTCACCCAGCTTGACATTGAAGCATCTTTTATTGATGAGGAATTTATCTTTGATCTAATGGAGGAGCTTACCGTAAAGATGTTTGCCGCAGGAGGAGTCACTATTACCCGGCCATTTGCCCGCATGACTTATGCGGAGGCCATGGACAAGACCGGCTCCGACCGTCCCGATCTGCGGTTTGGACTGTATTTTGTTGATGTAACGGATGTATTTTCTCAAACCAGCTACTCAATCTTTCGCCAGATTCTCCAGCGCGGCGGCTGCATCAAGGGAATCAACATAAAAGGCCAGTCCGATAATTTAAGCAAGAATGTACTGCAAAATGAATATGCCAAAGAAGTCGTACCGTCTTTCGGGGCCAAAGGCATGACCTGGATGCGTGCTGAAGGCGGTAAATTCGAATCCAATATCGTCCAGTTTTTCAGCAAGCAGGAATTGGAAGAGCTGCGCAGGAGGTTCGATACGGCCGACGGTGATGTACTGATCATGATTGCCGACCCCTCATATTCAGTTGTCACATCAGCCCTGGGACAGTTGCGCCTGCACCTGGCGAACCGGCTTGGATTGGTTCCTTCCAGGAGCTTTTGCCCGGTCTGGATCACGGAGTTTCCACTATTTGAGGTCACAGAGGGTGGAGGAATAACCTCCACTCACCATCCATTTACAGCGCCGGACCGTACCGATTTTGATCCAGGGAATATTGAAGAGCTTCTGACGCTGCGCTCCAGGTCTTACGACCTGGTGGTAAATGGAGAGGAGCTGGGCGGAGGAAGCATCCGCATCAATGAACGCGATGTACAGCGTAAAATATTTGCAGCGCTGGGATTGACGGAAGAAGAAACGAAGGAAAAGTTCGGTTTTTTCCTGCGGGCTTTCGATTTTGGAGCACCGCCGCACGGCGGGCTGGCGCTGGGGATGGACCGTACAGTATCGATGATTCTACAGACGCCTTCTATCCGTGAAGTGATGGCATTTCCCAAAAACCGCAGTGCGGCCTGTCCTATGACCGGGGCTCCATCCAGGGTGAAGCGTGAACAACTGGCTGAACTGGGACTTTTGAACATGGAAAGTCAAGAAGTATTACCCGGAACGGCCGAAAAAAAAACAGGATAGACCATCTGTCATGGGTCTCTCGTATCGGTATAACCAGCCAGGAGAGGGCATTGATAGAAAACACCCTGAAACAGGCTGAAGAGCTGGCAGCGCTTGCAACACAGGAAGCAGGGTCGGGAAAACCGGCTTACTCTGTGGTGCCTCTCACCAACCACACGCGGCCGGGGACCGAGGGCAAAAGATCCGTATTCTCGCAAACAGGCCAGGTGCTAAAGAACGCGCCGTCAGCAAAAGGAGACTATTTTAAAGTATCCAGCATCCTGGAATGAAATGGAGACATCTTCATGGATTCAATATTTTTCTATCGCAATAACGAAGACTCCGCAGGCGGAGAAGTTGGCCTAAAGGGACTGAAAATCGCCATTCAACCCAATATCTCGGTAGCTGGCTGGCCGACAGACGCCGGATCCAGGGCACTGGCAAATTATTCTGCGCTGGAAGATGCGACCATAGTACAGAGGTTACGCCAAGGCGGGGCATCTCTGTGCGGCTCAACCAGGATGAGTGAATTCGGTTTCGGACTGAAGGACAGCAAGGCAGGAGAGGCGCTTCGACAACAACAAGCCGATGCCGAGATGGTGATGGACTTTACAGGCGAGAGCCGTCTGGCGGCATGTAATGCGGGAATATACGGTTTCAAACCCAGTTTCGGATTAGTTTCCCGTTTCGGTCTTGTCGGACTGATCCCCTCAATGGAATGCTGCGGGGTGCTTTCCGGGGAGCTGAAAAACATCCGCAAAATAATGGAGGCTATTGCAGGAAAGGACGACTTGGATTTTTCACTTCCGGATGAAGAGATGCCTGACTTTTCTGCCCAGAATTTTCAATCACAAAGAATGACGGTCGGAGTCATCTCAGAAGCGTATAGCAACTTGCCGGCGTGGCAGGAGAAAATGTTTCTCTCTTCTGTTGAAGAATTGAAGAGGGCAGGCTTTACCGTCCGGGAAATGTCAATGCCGGAGTTTGATTTGTTTACCCTTGTTCACAGGATAGTCGGCTCGGTGGAGGCCTCATCCTGTGCAGGGCGTTATGATTCTGTCCGCTACGGCCAGCGTGTACCGGGAGCAAAGAACTGGAATGATATGTACCTGCTTTCGCGCGGAGCGTATTTCGGCCCGTTGATAAAGAGCTATTTGTTTCAGGGAGCTTTTTATCAGTTTGAAAGTTACAAGGCGTATGAAGACGCATGCCGTATACGCAGGCGCTTGATCGATGAGATGAAAAAGCTTACTTCGCAGACGGACTTTCTGATATTACCGGCGATTAGCTGCGCCGCAGAAAGCCAGCCCATGCTGCTATCCGACCTTTATAAGCAGTTTACCACAATGGCCTTTTCCAATGTAACCGGACAACCTGTGTTATATATGCCGTCCTTTCCAGGTGAGGGCCGTTCAGGTTTTCAACTGGCAGGGCCGAGACTCAGCGATGCCCGGCTGCTATGCGCGGGCGAATATCTAGCTAGTTTGCGCAAAGGAGAAATATAACATGGAATTCGAAGCAGTCATAGGGCTGGAAATACATGTTGAACTTAATTGCGCAACCAAGATGTTCTGTGATTGTCCTAACCGCCCAGGTGACGAACCTAACGTCAATACCTGTCCTATCTGCCTGTGGTTCCCGGGCGCTATTCCGCGGTTCAGCCAGGAGGCACTTGAAAAAGCCGCATTATTATGCCTGGGACTGGGCGCTGAGCTTCAACCTATGAGCGCTTTCGACCAGAAAGTGTACTATTACCCGGACCTGCCAAAGGGTTACCAACTGTCACAGGCCCATCTGCCTCTTTCTCGCGGGGGCGGCATCGAAATAACAGATGAAAGCGGCCGGCCTAAAAAACTGCGTATTCATCATATACATATGGAAGAGGACGTGGCAAAACTGGTACATGAAATGGAAGGGCGCCTGCCGATAAGCCTGGTTGATTTCAACCGGGCCGGAGCACCGCTGGTAGAAATAGTAACGGAACCGGACTTTCGCACGCCCAATGAAGCGATGGAATTTCTAAAGGCGCTGCGCACACAGGTCCGTTACGCAGGCTCATCAGAGTGCAGTATGGAAAACGGTACGATGCGTGTTGACGCAAATATTTCTATACGTCCCCCCGGGACTAACCAGATGAATACCAAGGTGGAAGTTAAAAACATGAATTCCGTGCGTCATGTTGGTGACGCCATAGCTTATGAGATAAACCGCCAGGGCGCGGCTGTTCAGGCAGGGGAAGCAGTAACATTGCATACCCGTCTATGGGACCCGGATAAAAAGGTCACAACGCCTATGCGCGAAAAATTTGAAGGTCCCTGCGTTCCCGATCCATCGGTTCCTGTTATTGAGCTATCGCCGGACTGGATTCAAAAAATGTGTTCGCGTCTTCCGGAAATGCCTGCCGCAAAGGCTGAAAGATTTACCAGACAGTATGATCTTGCGAGGGACGAGGCGGTTTTTTTAAGCAGCGATCCGGAGATGGCAAGCTATTTCGAGGCACTGGCAGGACAGGACATCATTCCGCGCACAGCCATACACTGGTTGACCACGCAACTCATCCCGGCTGTAAAAGAACGGCGGCAGGAATTGAGCAATACAAGGGTAACTCCCGTACGGCTGGGTGCGCTTCTGAAGATGCTTGCACAGGATAAGATCAATGCCAACGCGGCGCGTGAGGTGCTTGTTCGTTTGTTTGAAGATGGCAAGTCTCCTGAAGAAATTGTAAGCGCCCTTGGGATCCGGCAGATATCGGACACCACAGCGCTTGAGACCCTGGTTGATAAGGTAATAAGCGCACAGCCGGCGGCTGTGTCCGATTATAAAAACGGCCAGGGAAAAGCAATGGGTTTTCTAATAGGGCAGGTAATGCAAGTTTCAGGCGGGAAAGCCAATCCCAAAACAATACGGGAGCTTCTTACGGGCAAACTGGGGATTAAGGCTTAAGCAGGGAAACTCCTCCAAGCAGAATTGATGTGGTCCGGGGGCATAATGAAAACTCTCCAGGCTATTTTTTGTGATTTTATCCTCTCATCATATTCGGAAGCCAGAGAGTGATCTCAGGGAAGGCTATCAGAATCCCCAGGAATACGATCAGGCCGATGAAAAAAGGTACAATGCCTTTAATAAGCTCGCCGGTGGGTATGCCGAAGGTGATAATGCATCCTCCGATGTAGCCTATAATGGCAGCCATAGCAGCTTCACCCAACATCAGCCCGCCCGATATGCGTGACAACCATGAGGCCTTTCCAATCTTCCAACGTCTTGACTCGTACTCCTGGCGCGGCTTGTGTTCAAGGGGATGATAGAGGTAACTTCGAACATGAGAACAAGCGAATCGCTTCAGAAAATCTCAACCTTACATTCGCCGTTGGTACGATTGACGATATTTTCCGCCATCAGTGTCAGGGGAACACCGGGCTACAGTTGAGCTGCGGCAAAACGTAAAATTATGTAAAATAGCAACCGGCGGGCTTTTACAACCGCTAATCCGCGGATAGAGGAGATATGAAACTGAGCACGTTCCACATCTTTGCTGGACGTGAGGAGAACAAGTAAAATCCTGGTGTCCAACGGTGGTTTTATGAGCAGGAATCAGCCTCATAAAGGTGTAATATTCGTGAAATTCAGGTTCAGAATTGTACTCTTTGATCCATGGTGCAGGATATTGCGTTGTATATTATGCTACCGATAGGAATCAAGGTATACCGGGGTCCTTTAGTATGACAACAATTTTTATACTTTGTGCTGGTTGCTTCAATTGTATTTACGTTTGTAGCACCTTTAAAAAGATGCATCGACTGTAACTTCCACCAGGTTTGGACGGTTGCATTCAAATGACTGTTTCAGTATTTTCTTGAGCTGTTCAGGTCTTTCCACTCTGCTGGCAACCAGTCCCATTCCTTCAGCGATCCTGCAAAAATCATTCCTGGGTGGAAACAACTCCGTGCCCAGAGTACGTCCGGAATACCTTTCACCAAGGATTTTGGTTTCCATTATGCGGACCTGACGGTAGGCCCCATTGGAGAGGATGATGAAAGTAACAGGAATATTATAGTGCGCTCCCACCCAGAGGCTCTGGATTCCCCACATGGCGCTTCCGTCACCGCTGATACAGACCACAGGCCTCTGTGGCAAGGCAAGTTTTGCGCCCAGTGCGCAGGGCAAACCTCCTCCGATACTGCCCCCGCCCCTGGAGCGCTGGTAACTACAGGCATCATTCAAGGGCAATGCCATTCGCAGGGTGGAGGAGTACGACCAGCAATCATCGACAATATAAGTATCAGGTTTGAGGGTATCCCTGATTTCCTGCATCAGTCTTGTACCGGAGGCCGGGACATGGTCTCTTTCCGCGAGTATCTTGTCATGGAATGCCCGGACCATGGCCTGTTTCTCAAGCGATATCGCCCTGATCCTGGAATCAACAGCCGTTTTTACATAGTCAGTCGCTTTATTTTCAAACGCGCCGGCAAGATCGGACAGGGCTGTCTTGATATCGCCTTCAACGTTACAGTCGACAGGGTAATTCTTGGCAATTTGCCAGGGATCATCGTCGATATGTATCACCCTGGTGCTTTGGGGAAGGAGGGGTTGGGAAAAATACAAGGCCTGCTGGAAAAAACGGGCGCCGATCACTACCAGCACATCTGTTTTTTCAAGTATTTCACGGGTACTCTCGCTGTTCAGGTCCAGGTCACCCAGGTATTGAGGGTGGTCCACGGGGGAAATTGACATCACTCATCCAAGGCTGATATACCCGGGCGCCAGTAATTTCGGCCAGGCGGACAACCTCCGCCAGGGCCTGGCACCTGGATATACCATCTTCCACTATAATGACCGGGTTCTGCGAACGGGAGAGCAGGTCCACTGCTATTCTGATGGAATCGTCGTCCGGATGGAGTCTGGTGAAGAATTGAAGACCGGGCGTGTAATCAAAATCAAAGGCGCCGGCCATGACATCGAGAGGGAATGAGACCATTACCGGTCCTCCGGGTGGATGGTTGGCCACCTTGAAAGCGCGGCGCATTATCATGGGGATATCTTCGGTATGGATGACCTCGGTTGCCCATTTTACGAAGGGAGCGGCGATTTTTACAAGATCACCGGACATGGCCGGTTCCGCGGCCAGCAACCGTGTATCCTGCTGGCCGACTGTGATAATCATAGGCACGTTGCCTGAACAGGCATTGGACAACATCGGAAGAGCGGCAGCCAGCCCGGTGTTGGTATGCAGGTTGAGGCAGGCCAATTTGCCGCAGGCCCGGGTATATCCCTCGGCCATTCCCGCCGCCGTGAGTTCATGCAGACAGAGAATATAGCTGATCTCAGGGTGTTCCCGTACTGCGTCCAAAAAATGCGCCTCGGTGGCACCGGGAACACCGAAGACGTATTCAATACCTTCGCCAGCCAATATCTGCATCAGGGCTTCTTTGCCGGTTGTTTTCGTCACTTTCAATCCTCCCCAAAATTGTTCTCAAGATACCCTTTTTACAGGTTAAACATGTGCGAAAATTTCTTTATTCTTTATTTACTACTATGACTCAACTGCAAAAATGTGTAAAGATCAAAATCCACCCCAAAACAAAACTAAAGCGTATATTGTCAGAAGACCGGCGGGGTAGTATTCTGTAGTGTAGTGTCTCATATATGGCTTTTCAGTATATTGAACTCAAAAACACACTGAAAAATATACACTTGATTACCTGGCGCTACAGCAGTATACCCGGTTTTATCAGATACCGATTCAAAGGAAAAGAGGGCGAAAGCACCGGGAGGGATTGAAAGTGGCAGATGAAAAGTCGTTTATCAAGGGTTTCGGGCTTTGCTCCTTCGGCAACGGGAGCAACCCCGGGGTTGTCGACGTCAAGGACGGCAGGATAATCCGCATACGGCCCCTGCACTTCGACTCCCAATACACGGAGAAGGAGCTTGATCCATGGGTAATCGAAGCCCGGGGCAAGAAGTTTACTCCCGCATTGAAATCTCTCCTGCCGCCCTTCAGCCTGGTATACAAGAAACGCGTTCAATCACCCAACAGGGTCCTTTATCCGCTGAAAAGGGTAGACTGGGATCCCGGCGGACCGAGAAACCCTCAAAACAGGGGCAAAAGCCGCTTCAGAAGAATCGGCTGGGATGAAGCCCTGGAAATAGTGACCGGCGAGATCAGGAGGATAGTGGCGGAATACGGGCCGTACGCGGTCCTGTGCCAGGCTGACGGTCACGGTGAGACCAAGATAGTACACGCACCCCACGGATGCAATACCCGACTGATGGAGCTTTTGGGCGGTTACACACTACAGGCCAGGAACCCGGATAGCTGGGAAGGGTGGTACTGGGGAGCGAAACATGTCTGGGGTATGGAGCCGTGGGCGGGCATGATGTGGCCCCAGACTAACTGCGTCAAAGATATAGCCGAGAATACGGATATGATCCTTTTCTGGGGCTGCGACCCGGAGACCACACCGATGGGATTCAGCGATCAGTCAGCGAGCCGCTTGTGCTACTGGTTCAGCGAACTGGGCATCAGGAGCCTCTACGTATGCCCGGACTTGAACTACGGGGCGGCGGTACACGCGGATAAATGGATCCCGGTCAAGCCCAACACGGATGCGGCACTGCAACTGGCTATCGCTTATACCTGGATCAGTGAAGGGACTTATGATAAAGACTATATAGCAACTCACACCACCGGCTTTGAAATATTTAAAGAATATGTCATGGGTGGAGAGGAAGGCCAGGCCAAAACCCCTCGATGGGCTGAACCGATAACAGGCGTCCCGGCAAGAATAATAAAGGCACTGGCCCGGGAATGGGCTTCGAGAAGGACCAGCATCGCCCACGGCAACGGCGGTTCATATATTCGAGGTCCGTACTCAACGGAGCCTGCACGCCTGGAAGTACTTCTGCTGGCGATGCAGGGAGTGGGTAAACCGGGGGTAAATCAATTTATTATGTCAAATTTCGGTCTGCCTGGCAGATGTTTCGCGCCCAGCCTGATGGCCGCCTACAGGGGACAGAATACCAGGTCCGGCGTACCGAAACAGATAATTCCCAAGACCCTGCTGCCTGACGCTATTCTCAACCCGCCGATAAACTGGTACGGCCGCACCACCGCCCATACAGAGCCTGTAGAGAGCCAGTTCGTACAAAGCACCTATCCAGCCGAAGGGTGCCGGGAAATCCATATGATGTGGACCGACTCTCCGTGCTGGGTAACCTGCTGGAACGGGGGCAACCGCATGATAGAAGCCATAAGAAGTCCCAAAATCGAATTTGTACTGGCCCAGCATCCATGGATGGAAAACGACTGTTTGTTTGCAGATGTCATCCTGCCCGCCAATACCAAACTGGAGGAGGAGGACATCGGGGCCGACAGCATGGGACAGCAGTTTCAAACGGTCTTTCCCGAGGGGAAATGCCTTGAGCCCCTGGGTGAATCCAGAAGCGATTACGAGATAGTCTGCGCCATAGCTGAAAAAATGGGGCTGTTGAAGGAGTTCAGCGGAGGTAAAACGGTAGCCGAATGGATCAGGCATGGTTTTGACACTTCGGGAATACAGGAGCATATCAGCCACGAGGAGTGGCTAAAAAGGGGATATTACGTGGTCCCGACCGAACCGGGATGGGAGAAGGCGCCTGCCGGACTGAACGGTTTTTATACAAATCCGCAGGAAAATCCGCTGACTACTCCCTCGGGTAAAATAGAGTTTTACGCTCAGAATCTGGCCCGGCACTTTCCTGAGGACGATGAGAGACCTGCGGTCCCGCACTGGATCCCGCAGGGTGAATCGCACCAGGAAAGCCAGCAGCATCCCCGGGCAAGAGACTATCCTCTGCTGCTGGTATCCAATCATCCCCGCTGGAGAGTACATACCCAACTAGACGATGTATCCTGGCTGAGAGAGATTCCCACCTGCAAGCTCAAGGGCCCGGACGGTTATCTATACGAGCCGGTCTGGCTGCATCCTTCCGACGCCCTGGCGAGGGGAATCACGCAGGGTGATATCGTCAGGGTTTTCAATCAGAGGGGAGCTGTGCTGGGAGGGGCCTATATAACGGAGAGGATTATCCCCGGGGCGGTCTACCAGGACCACGGGGCCAGATATGACCCTGTAGCTCCGGGTGAACTGGACAGAAGCGGGGCCAATAACACCATCTGTCCTCACAAAGTGGTTTCCAGGAATGCTCCCGGAGAAGTGACCAGCGGTTTCCTGGTAGAGGTCGAAAGGGCGGAAATAGAAGAGCTGAGAAGAAAGTATCCCGAAGCCTTTCTGCGGGAGTATGACAGGGGGGCCGGCCTGCTGTTCAAGGCCTGGGTGGAGGGGTAACGAGGCGTCGGCATGACGGACTGATATGTTAATGCTATACAACCGGCAGAAGGTGCTAAAAATATTTATATATGGCGTTTTTAATATATATGCCGTTCCCGGATTACCGGGGATATAATAAAGTAAACTGAAGTGAACTGAAAGAGGGTCGAAAATGGCAAACTCGAAATATGGCAAGTATCTTTATTCACACGACCATGACATGCTGGCACTCTTCCTGGGAGGAGACCCTTTGAAGGTGGGGGAGTTTGATGCGGAGCTTGATATGTGGTTAGGTGAAGAGGGTGAAAAACATACCGTGAAATCCGCTTCAGCGGTCTATCATCCGAAAGGACTGGTACACCGCCATGTCGATTTTCAGAAAGTGGGAAAGCCCTTCCAGGAAATACACGTTTTTATATCGCCGGAGTACCTAAAGGCCCATACACTGGAAGAGAAGGCTGAAGCGACGGGAAACGGGTAATCCTCCGGCAATACCGGCAGATAAATAACCTTTGGGAAGGAAAGAAGTCTGTTGAATGCTGTTTTAAGGTCGGCAGGTTTCGGTGTGCTGATAATGCTGGCGATACTTGTGCCGGTCTACAAGATATACGGGATGAATTTCCAGTTCTGGTTATCCCTGGCTGCCTGCCTGGGTTTCACATTATGGGCCTATGCCGCCTACCGGAGGCTGTATTCGGTTGTAATCTGCCCGAAATGCGGCATGACGACGAATATTCTTCAGACCAGGAAAAACAGCGCCTGTCCGAAATGCGGCAGGGACCTTCACGGAACAGCGGACAAATAAAGCATCAAGTAATAAAACACCCGGACTAATATTGCTGCCTTACTCAATATCTATTGAGGCGGAGGCATGCATACCGATCATAATATTTATATCAGCCGGAGCAGGGAAGGTTATGGTCAGGGTATAATCGACTATTCCTCCCTGTGTCGACGGCAGAAGAGAGATATTGGAAACATGCCCGTCTAACACCAGCTCCGGATATGCATCTATACTGATCCTGGCCTTTTGCCCGATTTCAACAGCGGGGATATCCAGCTCATTGATGCTGATATCCAGTTCCAGTGTAGTGAGATCGACCAGATATATGACCGGACTCTGCATCTGGGCCGGGGCAGATATAAAGTCCCCTTCTTGATGGTTCACCGCCGCTATAACGCCGTCAAACGGAGCGATAATGACGGCCCGGTCGATTTGTACCTGAAGCACCTCCAGGTTTTTCTGAGCGAGGTCGATCCCATCACCGGACATATCGCAGGTCTGCTGAGCGAGGACCAGGCTATCCTGGGCTTTTTCAACATTTTTTTTAGCCAGCTCTATTGAGCTTTCACACTGGTCAAGGGATTTCTGTGCCGCCTCCACTGCCAACTGTTTCAACCTGGCATCCTCAACAGTCAGTCTATCGTAGGTCTGTCCTAAAGCGTCATAGGACAGGCTATTGGCTCCCGAATATCCAGCGGTGCTCAACAGTGCGGACAGTTTACTTTTTTGTTTTTCCAGCTCTTCCTCGATCTCTAATATGTATTCGTTCAGGGCCTTAAACTCCGCACTGCTCCCGGACGTTTTTATGATCTTTTTGTTAACTTCAGCGGCGGCGATATGCTGCTGTAAATCAGTCATAAGGTCTTTTATTTCGCTGACCCGGGAAACTTTATCGAGGTTGAACTGAGCAGAAGCCAGGGCTGAACGGGCCTGAATCTGTGACAGATAAGCCTGACTCAGGGCTATATCCATCTGGATTTGCGAAACCTGGGCCTGGTCCAGGTTTACCCTGGCCTGTGACTGCGCCAGCCGGGCCTGATTCAAACTAACCTGGGCCTGAGACAGGCTGGCTTCAAGCGATGTTGTGTCCAGCCGGGCTAACTCTGTGTCTTTGGCGACTTTATGACCGGGTTTAACATTGATTTTTTCTATGCGGCCGGCTGATCCGAAATAAAGGTCGGCATAACCGGATACCGAGATTGTACCGTCACCGGCAAGTGTTTTATTGGTATCTGAAGACGTAAAGACGCTGCTTGAGGCAGGCTGGTTTAACAGTCCCGGCCCGCCGCCTGTATTGCCGCCGGAAGGAGGCTGCCCAGGCATTCCCCGGGCGTCTCCCGGCCCTGCGGGAGGCGCGTTTTCAGGAGCGGACTGTGATCCGGGTTGGGCTTGAGATGGCGCCGGGGGCGAGTTTACGGTACTGGTGCAGGCAACCAGACTTGCCATGATAAGTATAATGACCGGAACAAAGGCCGGTACCAGCAAATTAACTCGCATCGGTTTCCCCCTGAGACATATACATTTTTTCAATCATTTACCCTGACGTTTCCACCACTTCCAGCGGCTGGGACGCCTGCTCAAACCGTTGGAAACGGTCAATCCGTTGCCATTTTGTATTCCTGTATCCTTCAATTCATAAGATGGAGAGGTCTGCACTGACACCCTTCTCACGCCGAACAGCCTGAGGACCAATTCCATAATATCGTCGATGATGGTATAGACCACGGGTACCACCACCAGGCTGAGAAGGGTTGAGGTAAAAACACCGCCGATAACAGCAATTGCCATAGGAGCGCGAAATTCCCCGGCGGCCCCCATGGCGAATGCCGTGGGAAGCATACCTGTGATGATAGCCAGACTGGTCATCAAGATAGGACGAAGACGTACTGGCCCTGCTTCCAGCACAGCTTCGGTCCTTCCCCGGCCTTCCCTGCGATAACGAATAATAAAGTCCACCAGCAGGATAGAGTTCTTGGTAGCCACGCCCATCATAAGGATCATACCGATCATATAAATCAGCGTCAGTTCCGAGTGTGTTACCCATATTGCCAGGGCTGATCCGATAATGGCCAGCGGCAGCGCCACCATAACGGAAAAGGGATGAATAAAGGAGGCGAATTGAGAAGCCAGCATCATATAAACGAAAACCATACCGAGCAGAAAAGCCATGATCATGGTTGAATAGGCAGACCCGGCATTGGCCTGCATTCCGGAAAACTGCCAGGAAATACCCGCAGGTACTTCCATGTCCGCCAGGGCTTTTTCAATATCGGGTGTTACCTCACCCGAAGTCCTTCCTTCAAGGTTGGCACCCACCAGTATCTGTGCCTGCTGGTTTTCACGCGTCAACTCGGTAGCGCCCGTTCCACTCCTGATATCGACCAGACGGCTCAAGGGGTAGGCAGTACCGCCGGTACCCTTGACGGTCATATCCATGATGGAAGAGGGATCTTTAATATCTTCGTCCTGGAGCGCTACAATTACATCCGTCCTCTGGCCTTCCCATTCGATATGCGTGGCTGTAGAACCCTGGAGAAGTGTTGAGACCGTCGAGCCTACCGTAGCAGCACTGACGCCGGCATCGGCGCAGCGCTGCCGGTTTACCTCAATATTCAACTGAGGAACCTGGGGCGGAAGGCTTGTTCCCACATCCCGGACTCCGGGAATGGTGCTGATCCTGGTCATGATATCCTGCGCTACTTCATCCAGGCTTTCCATAGAGACAGGACCCTGAACCGTGATCTGTACCGGGCGTCCCCGCATGCTTACTCCGCCACCCATCATACCTCCTCCGACTCCCAGGAACTGGTTGGGCTTGCTGAAAAAGATACGGCCCGCATACTGGGGAAAGGCTGTACGCAGGCGGCTGATGACATTATCGGTTACAACCCCCTCTTTCAGATTGACCGACATGGAACCCTGGTAAGGAGTAGTGCTGCTGCCGATGCTGGCATAAACGGATTCTACCTCGGGCATGGCCAGTATAGCCTGTTCAACCTCGCGTGCTACCCGATCGGTCTTTTCAAGTGAAGTTCCCGGCTGGAGGCCGATTCCTACTGAAATCTGCCCGGCATCGGTAGCCGGAAAGAACCCCATAGGCATACCTCCGAGTATCAGCAGGCTGACTGCCAGCAGAGCAAGGGATACGCCGACAACCACCCAGCGGAAACGCAGCGACCAAGCCAGGATACTCCTGTAGGACCGGTTCATGGCGGGTAAAAATGAAATCCAGAAGTTAATAAACCTGTTGGCGTGTTTGGTACCGGTCTCCTTGTGAGCTACTTTCAGCGGTTTGGAAAAATAGGCCGTCAGCAGAGGAGCGAAGGTGAAGGCTTCAAAAAGGGAAATCAAAACAGCTACTGCCACTGTAACGCCGAATTCCTTAAATATGGTGCCCGTCATGCCTCCTGTGAAGGCAACCGGGATAAAGAAGGCTACTACAGTGAGGGTAATGGCGATGACTGCAAAGGCGATTTCGGAGGTCCCTTTATCAGCGGCTTCCCTGGGAGCCGCTCCTTTTTCCATATGCCGGAAGATGTTTTCACGTACAACTATGGCATCGTCTATCAACAGACCGATACAGATCGAAAGGGCCATCAGGGTGATAATGTTTCTGGTATAGCCCAGGAGCGAGATAACCGCAAAGGTACCCAGAATGATGATGGGCAGACCGGCAATAGTAATGAGGGTATTGCGTACATTACGGATGAAGAGGAAAACGATAAGGCAGGCCAGCGCCGCACCGATCACCAGGGTTACCATGACATCATTGTTGGACTCTTCAATAAAGGTCGAGTTATCCGAAAAGATGGTAAAATGCAGGCTGGGGAAGCTCTGGCTGAGGCTGTCCAGTTTCTCCCTGGTCAATTTGGCTGTTTCAACCACATTGCCGCCGGATACCATCTGCAACTGCACCACCATCGCTCGCTCTCCGTTATAACGGATCAGCGAGGTATCATCCTCCGTTTCCGCACTGATTGTCGCCACATCCTGAAGCAGTATATTGCGGCTGTTGTTCCTGGCAACAACAATTTTCCCCATTTCATCCAGGGTCTGGAACTGGGCTGAAGTACGGACAGAGACATATTGCTCGGAAGCAGAAAGCGACCCCGAAGGCACAATAACATTTTCGGCATTCAATGCCGATATCACTTCGGAGGGTGAAACATGCAGGGCTTTCAGTTTGCCGGCAATCAAATTCACCTCGATATTTTGAACGGGATACCCCCTTACAGTGACGGCGGCTATCCCGGTAGTCTGGGTCAACCTGGGTTCGATAACCTGCTCGATGAGCTGCTGCAACTCAATAGGTGACGGGTCTCCGCTGACATTGAGGATGGCGCTCATAAACGGCATCTGGCTGGGGTCCATGCGGTTCAGGGTAGGTGAGCCCGTTCCACTCGGCAGGAGTCTCTCAACGGAGTCCAGCCGCTCGCGGACCTGCTGCGCACCCTGTTGAAGGTCATATCCTGTAACGAAAGAGATCATAACCCTGGAGCTTCCCAGGTTGGAGGTAGAGGAGATGGTATCTACCCCGCTGACCGTGGCAAGCTGCCGTTCCAGGGGTTTGGTAACCAGTGTTTCCACGTCCTGGGGGCTGGCCCCGGGAAAAGAAACACTGACCATAACCACGGGAGCAGATATGTTGGGATATAGCTCCACTCCCATACTGAGATATGACAGAACGCCAACCAGAGTAATAGCCAGCAGAATCATGGTAATAAAGATCGGTTGCTTGATAGCAAGTCTGGCGAGAGGCATTTATCTCCTTATACAAAAAAGGTACCGCTTCAGGGAAATCAGTCATACCGGCCTTCCTGACCATAGATATGACAATCCAATCCGCGCATCCTACCAGTTCATCCCAGTAATACTTAAGTTAATTGTTAATGTTACATTGGTATTAATTTATTTGTCAAGGTTATCTTAAGATTTGGTTGGCAGGTGTAAAGCAACGGCTGCCGACTTACAGCAAAAGGAGGCGTAGAAGCGAAGGAAAACAAGCTGAACGGTTGACAAGTCCCGCGGGCCTGAATAAACTATGACTATTCTTATAAAACAAATTATTGTCCAAACTCCGGTTACCGGTAGATTGAAAAGGTTCCGGGAGGCAGGCTATGATACGAAGTAGGCAAAAGAGACCCCTTCTTACCGCCAGGGACAACGACCTAATCAAGACTAAAGAGGACAACGGTAATAGGACTATCCGTACACACAGCAGCTTTTACAGCGAAGCATGGGAGCACATGCAATTACCCGTTATAATAACCGGAACGGACTTTGAGATCCAATATGTGAATCCTGCTTTTGCAACTTTTACCGGGTATACACTTGACGAAATAGCCGGACAAACGCCTTATTATTTGTTCAGCGATACATTTCAGAAGATGCAGGTTGAATGGCGTGACTGTATCCCGGAAAAAGGCAGGTTTGAATGTCAAGTGAAAAGGAAAGACGGGAGAAACTGTTGGGCTGAAGTTTTCACCGGGGTGATCAGGAGACCAGGAAAAGCCGGGTTAAGGCTGATTACACTGCATGATATCAGTGAAAACAAGAGGCTGGAAGAAGCCCTGCGTTATTCCGAAGATAAATTTACCAGGCTCTTCGATGCGATTCCTATTCCGCTTTCTATCACCACAGTAACGGACAGGAGATTCATCGAGGTGAACAAGAGTTTCCTGGATACGGGTGAAATGCAGAGGGATGAAGTAATCGGGCGACGGAGCAGCGAGCTTAACTGGAAAGACGAACATGAAGCTGACAGGGTCGGCAAAGAGATGCTGGAGAAGGGACGGGCTACCGGCGTAGAAATGAGCCTTATCTCGAAGTCCGGGGTGTTGCATACAGCCCTTCTGAAGGCAGAAGTCGTAAAACTGGGAGACTGTGACTACCTGGTCTCAGCCAGTATCGATATTACCGACCGGAAACGGACCGAGAAGGCCCTTCAGGAAAGTGAAGCCCGTTTTCGCATGCTGAGTGAAAATTCATTATCAGGTATTTTTATTTTCCGGGAGGGTCGTTTCAGTTATGTTAATCCCGCTTTTGCTTCAATGCTGGGCCGTCCGAGGGATGAAATAACCGGATGCGTTCTGGCGTCTTTTGTCCACCCGGAAGATGCTAACATGGTCAATGAGGTTATGAGAAAGAGACTGGAAGGCGAACTGACCAAGATGCAGTACTCATTTCGCTGTTACCGGGGAGACGGCAAAATAGTATGGCTGGAAGCACTCAGCACGCGGCTGGAAGATGAGGGTCAACCGGCCTTATTAAGCACAGTGCTGGATATTACCGAACAGAGGAAAATTGAAGAAGAAGCCGACCGTTTGCGCCAGGTAATGGACCATGTTTCCAGGGTCAATACACTGGGTGAGCTGGCCGCCTCGATTGCACACGAATTGAACCAACCGCTGACAGCCATCATGACGAATGCTCAGACAATACTGAGGATATTAAACCGCGGGCAGGGTCATCATGGGGAAATAAAGGACATTCTGGAGGATATTATCTCAGATGACCGAAGGGCAGGTGATATTATCCGCAGGATGCGTGAACCGCTTAAGAGAGACCAGTTGACGATGGAACTGCTGGACCTGAACCACCTGATTAACGAAATCTACCAGTTGGTACGGAATGACGCGGCTATTTCGGGTGTCCGGATCGATCTGGCACTGGCCTCCGGATTGCCTCTGATAAGGGGAGACAAGACACAGCTTCAGCAGGTACTTTTAAACCTGATGGTTAACGCACTCGACGCGGTTAAAGAGCAAAACACGGGAGAGAGGAAGATAGAAATACGCTCATCGGCCGGGAAGGACCGCCGGCTTATCAGGGTGGAAATAAAAGATACGGGACCGGGAATAACGGAGACAAACAGAGCGCATCTTTTCGAACTTTTCAGCTCCACCAAACCGAACGGTCTGGGAGTCGGGCTTTCCATATGCAAGCGCCTTATCCATGACCACGGCGGACGCATCTGGCAAGAAAACCTTCCGGAAGGCGGCGCCGGTTTTATCTTTACTCTGCCCGTCAAGAGATAGAGTGATCCTTGATCCACCGCTTGATGAGGCAGATCAGGCCTGATATTTTCCAGCGGAATGGTGTGTAATCCCAGTCTGGTTTGCCACAATTTCAAGGCGAATCAAGGGAACTGAATTCATTCCCCTTTATTCTTTAGCTTTTCAATTTCCTGCGGGGTATACTTTTCACGGTTAACGGGGTGACCGGTTGTTAGATCGCCTTTTGACCGGAAGTATCCGGGGGAAGCGCAAATATGCATAAACATGACCGGACGGTCAACCCGGTGAAAGTAAACAGGGCAGTGCATAAGTCCTTTGGGAACATAAATTATCGAAGTAGCATCGATGCGGTGTCTTTCCTCTTCCTCTCCAAGCAGTATTTCAGCCTCTGCTCCGAAATCGAAAAAGTTGAGGGGATTGCCGCCCAGGAAATATAGCAGCTCATCGTAGTCGTGGGCATGTTTGGCGCTCAGTACACAGGTCGAGGTAATCGTAAACAACGTGACTTCGCTGGGAAAGCCGGGAAACCTGGAGCCTGGACAGGGCTCGTCTCCCCACAGATGAGGTTCTCCGCATATATGTACCTCCGGAGCGGATTTTCCTTTGACCAGCGGTTCCCTGATAATATATTTACTGTATTTTAGTTCTGCCATTATCTTCTCACTCCCGACTAAAGCCTAAATTTTCAAGGCAAAAACGAACGGCCGAAGGCCAGGGCCGGAAGTCCGCTGCCCTGGCTCCCCGGCCGTCTATGTCGATTACCTGAAACTAAAAACCGTAGACCTGTTTTATTTATCCATCCAGGCAAAGGGAGAAATATAGCCGTTGGCGGCCTCGAACCACCAGTCGTCATGTACATACTTTTGTTTCACGCAGGGGTCTCCCTCTATATAGAGGAAGGTACCCATACAATGCTCGTCCACCATCAGCTTCTGCATTTTATGCAGGATGGAGTTCTTGGTATCTGTATCGGTGGCGGAGTGGGCCTGGGCGAAGAGGTCCTCAAGTCCGGGAGAACGCTCCATCGAGGGGAACTTGACGCTGTCATACATCAGGATCTGCTGCATGGAGTTCATGATTTCCGGCCGTGTATATGTCAAAAGGTCGCAAAATCCGTTTTCCCAGCCGCCTTTTGTGGCTGTTAAGTCATATTGGGCCAACTGCTGCGGCTCCAGTGTAACATTAATACCCACCTTGGAGAGATAATCGGCTACCGCCGTAGCGCGGTTGGTGGTCCAGTCGGAGACCAGGTACTTGTCGGTACAATCGAATCCATCCGGATAACCGGCTTCCGCCAGAAGCTCTTTAGCTTTGTCGGGATTATAGGGATAACCGACCACATCGGGATTATAAGCCGGCGTTCCCGGCACCGCCCACTGGTTGGTGATGGTAGCCCACCCATAGCTCAAAGATTCTCCCATGGTTTTTACGTCAATGGCATAGGTTACCGCCCGGCGCACCTGGATTTTACTGAAAGGCGAATTGGGATTCATGCTGTCTCCTGCCAGGATAGGGGTCTTTCCATACTTGGAGATCACAACATTATAATTGCCTGTTTTGTCCAGATCCTGGGCGTCATTCCCGCTGCAGTTAAGAATATCAAAATCGCCGTTTTTAAAAGCCATAAGGGCTGAGGAAGCGTCAGCATAGATGAGTCTCCAGTAGCCATCCAGATAGACCTCACCTCCCCAGTAGCCATCCCATCGTTCGTATTTAAAGCTGACATCCGGCTCCCAACTAACGAACTTGTAAGGGCCGGTGCCTATGGGGTGTTTCTCGCACCATTCTTTGCCGTGCTCATCGAAAGACTTTTTGGATACCATGCGTCCGGGGTCGGTGGTAAGTTTGGTAATAAGTACGCTATCGTACTCTTTCAGATTGAGCCTGAGGGTGTAATCATCGATCACGTCGATAGACGATATGGCTTCCAGGTCCGGCTTGGGAGTAGCCCGGTAGCTGTCCATATTCCACCTGGCAACCTCCGCGTTGAAATCGCTGCCGTCGTGGAATTTTACGCCCTGCCTCAAGGTCAGGGTAATGGACTTAGCGTCATCCGCTACTTTGTAGTCCAGGGCCAGGCGGGGCGACAGGTTAAGTTCTCTATCATAGGTAAAGAGAGAATCCAGGCAAGGTTCGGACTGATAGCCGTCGATTTCTCCAGCCATGGTCGGTGGGTATCCCAGGGAAAGGGTCTGGGAGGTCACCCCGCCGATCTTCAGTATTCCGCCTTTTTTAGGGGTTTGACCTGCCGGGGTTGCAGCCGGGGTCGCAGCCGGGGCTGCCGAAGTCCGGGCGGGAGCAACTGAAGATGCTGCCGGCTGTGCCGTGCTTGATGTTGATTGCGAGCAGGCAGATAGTAAGGTAATAGACAATAGAGATACAACCAGGATAAGACTAAAAATCAACCTGATTTGCCAGTTTGTCTTCATAAAATACCTCCTCTTTATCTAAAAATACCGATTATGATAAAACGACTTTCTATGCCGTTGTCACCTCCTTTTTCTCATGTACCAAAGAATATTCAGAACTTGTCTCCAAGGTTGGGACTTCCATGATTATGCTTGACTTAATTGATAGTACCCTGCTCCTTTTTATTATACGTTATACGTAAATGCAATTCATAGACGAATAACCTATTGACATTCATATAAATTCAATGATAATGTATAAACAACTTGTTAGCAATACGTACTTTTTTCGGTTTGGGGCAGGAATACATGCCCGAAAAGCCTTTGAAGACGACCTGAGATTCCCGGCAGGTAAATGTTCAGGCGTCGCATTAGAATTCCTGATTGAAGAGCAAAGCTCATTCAGCAGGTATCCGGAAAGATAGAAATAAAAGGGAAAGTACTTTGACCAACTATATTGTCCGCCGGATAATACAGACCGTTGTTGTATTACTACTGCTAACATTCATCTCTTTTTCACTGCTGCAAATAATGCCGGGAGACCCGGCGGTAATTATGCTGGGCCTTGAAGCGGACCAGGCAGAGATTGATGCGCTGAGAAAAGAGCTCTGGCTGGACAGGCCTTTCGTTATCCAGTACGGTCACTGGCTGGCCAATGCCGTTCACGGCGATCTGGGGAATTCAATCACCTACCGAGAGCCTGTGACAGACATTTTAATACGCCGTTTACCGATAACTTTTGAACTTTCCGCAGAGGCGTTTATTTTAAGTACGATCCTGGGAATTCTGGCAGGGATATTCTGTGCGATCAGACGCGGAGGAGTACTGGACCAGCTAGTCAGCCTTTTTGCCAATATAGGCATTGCTATTCCCGTGTTCTGGCTGGGAATACTGTGCATTTACCTTTTCGGTCTTAATCTGGGATGGCTGCCGATTGCAGGTTTAGAGCCCTTTTTCGATGATCCCGGCCGCAATCTGAAACAGTCGATTTTACCCGCTTTAATGCTGGCAGTCCCTTCAATTGCCGTACTGGCCCGCCAGACCAGGTCAAGCATGCTGGAAGTGGTCAACCAGGACTATATTCGTACGGCCAAGTCCAAAGGCCTACAGGAGAGGATTGTAGTCCTCAAGCATGCCTTGAAGAACGCATTGATACCTGTAGTTACGCTGCTGGGCCTTCAGGTAAGGCTGCTGGTAGGAGGCTCCGTGCTGGTAGAGACTGTTTTCAATGTGCCCGGGATGGGCAGGCTACTGGTCGCCAGCACATTTAACAAGGACTTCCTGATAATGCAGGGAGGAGTATTGCTGATTGGAGCTGTGGTCTGCCTGGCTAACCTGCTGGTCGATATTTCTTATGGCTGGCTGGACCCCAGAGTAAAATACGGATGAGCTTAACATCATGTACGAAAGTGAAAAAGCTATTGAAGAAATAGAGGCAACCAAACCCAGTATCAGCGAAATACGTCGTATAACAAGAGTGATGTTCAGCCGCTGGGTGGTGATTGCCGGCGCCGTCATAATTGTATTGCTAATTCTGGTGGCTATCTTCGCACCTCTGATATCACCCTATGATCCAAACGATATTGACCTGTTACACAAGCTGGAGCATCCTTCGGCGACGCATTTTCTGGGAACAGACGATCTTGGCAGAGACATTCTAAGCCGGATCATCTACGGGTCCCGTATTTCTCTTCTGGTAGGGATAGTAGCTGTATTAACCGGAGGTGTCGTGGGGATGGCGCTGGGACTGGTGGCCGGACATTTCGGAGGGTGGACATTCACGATAATAATGAGATTTATTGATGCCTTGATGGCCCTGCCTCCGCTGATTCTAATAATGGCTATCGCAGCCGTTCTGGGCGGCGGTCTCACGAATGTCCTGATTGCTCTTTCGATCGGTATGCTGCCGGTCTACAGCCGGTTAATGTGTGGTCAGGTCCTGACTATGAAAGAAAGCGACTATGTTACGGCGGCATACATCCTGGGAGCAGGCAACATGCGGATTATGCTGAGACATCTGGTTCCGAACTGCCTGCCTCCCCTTCTGGTGCTCATAACCATTAACCTGGGGACTGCCATCCTGATGGAAGCTTCATTGAGCTTTCTGGGGATAGGCATAGTACCGCCGACCGCGACCTGGGGGGCAATGACAAGCGCGGGCTACAAGTTCCTGATGTCTAATCCTATTTATTCCATGGCGCCGGGGGTCTGTATACTGCTGGTAGTCCTGGCTTTTAACATGGTAGGTGACGGACTGCGGGATGCTCTGGACCCAAGATTAAGGGGAGTACTGTAAAACGAAAAAAGCGGTGTGTATATGGCTCCTTTGCTTCAGGTAAAAAATTTAAAGACGTATTTTAATACAACGGACGGCCTGGTCAAGGCTGTTGACGGAGTATCCTATTATATCAATGAAGGAGAGGTGGTCGGTCTGGTGGGTGAAAGCGGCTGTGGAAAGTCAGTAAGCCAGCTTTCGGTAACGCAACTAATTACTTCGCCGCCAGGGGAGATAGTGGGCGGCGAGGTGATATTCGAGGGACAGAACCTGCTGGAGTACAAGGCCGAGAGCAAACAGATGCGGGCTGTCCTGGGAGCTAAAATTGCCATGGTATTCCAGGAACCGATGACCTCTCTTAATCCCGTGCTCACAATCTGCGATCAGATGACCGAGTCATTGATGCTGCATCTTAAAATGGATTATCAAACCGCCAGAAGACGGGCTATGGAGCTGCTGAAGCTGGTAGGTATTCCCGAGCCGGAGGTCCGCATCGACAACTACCCCCATCAGTTCAGCGGGGGGATGCGTCAGAGAGTGATGATTGCCATTGCATTATCATGCAACCCCAGGCTGATTATCGCGGATGAGCCAACTACCGCCCTGGATGTAACCACTCAAGCCCAGTTGATGGAGTTAATGACCGGCATAGTAAGGGAACGGAATACCGCACTGGTTATAGTCACTCATAACCTGGGGGTGGTGGCCCGTTATGCGCAACGTATTTATGTAATGTATGCCGGACATATAGTAGAATCCGGAACATCTGAAGATGTCTTCGGCAATCCCAGTCATCCATATACGATTGGACTGCTGCAATCAGTACCAAGGCTGGATGAATCAAGGGGCAGACAACTGGTCCCTATCCCCGGTATGCCTCCTGATTTGATTGATATGCCTGCTGTTTGCGCTTTCCGGCGGAGGTGTTCATTCCGGGACCAATGTAACGATGAAGGCGAACCGGAGCTCAGAGAAGTAAGTAAAAATCATTTTATACGCTGTTTCAAGAATATCAAGGAACTATCGAAATGAGCGGCTCAACTTCAAACGATATTTTGCTGGAAGTAAAAGATCTAAAAATGTATTTTCCCATCACCAGCGGTCTTTTCAGACGTAAGGTGGGTGAAATAAAGGCAGTTGACGGAGTCAGCTTTACCATCAGAAAGGGGCAGACCCTGGGATTGGTGGGAGAAAGCGGCTGCGGCAAGACAACCATCGGACGCTGCATACTACGAACATACCTGCCTACTTCCGGTCACATTATTTTCGAAGGCAGGGATATCGCATCCCTTCCCCCGAGAAAAATCAGACCGATGCGCAGCAGGATGCAGCTAGTTTTCCAGGACCCTTACGGCTCGCTTGATCCCCGTCAAAACGCGGGAAGCATTGTCGGTGAATCCCTGAGGATATTCCGTTTGTACAGATCGGAAAGCGAATACAAAAGGAAAATAGAGGAGCTATTCTCATCAGTCGGACTTTACAGCAAGATGAAAGACCGCTACCCGCACGAATTCAGCGGAGGCCAAAGGCAGCGTATCGGAATTGCCCGGGCGCTATCGTGCAGCCCTTCATTCATCGTCTGTGATGAACCGGTCTCTGCCCTGGATGTTTCCATCCAGGCCCAGATTATCAACCTGCTGCAAGACCTCCAGAAGAAACTTGGATTAACCTACCTTTTTATTGCTCACGATCTCTCCGTAGTCAGGCGTATCAGCGATATTGTGGCGGTTTTGTACCTGGGAAGGATTGTTGAAATAGCCGACTGGAAAGAGATTTACGAAAATCCTCTTCATCCCTATACCCGGGCTTTACTTTCGGCTGTACCTATACCCGATCCGTTTATCGAGAAGAAGAGAGAGAGGATTATCCTCCAGGGCGATGTGCCCAGCCCGGCACATGTACCTTCCGGCTGTCATTTCCATCCGCGCTGCTGGATGGCCACGGAAGAATGCTCAAAAACGGTGCCGCCTTTCGTTCAGGTTGCACCAAATCACGAGGTAGCCTGCATCAGGGTAAAAGGGATGTCCTGAGAGGCTTTCCGCGGACCGTTAAATGTTGTTTATAATAGCCTTTTTCTGGGTATCATAGATTAAAGTGATATGGTTGATATCCAAAAACCCCAGCAGATTTTCCGATTGGTCCCGGTCTACCACGGGAAGATGGCTGATATTATTGCGCGTCATAACGGTTAAAGCGGTATAGAGGTCTTCATCCGCGTAACAGACGAATAATTTCTTGCTCATGATTTCCCCGGTTGAGGTTTTGGACCATTTGTTTTCAGGAATCCGTGCAACATCGATAGAAGTCACAATACCTTTGAGTTTACCTGATTCCAGGACCGGGAGACCGTCTATTTTTTTAGATTTCATAAAGGCCGCCAGGTCACTTACATTCACGTCCGGGTTGACGGATGCAGGGTTGGTCTCCATGGCGTCAGCAATACGGATTTTTTCAAGCAGTGGAACGTAATATTCGGCCTGGTGGGCGGGGGAATCAGAGCGTGTTTTGACCTGGTTTTCGTAGATATAGCTTTCTCCCGTCAAAAAATAAGCAATAACCACGGACACCATGCTGGGAACAAGCAGGCTGTAGTTGCCGGTCATTTCGCTGACCATGATCATAATAGCCAGGGGGGCTTTGGCTAATCCCCCGAAGAGCGTCATCATGCCTAGTACCACGAATGGCGCCGGGTCCGAAGGCACAATATCTGTCAGGTTGTGCAGAAGGGACCATGCTGCGCCTCCTACCATACCCCCGATTACCAGGCCCGGGGCAAACACTCCACCGCTCCCGCCGGAACCTACCGACAGGCTGGTAGCGACAATTTTGCCGAAAATAACGGCGATCATTAACCAGAAAGGCAATACAGAGGTATTACCATCGATGGCAAACTGGACCCATCCATAGCCCATACCCAATACCTGGGGCAGGAAAATACCGATGGTGCCGACAATAAGTCCGCCGAGGGCAGGTTTAAGATAGGGGGGTATTTTCAAGGAACGGAAGAGATCGCGGACTTTATAAAACGTGCGGCCGTATAGAATACCAAACAGGCCGCATATTATACCCAGGATGGCAAAACCGAGCAGGTGCTGGGGATGGGTGAAAGTGAACCCGGAATTGATGACAAAGACTGGAGACCAGTCACTCCATGAGGCATATACGCTGTAACCGACGATTGAAGCGATAAATGAAGGCAGGAGGGTTTCAAACTCAAAGTCACGCCGGTAGAGGATTTCGGCGCTTATCAAAGCACCGCCCAGCGGAGCTTTAAAGATAGCGCCTATACCTGCTCCGATGCCAATGGCCAGGGCAATACGCCTGTCCCGGACATCCAGCCTGAAAATATCAGCGATAATGGAACCAAAACCGGCGCCTATGAGAGCCACGGGCCCCTCACGTCCGGCGCTGCCTCCGGAACCGATGGTGATGGCCGAGGCAATCATTTTGACAAGAGGTATTCTCCGGCGAATATACCCGTCTTTATTGTGGAAACTATTGATGGCTGTGTCAGTCCCATGCCCCTCTGCTTCAGGTGCGAACTTGAAAACCAAAAAACCGCTTATCAGTCCACCCAGAGTACAGAGGATGGGCAGCATCCAGGGTCTGGCGATAGAGGAAAATATAGTCTCACCCTCGCCTCCCGGCACCGGTGGCAAATAGCCTGCGCCCAAAAACATAAACAGGTGCGTGGCACCTTTGATCGCCAGGTAAAACAGGATCGAGCCTACTCCGGCCACGATGCCTATCAGGATGGCAATGATCAACCATTTTCTCAGGTATCTGACATCGACGACACCCGATATCCGGGCCCAGATTGTTCTAAAGCGTTCGCTTAAAACGCTGTAAGTCTTGATTTTGAAAATCCGTCAATTTAGTTTTATTTCAAGTACCAGCTTATTATTATAGTAGGAAACGTGGGTATGTATCAAAAAACGAGCGGGATTGAAGCGATTTCATACTAATCCGCCGTTTATTAACCAGCGGTATCGACTGTGTACTACTTTGTGCCCCCTCACCTATATCCTCTCTAGCACCCAAAGGGTACCCGCTATCGGATTCGCCCCGGCGAATTAAGGAAAAGGGGAGAGGAATGGATAGAGGGAAAATCCATTTTTTGTCTTCCCCCGTGTCGACAAAAGGTCACGGGGCAGGCTTTTACAAAAGGAAGAAGCCGGATGGGGTAACAACCCTTATAGGCGAGGAAAGCAGGAAAGAAGGAGGCTTGTTACGGGACACAAATTATCCTAAATAAGGAAAGGAAAGGGACGGGATTGTGAAAAATAATAAGATACCTGCGCTTTCAATTGATTGAAAGCGCAGGTATCCCGCATATGCGGTAATTTTAACCTGGTTGACGTGAAAGTTATCCGCTACTCTAACTCTTCGGCTTCGGTTTCAACAGATTTATTCAAGATAGCGTCAAGCTCATCCATGAAAAAGAACTTTTGCTGGTCCAGGGCGGGTTTCAGGTCAGTATACCAGATAGCCTCGCTGTTATATTTGGCGAAAAAGGGACGTGCGACCCAGTCCGGGTTTCTGCCCTGGATCATACGTAGAACAAATATTTTACTGCCGGAAATCTCTGTTACTCCCAGGATTTGTATCTTGCCGGGTAGACAGGACATTACCGGTCCACGGACGGTGCGGCAGATTCCGCTAACTCTCTGGTAGGCCTGACGGAATATTTTCCAGGCTTTTTCAATGGGGATGGAAAAGTAATGCTGGGCGCCGGTATTGCGGGCAATAAACATATAGTAGGGTATGCAATTAAGTGACACCTGCCTGCTCCACATATCGGCCCAAACCTCGGGTGAGTCGTTGATGTGCCGTAATACCGGGGACTGGGTCCGAATTACAGCTCCCGTTTCAACAATATTTTTAATGGCTGCCTTCACATCATCATTATCCAGTTCGCTGGGGTGACTGAAATGGGCCATAAAAGCCAGTTGTTTCCCGGCCTGTTTAACATCTCTGAACAGATTCAACAGGTCTGATGCATCATCATCGGTCAGGAACCTGTACGGCCAGTATGCCAGTGATTTAGAACCTATCCTGATATTCCTGAGGTGGGGAATACCGGCGTCCAACAAAGGCTGAACATAGGTTGCCAGCACTTTTGCTTTCATTGTAAGGGGATCGCCACCCGTGAAAAGGATATCGGTTACCTGCTGGTTAGCCGATATATAGTCCACCAGCAAGTTAGCCTCTTTTGAAGCGAACTTCAGGTTTTCCATACCTACGAACTGGGGCCAGCGGAAACAAAAGGTGCAATAAGCATGGCAGGTCTGGCCATGGCTGGGGAAAAACACTACGGTCTCCCTGTATTTATGCTGGAAACCATCGAGTCTTTGTCCCTGCCATACAGGTACGTTATGGTCCATCTGACCAGCGGGATGAGGATTAAGCTGGAGCCTGATTTCGTTGGCAACTTTTCTAACAGCATCTTTATCCGCACCGGAGTCAAGCGCCTCTTTGATACGCACGTAATGATGCGGCCGCAACATGTCTTTCTGCGGAAATGTCAAGACGAACATGGGATCATCCGGCACTTTAGACCAGTCAATCAACTTTTCGACAACGTAGTTGTTGGTCTTGAATGGTAAGACCTGGCTGACGATTTCAATGTCCCTTACCTGTTCATCCGTTAGATAGCAAATCTGGGGAATGGTCTTGAAATTAGCGGAATTATACAGTTTGTATTTCAATGGCAGCCTCCTCTATTTTACTATCTGCTAGGGTGTCAGTGTCAGCAGTTGGCGGGCGATTTCGGGGTATTTGGCAATGAAATGGAGTTCATCATCCACCAGCGGCCGATGGGCCTCTACGTTAGCGTATCTGACCAGATCAAGTATAGTTTCAGCTTCCTCGCGGCCTTTAAACTCGATATCCAGTTTACCCATGATATGACTGAATCCGGATATCCCGCTATATTCACCAGAGCAGATTTGCCGTCCGGTCTCAACCATTTCAGGTTCTCCTCTGCCAAGCTCCCTGAAATTGTACAGCTCGTAATTTTCCGGATCTTTCAATACGCCGTCCGCGTGGATTCCGGAGGCGTGGGCAAAAGCGTTGGCCCCGACGCCGGGTTGATTAATAGCTATGGGAACACCAAAAGAGTAGCTGGCGTATTTACATATGTTCCATGCCTTGGAAAGGAAAATCGGCACGCCGAAGTGGTATTTTCTGTTCAGTCCCTTGGATTTTCTGAGGGCCAGGATAACGGCCACGAGGTCGGCATTGCCGGCCCTCTCGCCTATCCCGTTGATGGTGGTATTGATGTAGACATCCTGTCCCCCGTCGAGTACTCCCATAGCCCCGCAGATTGAATTAGCTACCGCCATCCCCAGATCACCATGACAGTGTACGCCAACCGGAATTCCAACTTCCTGAGCCAAACGCTTACAGACTTTATATATTGAGAAGGGATTATCATAACCCAGCGTGTCACAGTACCTTATCTTATCAGCGCCGTGTTCTTTGGCCGCCGACGCGAAACGGAGCAGGAATTTCATATCGGTCCGCGAAGCGTCCTCGGCATTTACACCAATGAGTTGAGTTCCCTTTTCCCTGGCAGCATCAACGGCCTCTACGGCCATTTTAATGACATCTTCCTTGTTTTTTGAACCTCTGAATTTACCCCGAATCATCTGCGTTGAAGTTGAAATGGAGAGATTGAGGTCCTGTATTTCAGGCACCATCTGGAAGGCCCTTTGGACGTCTTCACTTGTAGCCCGGATCCAACCGCCCAGCCTGATTGGCTGGAGAACACCCATTTTCTGGAGCTTTAGATTAGCACGGAGATAGTTGGATTCATGCTTGGTGGTAGGAAAACCGAACTCACTCTGATATACGCCCATCTCATTCAGGTAAATATTCGTCAAGGTCTTGGCCAATTTGGATAGTCCCAGCCGGGCTGTTTGTACGCCATCTCGATTAGTAACGTCAACAAGGTAGATTTTGCCCATTTTCAGCTCCTAACTGTAATCAGTTTATTTATTTTAGTTTATTTTGGTAACACCTGGAAGGTGTTGTTTTTTGGTCAGGGCGGATATCGCCATCAAAGCAGCATACTCATAGCCGATTTTACCGGTATTTATAACTAAATCATAATTCAAGGGGTCCTCCATTGTGGACTTGAAGTACCTTTTTATGAATTCCCGCCGGCTGCTGTCGAAATTGTGAATTTTGTTTCTGGCCGTCTCTTCGTCGGCAGCAAGTGAGTCCATAACCCGCTTTACTCTTGTGCGCAATGGTGCTACCGTGAAAATGTGCATAACATCCGGGTAGCCTTTGAGTATAAGGTGACTGCCTCTTCCACGGATCACGATAGAACCCCTGGCGGCCAGTTCAAAAATAATCTTATGCAAAGAATCCAGGTATCTCCGGTCGTCCAGAGGAAAATCCCACACGGGCACATAGGCCCCTTCCCGTGAATCGGCCGCCAGGTAAGAACTGTTAAATGCTTCTACTATACGGCCAAACAGGGTACCCGGCGGCATCTCTTTTTTTTCGATACCCTCCTCGGAATATCTGGTGTGTTCGGCCACTTTCGCCAGTATCTGCCTGTCAACGTAATCATACCCCAGTTTGCTGGCGATCAATTGTCCAATATCCGGCGCTCCGCTGCCCATTTGGCCTCTGATTGTAATTACCGACATGGCGCATCTCCTCAGGGTACTGTTTACAAGCCGATTATTAAATAAAAAAGGGGTTATCCCGCTGCGAATCCGTAACACAGGATAATTTCATTATAAGATATCCGGGATAATATAAATATTATCATTTATTAGTAATTACCGGACAGCAAATGAGGTATTCAATGAATAATCCTATGGGAGATAGAAATTACCTAATAATACGTTTTCCGGATTAGCTGGAAATTGACTGGAATTACCCTCTAACTAATCCCTTTTGCAGCATACAGACGTTTTGACGCACGCTCCGGATTTCAAGGAAGCTATCTTGAAAGATGGGATCGATTTTAATACCCGGGGGCGGCGACAGCGGACCTATTATTGTTGATAGTATCGATACGGTCTAAACGTCATAGTACAGATTAAATTCGTAAGGATGGGGACGGAGAGCCATTTCATCCAGTTCATTTCTCCTTTTATATTCAATCCAGGTCTCGATGAGATCAGAAGAAAAAACACCTCCTTCCAGCAGGAACTGATGATCTTTTTCGAGTGCGTCTAGCACCTTATCCATGGAATCCGGCACGGACTTGATATCTTTTTTTTCAAGCTGCGACATTTCAAACAGGTCTTTGTCAACAGGATCACCCGGATCGATCTTATGAACAATCCCGTCCAGACCGGCCATCAACATGGCTGCAAAGGCCAGATAAGGATTACCGGTGGCATCAGGACAGCGGTATTCAATCCGTTTGGAACCGGAATGTTGTGATGAGATGGGAATACGAATAGCGGCACTGCGGTTGCGCTGTGAATACACCAGGTTGACCGGCGCCTCGTATCCTGGCACAAGCCTCCGGTAAGAGTTGGTGCTGGGAGCGCAGAAAGCCAGCAGAGCGGGGGTATGTTCCAGCAGACCTCCGATATAATACAAAGCCGTCTTGCTTAACAGGGCATATCCCAGCGGGTCGTAAAACAAGTTTTTTCCATTTTTCCACAGGCTTTGATGTACATGAAAGGCATTACCGTTATCAAGAAAGAGTGGTTTAGGCATAAAAGTGGCGGTAAAGCCGTTTTGTACCGCGATATTTTTGGTAATATACTTATTAACCAGCGTATTATCCGCCTGAGATACCAGAGTTCCGTAAGACATGCCGATTTCTGACTGACCGCCGCTGGCAACCTCATGATGATGGAAAACAACTCGTTGGCCGGTCTGAGTAATAGCTTTCACTATTTTGGTCCTCAGATTATGCATCTGGTCTCCGGGAGGGACCGACAGATAGCCTTCAGTAGGGCGCACATAATAACCGGTGTTTTTATCCGCCTTTCTCCCTGAATTCCATATTCCCTCCGTAGCTTCGACATGATAATAACTTTCAAAATTACTTGAATCGAAACTTATGCTGTTAAAAATGAAGAACTCAAGCTCAGGTCCCCAGTAGCTTACATCGGCAATATCGCTGTCCTTGAGAAATTCCTCCGCTTTCCGTGCCACGGAACGCGGGTCACGTAAATACTGTTTTCTGGTTTCCGGGTCGACGATATTGCATATCAGACTCATAACCGGACATTCCGGAACCGGATCGAAAAAAGCCGTTGAAGGATCGGGCACCATAAGCATATCGCTGTCATTTATTTTCTTGAAACCCCTGATCGAAGACCCATCGAATCCTATCCCGTTTTTAAACAAGTCTTTCGGCAATCCGGATATTGAAAGGGTAATATGCTGCCAGCTTCCGGGCAGGTCCACGAATTTAAGATCAACAAACTCACACCCCTTTTCCTCAGCCAGGGAGACTACTTTCTGGTAGGGGTCATCTTCTTGCTGTTTCATTTTTTCTCCTGTTTTCACTCTTTCTCAGGACATCAACTCTAATCCTGCCGGTAAAAAGGCAGATCATTTTTACCGTTCCCCGGTACATATCCTTTATACCTTAAAGATTCAACTTAGCAATTGTGTACCTGTTTGTCCCTCCCGAGTTTTTAGTTATATTATATAATACAAGGATAGCGTGGCAAAATGCGAATACCTCTTCAATCTTGAGTCCTTTAGAAAACTCTGCTATTCTAACAACACAAGCTTCTTTAAAGTGAATTACAAAATAATTATTATGAGGAGGCAATATGGACCTGGGTTTTAAAGGAAAGGTTGCTCTTGTAACTGGAGCTGGAAGCCAGGTGGGTTTCGGTAAAGAGATAGCTCTTCTCATGGCCAGGGAAGGATGTGAAAGCCTGGCCGTGACCGATATCAACCTGGAAGATGTTGAAAAAACAGCCGCGGCGGTGAACGGCCTGGGGAGTAAATGTATAGCAATCAAGGCGGACATTACGAAAAAGGATGAAGTCAATGCCATGGTGAAAAAGGTCATTGATGAATTCGGCAAGATAGATATTCTATGTAATGTAGCCGGAGCTATTTTGCACAAAGACAATACCCCCCTGGAGGTTCAAGAGGATGAGATGTGGGAAAGGCAGATCAGACTGAACCTTTTCGGTACGATGCTGGTCAGCAAGGCTGTTCTTCCTTACATGAAAGATAAAAAGCATGGTGTTATCGTAAATGTAGGTTCAGGCAGCACTCACCAGTACAGTATGGGTGTGGGTATGTATGCCATTTCAAAGGCTGCGATCGATGTTTTTACCAAACAACTGGCTTTTACAGAAGCGGGGTCAGGTATACGTGTAAACTGTGTGGCCCCCGGACCGGCCAAGACCAATTTCGGAGCGGTACTGAGGGAAGGGCTGCCGCCTCCGACGCCGGAGCAAATAAAGGAAAGCAGTGAGAAAATGTCCAAAATGATGCCATTGGGAAGAATCGGTACGGCACCTGATATCGCCAATGCCGTTGTTTTCATGGCTTCGGATGTTACCGGTTATGTTACAGGACAGGTCTTCCATGTTTCAGGCGGGTCGGTAATGTAGCAGCTGGAAGGATGTAATTGAAGTATACCGGCAGCAACCGCCCGGTTTTGAGTATTTTCGATGCCGGGTGCCAGCGGTTACTGCCGGTATGTGGTATTTGTGACTGATAAAAGGAGTTACCAGGTATCGTGACAGGCGCCGGTCCGATTTGTCATGGCTGATCTTGCCTGTCATCTGCCTTTTCAAAGTGATTATGTTATGAGGGAAAGACCTCCGGTCAGTTTTAAAGGTGAGGGTTAATTGACAATTGTTTCAGACAATCAACAGAAAAGAAGTTAGCAGCAATGAATGAATCGAATATTGAGCGGATAGCCGGTGAAATCGGGATAAAGCCATGGCAGGTCGATTCCGTTGAATCGCTGATAAATGAAGGGGCTTCGGTACCCTTCATCGCACGTTACCGCAAGGAAAAGACCGGTTCACTGGATGAGGTCGTGATCACAAAAGTCCGCGACCGGCTGGTCCAACTGGCTGAACTGGATAAGCGGCGGGAAGCGATACTAAACTCACTTGAGGAAAGGGAACTGCTTACGGAAGAGTTGAAAGAGGCGATCCTGTCGGCGGAGACATTGACTGCGCTGGAGGATATCTATTTACCTTACCGGCCCAAGCGGCGTACCCGGGCTACCATAGCCCGTGAGAAAGGGCTGGAACCGCTGGCGTTGCTGATAATGCAACAGGACGACGGGACCGATCCTGAGCAGGAAGCTGCGGCCTTTATTGATAAAGAAAAAGGAGTCAACTCAACGGAGGAAGCCCTGGCCGGCGCGAGGGACATTATTGCCGAGATGATCAACGAAGATGTCGGCGCCCGCCAAACGCTCAGGCAGGTTTTTTATGATGAGGGTATATTACAATCGAGAGTGGTAAAGGGCAAAGAGGAGGAAGGAACAAAATACCGCGACTATTATGAGGTAAATGAACTCGCAGGCAGAATGCCGGGACACAGGATACTGGCGGTATTCAGGGGTGAAGCTGAGGGATATCTACAGCTTTGCATCCGTCCTGAGGAGGAAAAGGCTTTATCGCTGCTATTCAGGCATTTTATCAAAGGCCGGAATCCATGTTCCGACCAGGTAATCATGGCAATGGAAGACAGCTACCAGAGACTGCTTGCCCCTTCGCTGGAGACCGATGTCCGCCATGAAATAAAGGTACGGGCTGATACCGAGGCTATCCGCATCTTCGGGCAGAACCTGCATGAGCTGCTTATGGCATCTCCCCTGGGATCCAGCACCGTAATGGCGATTGACCCGGGTTATCGTACAGGCTGCAAGGTGGTCTGTCTTGATCCCCAGGGCAAATTACTGTATAACACCACCATATTTCCCACCTTGTCAAAAAAGCTGGCGGAGGAAGCCGGGAAAGCCGTCATGGATATGGTCGATAAGTTCAAGATTGAAGCTATTGCCATAGGAAACGGTACCGCCGGTCGTGAGACCGAGGCTTTTATCCGCGGTCTCGATTTGCCGGACTCAATAATTACGATAATGGTAAATGAGAGCGGGGCCTCGATCTATTCCGCATCGGAGGTTGCCAGGGAAGAATTCCCTGATTATGACATTACCGTCAGGGGTGCGGTATCCATCGGACGGAGATTGATGGACCCCCTGGCAGAACTGGTAAAGATCGATCCGAAGTCCATGGGGGTAGGCCAATACCAGCATGATGTGGACCAGGGCAGGCTTAAACAGAGCCTGGACGATGTGGTAATAAGCTGTGTCAACAGGGTAGGGGTGGAGGTCAATACCGCCAGCAAGCAGATCCTGACCTATGTCTCCGGCATCGGGCCCGCTCTGGCTAAAAACATTGTAGAATACCGCAACCAGAACGGGGCGTTTAAAAGCCGACAGGAACTGAAAAAGGTACCCCGTCTCGGTCAAAAGGCCTTTGAACAGGCGGCCGGGTTCCTGCGCATACGCGACTCTGAAAATCCCCTGGATACCAGCGCCATTCATCCCGAGAATTATACACTTGTCAACCGCATGGCCAGGGATATCAAATGCTCGGTGCGGGAGCTGATGGAAAGCGAAGAAGTAAGAGGAAAAATCGTCTTGGACAACTACATCGAGGGGGATGTCGGCATACCGACGCTGCTGGATATTCTACAGGAGCTTAAAAAACCGGGCCGGGACCCACGAGAACAATTCGAGGTCTTTAACTTCACAGCCGGAATAAACAGCATCGATCAACTGAAAGCGGGTATGAAGCTTAAAGGGATTGTAACCAATATTACCAGCTTCGGAGCTTTTGTGGATATAGGCGTACACCAGGACGGACTGGTGCACATCAGCAGACTGGCGGAACGGTTTGTGAAAAATCCAGCGGAAGTGGTCAAAATACAGCAAAAAGTTGAAGTAACAGTAGTGGAAGTCGATGTTCAGCGAGGGCGTATTGTCCTTTCAATGCTTAAAGAACCCCAAGTCCGGGAAGAAAAGGTACCGGCGGGAGAGGATTGAACATGCAATTGATCGTTACTCACGCCGGGAACGCGCATTTTGATGAAGTCACAGCGATCAGCCTGTTACTGGCGGTCGATACAGACGGTGAGTTCAGGGTTGAGCGGAGAGACCCTTCCGTAGCGGAGCTGGAGGATCCGGCAGTCTGGGTAATCGATACCGGCAACCGGTATGAACCGGAGAAACGTAATTTCGATCATCATCAGTCACTGGACTGTCCGGCATCTTTTGTTCTGGCGGCCCGGTATCTGGGACTGGAACAGACTCTTTCAGTGATGCCATGGTGGCGGTTCAAGGACAGCGTTGACCGTATAGGTCCGGCTAGAAGCTCCGCAATATTCGGAGCCGGAGACGACCTGATAAACCGCAATCCAGTGGAAGACTGGCTGACAGACGTTTTTTCCTCAGTACCTCAAGATTCATTACCGCTGCTCAGGTCTTTCGGTATTTTCCTGATAGAGAATGCCCGCAAGCTTAAATACCAGATAGATTTCTGGAAAAGCGCCCGGAGGATATCCATAGCGGGTATAACCGCAGCGATAGGTGAAACCAGGGAGTCATACGGACTCGAAGAGTTTCGCAGGCTGTGTGAAAGTCCGCCCGATATAATCATATCCTTGGACAGGCAGGGCAATGGCTGGCGTCTTTTCAGGTATGAAGGAACACCGGTGGACTTTACACTGATCTCGGACTGTCCGGAAGTAGAATTTGCCCATAAAAGCGGCTTTCTGGCCAAGACCAGGGAACGGCTGCCGCTGGAAGCATTAATCGGTCTGTTAAGTAAGACAGTGGTACAACGTTAGCAACAATCGAAAAATTCTTCTCCCTTGAGGGGAGAAGTTTGATGAGGGTGATTTCAATTGTGCCCCCTTAGTCCTCTCCCGCGTTTGGGGAGAGGAAAAGGAGGTGTTACTCAGCTAAAAGGGCTCCTCCTGAGCGCGAGTGATTATTTTCTTGAGACACTTGATAAAGTGGTCGCGGTCTTTTTCATTCAAAACATTCATTATACGATGGATGGACTCACGTTTTAGAGACGATTCATAGTATTGTCTGCCTTTTTCGGTTATGGTAACCCGGATCATGTTCTTTCTTTTCAGGTCTCTGACCCTTTTAACGTAACCCATCTTCTCCATGCGCGCAACCATGGAAGATACGGTATGCCGTTTAAGCTGGTATAAACGGGCAATTTCGGCAGGCGTCACCTGCCCGTCAAGACCCTGCGAAACAAACAAGATCTGTGATTGTTCAGGGGTTATTCCGCATTTTTGAAGCTCCTTCTCCCTGGCCCTGAATACCATGTAACGAGCCCGCGAGAATAGCAGAAACAGGTCATGATCCTTATCTCCATCGGTATAGAAATCGGTTACTTTATCGTATTTCATCTATCTCACGTTTGGTCTGAGTTCGATGTTTTCTCGTATTTGGGTGATGACATGATATGTCCGAAGAAAAACGGCTTATTTACTTTTTTTATGTAAAGAGGGCAGTGCTGTAAGCCTCTTGGAATATAGAGTACGGTTGGCTTTGTGATAACATATTTTTCCCATTGTTCTCCCAGAGCAATTTCTATTTCAGCCTGGAAGTCATTGATGTTCTGGGCATCGCCCGGAAGGAAGTAGAGAAATTCATCCGTATCGTGCGTGTGGGGAGGATCCGGCATTAGTCCCGGTTTCATAACGGGAATGAAAGCAAAATTACACTTTATGTCGTCTACTCCCGGCCACGACTCATGATTGACGACTATTGCCTTCATCGATTCGCCAGGCTGAGGGCTGATTTCTTTAACTGCGTTTTCGAGAAAGTACCGGCTGTAAATAGAATCTGTCATTAATAAACTCCTTTTCGATGTCCTGAATGGTTGTACATAAACGAACTGCCTTATGAGACAATTATACCATGGATGTCAAGCCTGGAAGGGCTTCATCGTCCGCAATTACGGATATACAGGCATGTCTGCAAAGGGCAAACATAAGAGAGACGCATACTTCTCCAATATTCCTGCTTGTTCCGGACAGGAGTCCGAGGACGAATGTCCGCTGATAAAAGAGCGGGTAAAGTCCGATTGATCTGCCAGGCTGCCGCCGTTCAACCGATCCTGGGGCGGCTGGGAGGCTGTTTCCCGGTTGCCCGGGCTTGACAGTCCTCTATACGGATATACTCCATATCCGAAAGTACCTCCAGGAGGACCTGGGTTAAAACGGGTGTAAGCGGTGGTGAAATTTCTTCCTTTTCGAAGTCACTGAACCTTTTCAGTATATCATCCAGCGCAATACCAGGCTCGGCCTCAATTTTTTCAAGAATGGAGATAGCCCGGCGGTAAAAAGGCTGACAGAACTCGCTGTCACTCAGGTCCACAGGTTCACAGGAGAAATGGGCGAGTGTACGGTTATCACTGCAACAAAAATGGGCTCCCCTGGCTTTTTGAGTGGTTGATACAAGGGGCAATACTCCCCCCGTTTTTTGCACGAGAGCTTCGGGGGGAGACTTCCTGGGTCTCCAGCCCTCTCCGTCATAGCGCGCCATGGAGGGGTCTCTAACGTCCAGGCCGCGGTAGCGGAAGGCAATATTTTCGGAATATTTGTGCCCCAGGCAGTGAACGCCGTAAACCACCGGCATCATGGGTATAATCAAGTGGGGACATACCCGTCCGGTAAATTTTACACCGTCATAATAGATCTCATCCCCTATCTCGTATCTGAAATGACAGGGGAAGGCTTCCTCATCTCCATCAAATTTCATCAGTTTACATTTAACCAGATACATGCGTCTTCACTCCCTTAAATTTTTTTTAACAGGCAGCGTCACTATAGAACGATATAAATAGTAAAGTATTGTATATAATCGCGTTTGTTTTGGTACCACGCCCAGCAGACTTTACCGGGTTATCCAATCGATTATGTCCCTATTATAGCAGCAAGGGAAAAACATTTTAAGTGTTCGTATTTGTATTGTTGCACCATGGAATAGGGTGTATAATTTGGTTAAATGTAAAATGGTCCGGTTTAAAGCTTCGAATTTGTATAAAACACACAATCAGGTTTTGTTGCAGTATGTCACTTCGAAATAATTTATATCGGCTTTAATGAAAAGGAGGAGCTACAATGCCGGAAAACAGGCACGGACATTACATCAAAAGTCTCAATTTCCAGGATTATGGACCGGGTGATTTCAGGCAGTGTACCAGGATTACCAGCGATTATCTGGGTCTGGATGTGTGCTGTGACTTCGGAACATACTGGGTAGCCGGAAAGAACGAACCCAGGCAATCCGTGGTACATGACTTCAATGAAGTCCTGATCTGGATGGGGTCGGACATGTCTGATCTGAGCGATCTGGGGGGAGAAGTTGAGCTTTGCCTGGGAGAGGAAAAGGAAATCCAGAAAATCACCTCTTCCACAGCGGTCTTTGTTCCCAAAGGACTGCCTCATTATCCCGCAAATATTATCAGGATGGACAGGAGGTTTTTCTTTCTGCGCATTTCGATTACCGGAGAGTATAAATCCACGACGGTACTCCAGGACAAGCCGGCATCTCCCTTCCAGGGATGGGCTTCGAAATACCGCAAGAACGTTCAGCATCTGGCTTTCTACCGCAAGTCCGGGTGGCATTACGGGCCGGATAATCCGGATGATTCGGGCGGGTCCATGGTTGACATCATCAGCGATGAAATAAATTTCAATATGTCATATGAAAGCATCAGGAAAGCGCCTTACAGGTTTGGACCCAAGCCGGATAACCCGCACGTTCATCCTTATTACGATGAATTTGCCCTCTTTCTGGGAACGAATCCGTATGACCTGACCGACCTCGGCGCCGAGGTAGCAACCGGAATGGGCAAGGAATTGGAGTGGCACTCTTTCAGCAGGCCGTCACTGATCAAGCTGCCGAAGGGGTTTCCTCACGGACCTTTGCACGTGAACAAGCTGGAGAGACCGTTTATCTTTGCCATAATACGTCCTTTCGGCACACCTATGAGCGCCTAACCGCTATTTCGAAAATATTAAGAGGAAGGATACAATTCACAGTGTTAAGGGAGAGCATATACAAGAACTATATACCGGCTGTCAGCGGCGAACCCGATAGCGGCGGCAAGGCCTTCTGGTTTATTTTCAGCTCAAATAAACTGCTTCTGACGCTGAATAGTAATAAAGCCGGTATTCCCTTCGTAAACGGTTTAAAGGATCTGAATCTTCAGCCAGTGCGTACTCAATATCTGGGAACCCTGCAAGGAAATCCTTGCTGTGCCGCGGAGTTAGAACCCGGCACAGCGGCTCCGGCAGGGATGTCTTTCAATGACCTGAGGTCAGTCTACGACTTCATGGATGAGGACCTTTTCCTTTTAGCGGGAAAAGCCGTACAGGTTATAGGCTGGGACCAGGACCACCAATACTGCGGAAGGTGCGGGAAAAAGACAGAAAATCTTGAGGGAGAAAGGGCTAAGAAATGCCCCTCCTGCGGTCTGGTCAGCTATCCAAGGCTGTCACCGGCGATAATCACGGCTGTGGTAAGAGATAAAAAGATCCTTTTATCTCATTACGCGGCCTTTCCGGGGAAGTGGTATACCATCGTAGCGGGATTTGTCGAACCGGGTGAAACCCTTGAAGAATGTGTAAAAAGGGAGGTTTTTGAAGAGACGGGCATTAAGGTAAAAAATATCCGCTATTTCGGAAGCCAGCCCTGGCCTTTTCCTCACTCGCTGATGATCGGTTTTATCGCTGAATATGAAAGCGGGGAAATCAAGGTGGACGGCAAAGAAATATCGGCAGCGGGATGGTTTGAGGCCGGGAATATACCCGAAGTACCTCCCAAAATCAGTATCTCGCGTGAAATAATAGACTGGTTTGTTGAGAATTATTCAGGATAATACCAGAAAGCCCTCTACCGGATAAACAGATGGCTGGCGTTAGTAATAACTGCCAGCCGTCCTACTCGCTTTCCTACAAAAAAGACTGGTTTTACTGTTTCAGGGAGCGGTAAAGGTCGGTTACACTCATGCGGATCATGCCGCTGAACATCGGATCTTTTCCGACAGGGTATTTTTCCGCCATGGTCACCTGGGCCAGGGTTTCATCCAGGGTCAGTCCCTTGTCAACCGCCGCCTTGACTGACGTAATGAAGTACTGTACCGCACCGGACATAAAGGCCAGGCATTTGCGGTCTGAAACATCGCCGTGTCCGGGAACAAATGTTTCAGCTCCCAGCTCTCCCAGTCGCTTAAGGGACTCCAGCCAGTCATAGGGCAAGGATTTTATAAAAATGGGTATATTGAGATTAAGGTTATCACCCGCGAAAGCAACCTTTTCTTCAGGTATGAATACGGCTGTCTCGGAAGCGGTGTGTCCGGGCATATTAATAAGATGAATAGTATGCTGGCCGAGATAAATGGTCATTTGCTGTGAAAAGGTAATATCGGGGAGATGATAACGAAAGCCGGGGTCAACGGGCGGGGAGTTTGGGGCCATCATTTTCAGTTGACCCTTAAGGTCCTCCACGCTCGCGCCGGTCATTTCCTGGCGTGTGCCCTCATGGGCCGCCACGGTACAGCCGAACCAGTAGTTGCCGGCGGCATGATCGGTGTGCGGTTCAGTGTTGATGACATAGCGCAACGGTCCGTGGCTGGCGGCTTCCCGCTGCCACTTTTTAGCATCATCTGGGATCATGGGCGTATCGATCACCACAACACCTTCGCTGGTGACGACAAAGCTGGTGTTACAGCCCGCGAAACCAGTCTCAACGTAGACGTTTTTAGTAATCTGCTGCATATTTGACCTCACTTTTACTTTTTTGTCCGGTGAAAAAACGGTGACTCCAAATGAGTCGAGTACTGGTGTCGTTTGATGTACCTATCATAATCCAACACAGGGCTGTAATCAATAACCCCGCCGGTTCTCTGTTAGTGGTAAGAATTCAGCGGTTAGGATTCTAACCGCTGAATATCGAGGGTTCTAAAATGGACTTGACCGAAGTCCGTGTAGACCCCGGTATGTACTTTATTTCGGCCTATAAAGCGTTCCAGGGACGCTGCTTCATTTCGGTCAGGTCCACATAAACCGTTTTCACCTGGGTATATTCCTCAACCACAAAAGAGCTGTTTTCGCGTCCTAGACCGCTTTCCTTGACTCCTCCCCAGGGCATTCCGTCGGCCAGGAAGAGGTGCTCATTGATCCAGACCGCACCGGTCTCAATTTCAGCGGCCAGTCGCATAGCCCTGGCGGTATTCTTGCTCCAGACAGAACCGCCGAGCCCGAAAACGTTATCGTTGACCGAGGCCAGGAGCTGTTCTTCCGAGGAATAGCTCTTCATGATGCAGGCCACCGGCCCGAAGATTTCCTCGCGGGCGATGGTCATATCCAGTGTGACATCCGTGAAAACGGTGGGCATGACGAAACAGCCCTTGTCAAGCGGGGGATTGGTGGGTCTCTTGCCGCCCAGCACAAGTTTGGCCCCCTGATCGACACCTGATTTGATATAGGCCTCAATCTTATCCCTCTGCTCCTTGTTGACTACGGGTCCCATCTGGGTAGACGGGTCAAGCGGGTTGCCGACGACTATCTTTTTGGCCTCTGCTACAAATCTTTCCACGAATTCGTCATGTATTTTCTCATGCAGATAATAGCGACCGGGAGAGGCGCAGATTTGACCGCAATTGGTATAGGAAGAATGGACGGCGGAGCGTACGGCCGCATCCAGGTCGGCATCCTCCAGGACGATAAAGGGGTTTTTACCACCCAGCTCAAGCGCCAGCCGTTTTACGTTGCTGCTTCCCAGTTCCATGATGCGTTTGCCCGTTTCAGAGCTGCCGGTGAATCCGACCATGCGTACATCGGGGTGAGAAGCCAGTGCTTCGCCTACCGTGCCGCCGGGACCGCTGATGATATTAACCGTACCTTTGGGGAGGTCCAGTTTGGCCAGGGCTTCGGCCAGCTTGAGGGTAGTAAGAGAGTCCGTGCTGGGTGGTTTAAGAACGCAGGTATTGCCGGTAGCCAGGCAGATAGACAGCTTGGAGGCCGCCATTATCAGTGGTACATTCCAGGGAGTGATAAGGGCGCAAACTCCGACAGGTTCACGCTGCATGTATATGACAGCGGAAGACCTGCGGGGGGCAACAGTGCCCAGAAGGGTGTTGACCTGTTCACAGGCGCTCTGAAAGAAATGCCCGGGGGCTCCTCCCATATGTTTGGCTGATTTGATGGGGAAACCATGATCGAGACTCTCCATCATGCCCAGCTCTTCGGCATAATCGCACAGGACTTCCTGGAACTTACCGAGGACCATGTTGCGTTCCGCCTGCGACTTTTTTGACCAGACGGGATAGGCTTTTTTAGCCGCGGCAACAGCCTTGTTTACCTCCGCATTATCGCCCAGCGGCAGCCTGCCGATTTCTTCTCCGTTGGCAGGGTTAATTACCGGATAGGTTTTTCCCGACTCCGCATCGACGAATTCCCCGTCAATCCACATTTTGAGATTGTACATAGCATTTTACTCCTTTTTGTATTGATATCAGGGTTTATTGTTGTATCGAATAAGTATGTAATGTATTAAAATATATGTTACATTCGGGGTAATAATAAACCATAATAGACGGGTAAGTCAAACAAGAAAAATTACCTGTAGCGGGAGTGTCCACTCAGGGATATTTGAGGGTATATCAGTTTGGCAAACGATGTCCAGCCTGCCGGTTGGACCGGCAGGTCGGGAAAAATCATGCGGCGGGTCGAAGAGGAAAAGTTATTGTTAATCCATAGGATAATCCAGTTCGCGCCAGCGGGTTATACCGTCCTTCAAGGCCTTTATTTTGTCGCTGTCAAAGCACAGGTTGGCAAGGTCATTGACCATCAATGCACTGGTGGTATCGCCTTCACAATCGCAGTAAGGTACCAGGACCGAGTCCGGAGGAAGTCCCGAGAGCATAAGGTCTCTTTCCATGGAGTTACCGGACGGATCGTAATAGATATTTACCGCGCCTGAAATATGCTCCGCCTCGTAACTGGCGCTATCCCGGGTATCGATAACCACTACTTTTTCGCCCCGGTCCATCAGTTGTTTTAGTTCCTCACAGGAAATGCGAGGTGTTTCATTAACGTCCATGTTCCCCCACTTTCGTTATTAGTTTTATCCTGTTTAACGCCAGGTATCTATTAAAACGCCTTTGCCCACCCTGAAGTCAGTAACAAACCAGATAGTGTTCATCTGACCGCCTACCACCACGGTATTGATACCCCTGGGATTGGTAAAGGGCTCTATCAGAGATTCCTCCGGGACTTTTTTCCAGGTGGCATAGGGCTCCAGTCCCTGAAGCGCCAGATTCGAGTAGAAGCTGGTAGCGAGGCCGTTGCCCCAGAACTGATGAGCGGGGACCTTCACATTCTTAGAAAACCACCGGGCGAGGCTTTCCTTGGAGTTGAAGCCCTGATGGTCGTGCAGCATTTTAGCTACCAGCGGGTCAGCACAGACTAGCGCCGCTGATCCCAGAGCGGAAAGAGACTTCATATAGTCGCGCATCAGCATATTGGCGGGATATTCAGCCTCTACCTCTCCCACACAGGAGATACAGGTCCAGCCAATGCCGACCGTAACAACGCTGTCGTCCCTCTTGTAGCCGAACTGCACGCTGAGCGGATTCCATCCTTCCGGAAGCTCTTCCTCGTTCTCGGCAATGCAGCAGTTGTTATACTGGAGGTTGTTGCCGAGGGAGCAAAAAGCGGTTTTGCCCGCATGCAGATTACCCGCGCCCCTGGAAAGAAGGGTAAAAGACCTTCCGATGGTAGCGTTGGGTCCGTTATAGGGACTGAAAGCCCCGGCGCCGCAGTTCATCCCGATTTCATTACGTACGGGACCGTTAACGATTATGATGTTGGCCATCGAAGTGGTGGAATTGCCGTAAGGTGAAAGCGTGGCCAGTGCCAGTATGGTGGGGAAATATTGAGGTTTGGCGCCGGCCATAACCGCATGAACGGCTGCTTTTTCAACAGTTAGCTGCCTGCCGCCTCCCGGCCAGGTCAGGGTTTTAACGACCTCGTCCGGTTGGTGGCTGGTCCCTTTGAGCATGGCCTCCACTCTTTCTTGTGTGGGCAGTATAACAGGCAGGTAATCCGTCCAGTCGTTGGTGCGGAATAGCTCCTGAAGGTTATCCTCTGTGTCGGGCGTGAGTGTTCTTGGCTCCACAGCTCCGGCAGGGAGACCTGTTAATTGCTCTTCCGGCTGTAATGGAAGGGTAAGGCATTCAATGATCTCCTGTATTATGGGTCTGCCGGTGACCGGATCGTTTCCGGCAAGATATTTTTCGTGCACAGCCCGGGATACGCCGGCTACAGGCAGTGGGAAGACTGTAAAGCGCAGTGGAGCTCCGTTACAGTACAGTTTATCCCAGCCTTTAAGGTACTCAATAACATTGCGACCGGTACAGGCTGCTACCGGTATACCCATTTTTTCAAGGGTTACGGCATGGCGGCTCAAGGCCGACCCGCAGCCGTCTCAGCAACTCAAGCCGATGATACAGGCGTCCCCTTCGGCCTTAATCCTTTTCCAGAGAGCAGGATCATCATCGTTATAGCCTCCTTTTTTCTTGACAAGGATGGTTTTAAGAGAAGGCATATTCCGGTTAAACCAGATCTGCAACGCTTCGAACAGATCATAGCCCGCTTTAGGACCTCCCCAACCTATATCAACGATGAATACAGTCTTGTTATCCAGACTGGAAAAGGTACGCGGGGCCAAAGGGACTCTTTCCACCAGGGTACTGCTGCAAGCGGGATTAAGCACGGTTATTTTTTCATCAGACATATATATCCTCCAGTACAGTAAATATTGTTTTTCCCCGATTTTCGACGGTGGTACAGGAAGGTTTACCTGATCAGAGCATACTATTATGAAAAAACCGGTGCCAGATTCTATGAAGCGATTATACGCTAAATCACAGAGAAAATAAACCGGAAAAAGCTACCTTTTCGCGCTGATAAAATACACAAGGAGCGTTTATATCGATCGTCCTATTTCAAATCCATCCCAGATTGCACCCATAATATTTCGCGGCTGAACGCAATCACCGGCTGAATAGAGCCGGGCGATTTTACCTGAAAGCGACTGGAAAAGGCGATTATCCGGTTGAAGGCCTGCGGCTACCACGACCGTATCAGAGTAGAGCGATTCAACATGCCCATCACTTTTCAGGACAGCCAGTCCTTGCGGGGTAACGGCCTGAGCCCTGGTTTTTGTCATTATGTCAACAGTATGTTTCGTCAGAAGGTCCAGGAGCATGGTACGGTTCATTTCAGGAACGACCGGAGCGCCGAGCATCAGTCCGTCCAGCATTTCGATAATGGTCACTTTCCTGCCCTGCTGTGCCAGCCAGAGCGCTGTTTCACATCCTACCAGTCCCCCGCCGATTACAATTACATTACCGCCTGCTGTCTTATAGCCGAGCAGGAGATCAATACAGGTAATCACCCTGCCGTCTTCGATTCCGGGTATATCCGGGACGAGAGGCAGCGAGCCAGTAGCCACAACGACAACATCAGGTCTCTCGGCTTCAATCGATGTTTCCGAGACCTTTGCGCCCAGATTTACATTCACTCTGCTGTTCAGCAATTCATTTTTGTACCAGGCCAGCAGGGCGGCCAGGTCTTTTTTAAAAAGGGGGACCGAAGCTTCGACCAAATGACCTCCGAGATGGGCTTTCTGCTCATAGAGGTCAACCTTGTGTCCTCTCAGTGCAGCGATCCTGGCGGCCTCCATACCGGCAATACCTCCGCCGATGACCAGTACTTTTTGGGGTTCATCCGTCCTTGTTAACCGGTACAGTCTTTCTCTGCCGCAGGACGGGTTGACGGCGCAGGAAAGCGGTTTTCCTCCCAGAAAACGCCCGATGCAGCCATCATGGCAGCCGATGCAGGGACGTATTGCGGCTGTTTTTCCGGCAGCCGTTTTCGCGGTCCAGGCAGGATCGGCTAAAAGCCCGCGACCCAGGGCCACTATATCCGCTTCTCCGCCGGCAACTACTTTTTCAGCCAGCTCCGGGATGTCCAGCCGTCCGACCGCGATTACCGGAATCCTGACGATTTTTTTTACGGCGGCAGCCATGTCCGCCATGCAGCCGTGCTGCTGGTATCCGGGTGGATGGGCCCAGTACCAGCTATCATAGCAACCTGCATCTACATGCAAGGCATCAAAGCCCGCTTCTTCCAGCAGCCCGGCCATTTTCAGACCTTCCGGAATATCCCGGCCCGCTTCCGCATAGTCTTCTCCGGGTAGAGCCCCGGAATGAAGCCCTTTAATATAGTGTTTCAGCCCGAACCTGTACTGCACCGGGAAATGATTTCCGGCGCGTTGTTTGATTTCTCTGAGGACTTCAACGGGAAAAGCCAGCCTTTTTTCCAGGCTGCCTCCGTATTTATCCGTCCTGCTGTTCCATAATTCAGAGGTGAACTGGTCGAGAAGATAACCTTCATGACCGTGCAACTCTATGCCGTCCACGCCGCAAGCCGCCAGTATAGCGGCAGCCTCGCCGAAGGATCTGACAATTTGCTCAATTTCGGAGATTTCCAGCGGTCGGCATATCACGGAGGGATCAGAATAGTTGGGAACCGCCGAGGCCGAGACAGGTCTCGAACGAAGGATGCGCAGCGGAGCTACTCTGCCGAATCCGGCGGTCAACTGGACGAAAATTTTTGTACCCAGTGAATGCACCATCTCACAGAGCTCCCCGAAGGGGATGATTGAGGCATGGTTGATCTGGTGCATATTATGGACGTTGCCTTCAATTTCATTCTCGACCTTGAATACGCTGGTAATGATGAGGCCTGTACCGCCCCTGGCCCTCTCTATATAGTAGTCAATTGCCCGCTGCGATGGATTCCCATCCGGCTCTGTCAGCCCGATTATACCCATGGGAGCCATGGCAACACGGTTTTTAATAATCACTTTGCCGATTGCGACAGGTTTGAATAAATGCGGATAGGCTGTATTCAATGGTCCATCCCCCCTCGATACAATTCTACGGCATGCCGGATACCTCATATAGACGCATCATATAATGATAAAACTTCCCACCACCCTGAGATACTTCGTCCCCAGATAGGAATCAAGGTATATCGGGGTCCTCAAGTATGACAACAAATTTGATGCTTTTTGCAAATTGCTTTAATTATTTTTGCGTTTGTATCAGTGATGACAAAAGTAAAGATAAGGCTTTTTGGTGTGTATGTCAATTGTAATGGAAGATCGTATGAAGCAAGGAACGGCAAGAAAAAATTTATTGCTATGACTCAAACTGGCGGACATTCCAGAAATGTCATCCCCTTTTACAGATTATACTTGCGGGGCTGAACTCGGCATTTCTCAGCGCGGATAATAGCCAATATATCCTGGACTGCCCGGTTCACGTCATCCGTAGGATTGATGACCACATAGTCAAAATCCCGTACCTGTTCCATTTCCAGTTCGGCCGTTTTCAAGCGCAGGGAAAGGTTTTCGGTGCTTTCCGTCCGGCGTTTGTGCAGACGTTTGGACAGCTCTTCAAAGGAAGGGGGATAAATAAAAACAAGTACAGCGTCGGGCAGGATTTTTTTTATATGGAAGGCGCCCTGTACATCTACCTTTATGATAGTATCTTTGCCCTGGTTGATAGCGTCTCTGACCGGTTTTTGGGGGACTCCATACCAGTTGCCGTATACTTCGGCCCATTCCAGCAATCCGTTGTTTTGAAGAAGCTGCTGGAAGTCGTTTTTCGAAACGAAATGATAGTCAACCAGATCTTTCTCAGTATTCCTTTTCTGCCGGGTGGTCATAGTAAGAACAAAATGGAAAGGGCAGTGATGTTGCTTCATAAATTTAAGTACGGCATCTTTGCCGACTCCGGAAGGGCCGGAGACGACTATTACCAGGGGAGGCAGGCTATCCGGGTTAAAACCGGCTGGCCTGCTATCATTGTTCATATTCGTGTTCTGGCTTCATCAGCGATCCCACGTGGCTGACCTGTAAACGTCCCGCAATAATGTCGGGGGCGCGCGAGGTTAAAAAAATGTGACCGTTATCCGTGAAGATGGCAGCACGGGTTTTTCGTCCATGGGTCATATCTATCAGTACACCTTTTGTACCGGCCTCTTTAATAGCCCGTTTGATATTAGTCGATGTAGGTGAGGCAATCGCAACAATGCGATTTACCGCCAAAAAATTGTCAAAACCCACATGTACTAATTCGATCGACATGCATTTCCTCACATTATTCCTTATTTGAACCCTTACTAATGCTCAGGTAGAGCAGTTTTGATCTGAAAGGCCAACAAAGTACAAATTCCTACCTATCTTAATACTTTTCAGGGTTGATTAGCAATACCCGGAAGGGGGAATTTTCAAGGAAAAATTAATTTTATCTCATGCAGGAATTTTCAGGGAAAAAAGGTAAAATGTACTGTGCGGTATTTTTAACAGGCAGGGGGGTATAAAAAGTATAAACTCCCTGTTATGCTGTAGTCATAGAGTCTTATCGGTATGTCCTAATTGTATATTTACACCATCTGCACAGGCATGTTTAAATGATTACGTATTATCATAGGAGAGAAATAGAGTGTATAAAGTATTAGAGCGTCAGGACCTGGCCCCTGTGATTCATCTATTCAAAATACATGCTCCTGAAGTAGCCCGGAAAGCACGGGCCGGGCAATTCGTGATAGTAAAAATCGACGAAAAAGGCGAGAGAATTCCATTGACATTCGCCGATTGGGATGAAAAGGCGGGCAATGTAACCATAATTTTCATGGAGGCGGGAGCGACTACCTGCCGGTTAGCCAGGATGGAAGCCGGAGAGTCCCTGACGAACTTCACCGGTCCACTCGGAGTACCTACTCATATTGAGAATTTCGGAACAGTGGTGTGCGTAGGCGGGGGTATAGGCGTAGCGCCTATCACACCCATCGCTGCAGCCCTTAAAAAAGCCGGAAACCATGTCATATCCATAATGGGATCGCGTAACAAGAGCCTGCTCTTCTGGGAAGACAAATTACGCCAGGCCAGCAACGAACTTATCGTGACCACCGATGACGGTTCATATGGCCGCAAGGCCCTGGTAACCGAGCCTTTAAAAGAACAGTTGTCATCCCGGAAGATCGACCGTGTAATAGCTATCGGTCCGATTCCCATGATGAAATTTTGCTCTCTTACCAGCCAGCCTTTCGGAGTAAAAACAATTGTCAGTCTTAATCCTCTGATGGTTGACGGCACGGGGATGTGCGGCTGCTGCCGGGTATCGATAGGAGGGTCAACCAAATTCGCCTGTGTTGACGGTCCCGATTTTGACGGCCATCAGGTAGACTGGGACCTTATGGCTGTAAGGTCAAAGGGATATGCGGAGGAAGAAAAACGTGCTCTAGAACAATGGCAATGCCGATGCAAGGACCAATAGTCAGAAAAAACGCCAAAGGAGACGTATGGCTAGTTTAGATTTGAATAGAGTTGAGATGTCCAGGCAAGACCCGGCCGTCAGAGCCACCAATTTTGAAGAGGTTGCCCTGGGCTATAGTCTTGAGGAAGCTATCAGAGAAGCCAGCCGCTGTATCCAGTGCAAGAAGAGGAATTGCACTGTTGGTTGTCCTGTCGGCGTGGATATACCTGAGTTTATCAAGGCCTTGCGTGAAAACGATCTGCCGGCGGCGGTGAAAATACTCAAGGGTAAAAACAGCCTGCCCGGGATATGCGGCCGGGTTTGTCCTCAGGAGTCGCAGTGTGAGTCTACCTGTACCCTGGCAAAACAGGGAGCGCCTGTTGCCATCGGACGTTTGGAAAGATTCGTGGCAGATTGGGAAAGGGCCAACAAGGATAAACTCGATAATGTGGCTGAATTACCTCCCGGGAGCGGAAAAAAGGTAGCGATTGTGGGGAGTGGTCCCGCAGGTCTTACGGCGGCGGCGGATCTGGCCAAAATGGGACACAAAGTGACTGTCTTCGAAGCCCTGCATGTTGCCGGAGGGGTACTGATGTATGGAATTCCCGAGTTCAGGCTACCCAAAGAGATAGTGCAGAATGAAGTTGATTATGTCAAATCGTTGGGGGTGGATATCAAGCTGGATTCCGTGATCGGAAAACTGGAGACCGTGGACGAACTGCTGGCCGGGGATTATGATGCTGTTTTCCTGGGTACGGGAGCGGGACTGCCCATGTTTATGAATATACCCGGTGAAAATCTCAACGGAATATATTCCGCCAATGAATTTCTAACCAGAGTCAACCTGATGAAGGCATATAAATTCCCGGAATACGATACGCCGGTTAAGATAGGGAAGAATGTGGCGGTAATCGGTGCGGGAAACGTGGCCATGGATTCAGCCAGGTGTGCTCTCCGGCTGGGAGCTGAAAAGGTATATGTAGTCTACCGGCGGTCAGAGGAAGAAATGCCTGCCCGTAAAGAAGAGATGGAGAATGCCAAGGAAGAAGGTATTATCTTCAAGCTGCTGACCAATCCGAAGCGGTTTATTGGAAACGAACAGGGATCCGTAACAGCCATGGAGTGTTATGAAATGATGCTGGGCGAACCGGACAGGAGCGGACGGCCGCGTCCTATCGAAAAGCCGGGCAGCGAATTTATAATTGACGTAGATGTGGTGGTTGTGGCGCTGGGAACCACGCCTAATCCGCTGATAGCTTCAACCACCCCGGGGCTGCAAACAACAAGTCACGGAACGGTTGCCACGGACGTGGATTCCGGGCGTACTCAAAAGGAGCATGTCTGGGCGGGAGGCGATATCGTGACCGGATCGGCTACGGTAATAAGCGCCATGGGTGCAGGCAAAAGAGCAGCCCTGGATATTGACAGCAGATTAAGGAAATAGGCACTGTCAGGAAAAGCAATAAGAGGGCCTTCGGGAGGAAGGCTCTTTTTATTATAAATCGTCTTTTAAAAATATAGATTATAATGGTACTCCGCCTAGGTTGTCTACAGCCTCCGCAAATTGTTAGTTCAGGACGGTAACCTGAGCCTGCTCGGCTGAGGCTCAACCAGGCTTTGTCCAGACTATGTTAAAACGATTTAGTAAGTTGTTGTATAGTAGAGTATTGACAATACAGGTCTAAAAGTCTAGAATAGTCCGATTCCGGTTAATATCTGGAGTAAAGCATAAAAGCGATTTTATGATGAAAAACGGCTGGCTGCGAAAGCCGGGCGACCGCATAATACATCCCCGCCGGATTCCCGGCAACCGCCTGAAACGAGTTCTTGGAGTAGCTGCTGTTTTCAGCGCGGGCTACGGCAATGTGGGGTCTTCGATTTACTATGCCCTGGGTATCGTGGCACTGGCGGCATGCGGCGCCACTCCCGCTGCTCTGGGCGCGGCCGGAATACTTTTCATCTTTACGGCCTTAACCTATGCCGAAGGGACTTCCATGATGCCCGAAGCCGGCGGATCGGCTGTGTTTTCCATGCGGGGATTCAACCGCGTAACAGGATTCGTGGCCGGATGGGCTTTGCTCTTAAGCTATATCGCCACCATTTCAATGTCCGCCTTTACGATACCTCCGTATCTGGGTTTTTTCTGGGAGCCTCTGAAAGAACTTCCCCTGGTCGGAACCGGGGCAGCGATAGGCATCATCCTTCTCCTTATGCTGGTTAACGTGATCGGGGTGCGTGAGACCTCTGTTATCAACGTTGCCGCTGCAATACTGGATATTACCACGCAGATTACGCTGATCGTGATAGGCTTTATTCTTCTTTATAATCCGGTGGTGCTGTTTCACAGGATAGCAGACAACTGGCCGTCTATGGAGAATTTCGTGCTGGGAATCGCTCTGGCCTCCATAGCTTATACGGGCATCGAGACCGCTTCCCAAATGGCAGAAGAGACCCGCCTGCCGGAGAAGAGGGTACCTAAAGCGATTATAATGATGATTTTCGCGGTACTGGCAATTTTCGCGGGAATCTCACTGGTATCCTTTATCGCCATGTCGCCACAGGAGTTGGGTACGGTATGGGCAAGAGACCCGGTGGCGGGAATTGCCAGCAAAATACCGATTGAGATGCTTTCAACAATCCTTAAACCCCTCATCGGCATATTGGCGGGAAGTATATTGCTGATCGCTACCAATGCCGGTCTGATAGGCATATCCCGGCTGGCCTTTTCCCTGGGGCAGCACGACCTGGCCCCCAAGGCCTTCAGCCGGGTACACCCGCGCTTTCATACACCCTATCTGGCGATTATCCTGTTCAGCCTGATCGGTATTCTCATCCTGATACCCGGTTTTTTCTCCGCAACTGTATTTGAGAACGTGGGAGCTTTATACGCTTTCGGTTCTCTTATGGCCTTTACTTTTTCACATGCCTCCATACTTGCGCTCAGAATCAAGGAGCCGGATACACCCAGGCCGTTCAGGCTTCGCTGGAATATCAGAATCAGGGGATATCAACTGCCGATAACCGCTATCCTGGGACTGTGTTTTACCTTCACAGTATGGTTGATTATCGTAATATCGCAGCCATACAGCCGGTGGCTGGGAATCGGATGGATGGCGATAGGTCTGGTATTGTACTGGCTATTTATTCGAAGAAGCAAAAATAAGGTAATGCCGGATGCTCAGGCGACTATTGATAAACAATAGAAATTATGATTATAATACTTAAAACCTTATGAGCGATCAGAAAAAGAAAAGAGTTTTTCACCGGATTCTGGTTCCCGCGACAGGGACTGATGCCGATGAGGGGACCATGCGGCTGGCTTGCTGGATAGCTAAAAAGGATAAAAGCAAGCTGTACGTGATGTATGTAATTACCATAAAGAGGTCTCTTCCGCTGGAAGCGGAAATTGAGTCCGAGACCAGACGGGCGGAAGAGCTTCTGGACCGCATGGAGAAGGTGGCTGAAGCAGAAGACCAGAAGATAGAGACGGACCTTCTACAGGCGCGGGAGGTGGCTCCAACCATTATCGATGAGGCTGTCGAGAGGAAGATAGACCTGATAATCATGGGGGTGAAGTACAAACGGCGTTTCGGACAGTTCAGCCTGGGCAATATAGTACCGTATGTACTAAAAAACACACCCTGTGAGGTTATGTTATATTCCCAGGACAATCAAGAGTAGGTCGGAGATATGAAGATAGTGATAATGGGCTGCGGGCGTACCGGAGCCCAACTGGCAGTCATGCTGGATGCCGAAGACCATCAAATAACCATACTGGACACCGATGAATTCAGTTTCCGGCGTTTGCCTGTGGATTTCAAAGGAACCGCGATGGTTGGTGACGGGACCAGTGAAGATACACTGAAAAAGGCTGGCATTGAAGAAGCTGACGCCTTTGTCGCCGTAACCCAGGGGGATAACCGTAACATACTTGCTGCCCAGGTTGCCAGGCATATTTTTAACGTGCCCAAGGTAATGCTGCGTATTTACGATCCCCTGCGCAGGGAATTATATACCAATCTCGGCCTGGAAGCCTTCAGTCCTACCACCATATTTGCCCAATTGCTGAAAGATAATCTACTTAATAGAGGTTAATCTATGTACATGATTGTTGTCGGGGGCGGGAAAGTAGGCTATCACCTCTCAAGGACGCTGATAAACGAAGGGCATGAAGTCCTGGTTATCGAAAGAGACCGCAACCGTATTGAGTTCATCAAAAATGAAATGGGCAGCATCTGCCTTCACGGCGATGGCTGCGAGGCTGCGGTGCAGGCTGATGCCGGAACCTCAAGGGCGGATATGGTGATAGCGGTCACCGGGGATGATGAGGATAACCTGGTGGCCTGCCAGGTAGCCAAGCACAAGTTCAACGTACCGCGTACTATCGCCCGCATCACCAATCCAAACAATGAGAATTTATTCCGCATGCTGGGGGTGGATGTAACCATCTCGAGCACAAACGTGATAATGGAATACATCCAGCAGCAGGTTCCCACGCATCTGGTTACTCACCTCCTGAAAATCCAGGATACCGGAGTGGAACTGGTCGAAATAAAGGTACCGGCCGACTCGAAAAGCATCGGTAAAAGGGTCAAGGAGCTGTCCCTACCGGCGGGCAGTGTGCTGATGCTGATCATCCGGCGCGACCGGAAGCCGCAGATGGCCGCTCCGGATATAACGATTCAACCCGGAGACCAGGTAATAGCCTTGACGCCAACAGACACAGAAGAACAGATCAAGGAAGTCCTGAGAGGTCAGGAATAGCAACAATCGGTCACCGCAGGTGGCTGATTCCCGGTTGACTATACGTGTAACATGCTTCAGTGTACGGCTAAGTAAGCCAGGTTCAACTAATCCGTTATAAACTCGAGAGGCCGATATGAAAACGGAAAAACCGGACAAACTCTGGCTGCTGGCGACCTTTCTACTCATTTTCATTATTATCCTGAGTGCCTTCCTGATACGTAATGGCAATGACAGAGGCCGTCCCATTGAATTCGTCACAGCCCAAAACGATGACTTCAAGGGAAACATTCATATTGAAGGAGCGGTTAATAACCCCGGTATTTACCGCATAAAAGAAGGCGAAACACTGGAATCGGTAATCCAGGCGGCGGGAGGGGTTAAAAGCACGGCCGATATGTCCCGTATAAGCCTGTATGTGCCCGGACTGGAAGAGAGCGCTAAGTCTCAATTAATCGATCTTAACCGGGCCGAGGTATGGCTTTTGCGAGCTTTACCGGATATAGGCGATGTAAAAGCACAGGCCATAATCGAATACCGCCGCGAACACGGGTTTTTCAAGGATAAACATGAAATAACCCGTGTGCCGGGGATAGGTGAATCGACTTATGAAAAAATCAAAGATTTAATCACCATAACACCCTGACGGGGAAAAATTGAAATGCGGCTGATAGTCTTGAGTTGCGCCTGGGTGCTGGGGATTTTTGCCGGTTCACAGGTACAGCTTCCCGGTATCCTGATGTTTTGCGGGCTGCTGCCCGTTCCCGCCGCCGTTTACTGGTCTAAATATCGCCAAAAACTGGTATTGCTGGCACTCAGCCTGGTCGTTTTTTTTGGAGCGGCCAGCTATTATTCCTGCCGGAGCTATAATGAACCCCCTCTTTCCGGTTTTAATGATTGCGGCACGGTTGAAATCCGGGGGATGGTTGAGACCATGCCCGAATGGAAAGACAGCCTGTCCCAGTTTGAGCTGAGCGCCCGTGAAATAACAGCCGATGGAAAAGCAGTAAAGACGGAAGGGACCGTCCTGGTATTTTTACCCCTGTATCCTGAATACCGCTACGGAGATATTTTAGAGGTAAAAGGCAGGCTCCGCGAACCGCCGGTCTGGGAAGACTTTGACTATCAGGCCTATTTAGCCGGGAAAGGTATTTTTTCCATTATGTACTATCCTTCCGTAGAAGTGATCGAACGCAGCGAGGGTATCAGGCCACTGGCCTGGTTATATTCTGTGCGCCTGAGCATGGCACGGAGTCTTTCGGCTGCGCTTCCCGAACCGCAGGCATCCCTGGCCCAGGGTATTCTGCTGGGAATCAGGAGTTCCATACCGGATGCGCTAAAAAACGAGCTAACAGTTTCCGGGACGACCCACCTGCTGGCCATATCCGGCATGAACCTGACCATTGTTGCGGGGATATTGGTCACCGCAGGGCTGTGGCTGTTCGGACGGAGGCATTATATTTACGTCTGGCTGGCGCTGCTTATGATCTGGTTTTACGCTTTATTAAGCGGAATGCAGCCTCCGGTAATCCGCAGCGCCATCATGACCAGTATATTTTTGACAGCCGAACTTTTAGGAAGGCAGAAGAATACCATGGTGCCCCTGGTATTCAGTGCCGCAGTAATGACCGGTATTACACCGTCGATACTGTGGGATGTTTCCTTTCAATTGAGCTTCCTGGGAATAGCGGGACTGATTTTCCTGGGGCCGCTGCTTCAGAAAGCGGCCAGAAAGGGTATTACCAGGATAATCGGAGAGGCTAACAGGTTTTCACGACTGGTCAATGCGGTATCGGACAGCCTGTGCGTTACACTGGGAGCGGTAATAGCGGTCTGGCCGGTCATCGCCTGGAATTTCGGGATAATTTCATTAGCGGGTCCCCTGGCTACACTGCTCATCGCTCCTGTTTTATCTCCCATAATCCTGACGACCGCGCTGACCGCGCTGATCGGATTGATCAGTCCGCCGGCGGCCCAGGTTGCAGGCTGGATGGCCTGGGTATTCCTTTCTTACATGCAATGGATGGTACACATCTTCGCCTGGCCGGCGCTGGCCTCCGTCAACTCCATGCCGCTAAACGGAGCAGCCGTCGGGGCCTATTATTTCGTGCTGACGATAATAGTCCGGTTCGGACGCCGGTTGAAGAAACTGGCTGACTGGACCAGATCTGCTGCGGGACTGTTGAAAAAGGTCTCGGTGAACGGGCTTGAGAAACTTCCCGGCGTGTCAATCAAGATCATCATTATTCCCCTCTTGCTGGCGGCCGTTATCTCCTCGCTGGCCGCAGCTACAGCGCCGGATGGAGACCTGCATGTTTGCGTGCTGGATGTTGGTGAAGGAGATGCCATCCTGATAAGGAACGGAAATCAGACTATACTGATAGACGGCGGACCCGGTCCTCAGCCCGCATTGTCAGGACTGGGAAATCACCTGCCTTTCTGGGACCGGACCATCGACCTGGTGGTACTGACCCATCCTCACCTCGATCACCTGACGGGACTGGTCGAGGTGCTGAGGAATTACAAAGTCGAAAATGTGCTGACTACGGAGCTTGGTTCCTCTTCACCCTGTTTTGCTGAGTGGAATGACCTGCTGAGTGCAAAAGGCGTAAGTATCACGATTGCCAGGTCAGGACAGAGTGTCAGTTTAAGTCACGAAACAGAACTGGAAGTGCTCAATCCATCCGAGGCATTTACTCCGAGCGATGCGGAGGAAGTGGAAAATAATGGCATTGTACTGCGCTTGACACGAGGAAAAGTGGTCTTTTTGTTTACCTCTGATATAGGGCCTGAATCAGAGGCGGATCTGATAAAAAGGCGGGCTGACCTGGACTGCACGGTACTGAAAGTCGCACACCACGGTTCGGACCTGTCCTCTACGGCAGGATTCCTGGCGGTTACCAGTCCCGAGGCGGCGGTGATATCCGTGGGGGCTGAAAACCGTTTCGGTCACCCGGGCGATGAAACTCTTTCCCGTCTGGAAGAGGCTGAAGTTCCCCCGGAGAATATCTTCCGCACCGACCTTTGCGGCGCCATCGAATTCACCACGGACGGAGAGGGACTGTGGGTAAAGACGGAGAGGTAGCGGTTTTGCATATAAGCAGATATTTGATTATATCCTAAAATAAAGTTAAAATCATGCTAAAAATGTCTATTTCGAATTAGTCTATTTCAGGAACGTTTAGACGATAGATAAGACTGGAGTAAAGAGGAAATGACTAAGGTCTTTATCAGTTATGTTCATGAAAATATAGATTTAGCCCGAAAACTCTTTATGCAATTAAAGACTATTCCTAATATTGAGCCTTGGTTGGATAAGGAATGCATATCACCTGGGTTAAGATGGCGTCCCGCAATAAGAAAAGAAATCCGAGAATCAAGGTTTTTTATTGCCTTAATCTCCAAACGTTGTGCAACCAAAAGAGGATTCTTCCAGACGGAAATGAAAGAAGCTTTGGATATTTTATCAGAATTCCCAGAGGATCAAATATTTATCATTCCAGTTCGCCTTGAAAACTGTGATATCCCTTCCTAGCAATTACAGGAACTCCAATATATTGATTTTTTCCCGAGTTGGGATACAGGATTTGAAAAAGTTATGGGGGTTATAAAGGAGGGTGATCCATCCAAGAATCGAAAAAAGACACTAACCTTATCTAACAGAATGTACAAATGTGGAATAGTCAATTTAGACTTAGTTGATGTCAAACTAGCCGAAATGGTGAAGAAATTAAATTCCATTCAAAAATATTTTTTATTCACTAAGTCCAAGAGTTCAAATTCATCAAATTATATTGAAAAGTTCGAAGGTTATGAAAACTTGGATATTAACTTGATTCCCCAATCTTTTTATAAACAGAAACAATTTTTAAAGGTAGATTTAGTAGTTTGCATTACGAAGCGGCCGATCGCGGTCCATATAGGAGAAACGACTTATTTTAACCATTTTAGCAGTCCATGTCCTGAGGAAAACAGGTTTATGTTTATTTCCACTGATATGCTTGAAAGATTTACATACCAAGCAAATTGCACGTTCGAAAAAGGAATAGTGCATATGCTGGTATCTCAACTGCTAGTCCACTTTACAGAACTAGGTTACCATGATGAAACTAGAGGTTGCGTTATGGATTATTGCAAACATAAAAACGATATAATAAAAGGTTTAATTAAGAAAAAATTATGCATAACTTGCCGCAAAGAAGTTAAAGATGGTAGATTACTGGATTCAGTGATGGCAGTACTTCAAGATGATATAATCGAAACTACTGAGAATGTAAATCGTAAAGTGAATATTAAACAGAACAAAAAATAAAATATCCACACTGGGATAAGAGAGTTGCAGTCCAGGTTGGTATAGAACCGGTGTTCCCGATTTGCTTGATTCTACACGAAGAATGCGTTTTAAAGGCACGAACTATTTCAGATAACGCATACGGTCTGGTAGTGGCCGGTTTCAAACCGGCCAGCCTGGACTTCAGAATGTTAATTATACCATGGACATGATTAGGCATAACGACGAATATCTCGTTATTGATCTTGGGATAATGCAGCGATGTTTCTTGCCAAACTGACTCTGTTATTTTTCCATATCGATTTAATCTCATGACGCTATCCATAATTTGTCCGAAAAGTCAAAGCTTTCCCTGAGTACAAAGAGTAACGAAATAGATGCCTTGCCAGCTATAATAAAAGCCAGGCAGTCTAATAGATCTGTGGAGCGGATAAATCTCTATGAGTGACTTATTATCCGTCAGCATAGAATATAATAAGGTCACGCCTCATATTCAAGGGCTTAAGGCGGGCGGGTTTCGAGAAAGGGGGGCAAAACCCGCCCCTACGATAGGGCGTCAAACCTGCATATACGTGGGCTAAGATATTACAGGTATACATTATTCAATGCATCATCCGTCTGAAATATAGATAAACTGATTACTGTTCCGGCAGACTGATGAGGAAACGGGACAACTCCAGGAAATAGGGCTCGCCGCCCACCTGATAAGTATCGTTGTGAGATGCGCCGGGAATGACGTAGAAACTTTTTTCTCCTTCTGCCGCTTCGAACAGCCTTTGTCCCGCCTCCAGGGGAACAATATTGTCTTTGTCTCCGTGCAACATAAGGACGGGTGCTTCTATCTGTTTGATTTTTGAAATAGAATCATAACGGGTGCTGAGGAAAGGCCAGACGGGCAGATACGGGTAAAGGCGGCGGGCTACAAAGGGTATCGACGGGAAGGCTGACTCCAGGATAAGACCAGCCGGGGGATGGCGTACCGCTGTTTCGACAGCGACAGCCGTACCCAGAGAACGGCCGAAATAAACAATGCGGTTTTTACGAATACCGGGTTTGGAGTGAAGCCAGGCAACGGCGGCTTCGGCGTCCAGATAGGTCCCTTTTTCGGTGGGTTTGCCCTGGCTGCTTCCATAACCGCGGTAATCAAAGATAAAGATGTTCACTCCGAGCTTGTTGTGCAGCAGATACAGGTTTTCAAGCCTGTGGCATATGTTGCCGGCGTTGCCGTGAAACCAGAGCCATGTCAGATCCGTATCGCCGGGTATGAACCAGCCATGGAGCTTGATACCGTCTTCAGCCGTGAATGTGACATCCTCGAATGAAAGACCCATGTTTGACGGCTCCGGTCCCGCTTCTTTATCCGGATAATATATGAAATGACGCTCAATATTCTCTCTGAAGATGATTCCGGCAGCCGTTATAACCAGGAACAGGACGGCCAGTCCGGATAGTATCAACCTCACAACAGCATATCGCAGACCACCAACTGGGCGCGGCGGAAATTCATGTGTGAGAAAAAGCCCTCCAAACGGCTGTCCCTGACATTCAATATTACACGAATAGTCTTGATGTTCCTGCCTTTGCAGCGCTCGGTCAGGGCATTGACAAGCTGGGTCCCGATACCCTGCTGCTGGTAAAGTGGATGAACAGCCAGGCCCTGAACCAGGGCTGCTTCTACTACCGGCTCTCCGATATAGGTATGTCTTACCAGAATGAATCCCACGACCTGGTTCTCAAATTCGGAGACGAGACTTAAATCAAGCGCTCCGCTGATGTCTTCGGTAACCAGGTCGCTCATGGTGAGGGCTCTGCCCTCTCCGAGAAGGCTCCGGTTGATTTCAATGATAGCGCCGACGTCTCCCGATGCCATAGACCTGACTTTTGTTCTTCCCCGGTTTACCTGTTCAACTGCCATTTTACTTTCCTCCCCGTTCAATCCATCTTCAACGGTTACTCTCTGGTAATTACAGGTAATGACGATAATTCCGCCATTTGTCGGATTTGTCGCCGGGATATAGCTGCTGATGATATGAAGCCCGTCCCGGTTGGCGACCCAATCAGGCTTATAAGGAACAATTATTCTATCCTGATTACTATTATAATAAAACGACTGGTATTTAACGGTTTCTTCCGCTGCTTTCGTGACCGGGAATACAGTGTAACAATCTTATAAGATAATGTCAATCCGTGATATGCCGGTAAACCAGCTCGGATAGGTGGTTCGAATATGGAGCTTGACAATAACAGCCAAAATCGCTAAAGTATCCTTCATTACCTGCAACTTGAACCGGTCAACACAGCAAGTCCGGCGCTGTTATCGTAGCCCAAAACGCGGACAGAGGAGTGTGAAATGGCTAAGATCTTTGATGAAATTTCCAGGACGTTCGATGAATATCTACTGGTACCCAATCTGACCAGGCGTGAATGCACGCCCAACAATATTTCCTTAAATACGCCGCTGGCCAAATACAAATCGGGAACCAGCCCTATTTCTTTGAATATACCTCTTGTCTCAGCCATTATGCAGGCTGTCTCCAATCACACACTGGCAATAGAACTGGCACGCTGCGGCGGTCTATCTTTCATTTTCTGTTCGCAACCAGTGGAAAAACAGGCTGAAATGGTAAAAAGGGTCAAGACCTTCAAAGCCGGTTTTCTGATCAGTGATTCCAACCTCAAGCCGGACAACACGATTGCCGATCTACTCAGTTTAAAAGAAAAGACCGGTCATTCCACGGTAGCCATAACCGAAGACGGTTTGCCCAACGGGAAGCTGCTGGGAATGGTCGCTTCCAGGGACTACAGGGTCAGTAAAGACCCTCCGGATAAAAAAATAAAAACGTTCATGACTCCTTTTAAAGACCTGGTCTGGGGCAGGGCTGGCGCAAGCCTGACCGAAGCCAATGATCTGATCTGGAAACACAAGCTGAATTGCCTTCCTATCGTTGACGAGAGCCAGCACCTGGTGAACATGGTTTTCAGAAAGGACTATGTTGAACATAAAGAGCATTCCAATGAACTGCTGGACTCAAACAAAGGCCTGATGGTAGGTGCGGGGATCAATACCAAGGATTACAGTGAAAGAGTGCCGGCGATGATCGAGGCCGGCGCCAATATCCTGTGTATTGATTCTTCACACGGGTATACCGAGTGGCAGGCCGATACCATTAAATTCATCCGGAAAACATACGGGGAAAGTGTGAAAGTCGGCGCGGGCAACGTGGTCGATTCAGAGGGCTTCCTGTACCTGGTGGACGCGGGCGCGGATTTCATCAAGGTTGGGATTGGCGGAGGATCGATCTGTATCACAAGAGAGCAAAGGGCTATCGGGAGAGGGCAGGCTTCCGCCTTGCTGGACATCGCCGGTACCCGCGACCATTATTTCAAGGAGACGGGGATATACGTTCCTATATGCTCGGACGGGGGAATTAATCACGATCATCAAATCGTACTGGCGCTGGCCATGGGAGCCGACTTTGTTATGCTGGGTAGATATTTCGCCAGGTTCGATGAAAGTCCGTCGGAAAAAATCGTAGAGGGCAATAAATTCCTCAAGGAGTACTGGGGAGAAGGCACCAATCGTGCGCAGAACTGGCAGAGGTACGACAGCGGTGAGGATAAAAAGAGTCTTTCTTTCGAGGAAGGGGTAGACGGGTATGTGCCCTATGCCGGTAAGCTAAAGGACAACCTGGACATTACACTGGCCAAGATCAAGGCTACCATGAGCACCTGCGGGGCTTTAAGCCTCAAGGATCTGAAGGAGGACTCCAGGCTGACCATCGTTTCCGGCAGCACAATAATCGAAGGCGGAGTACATGATATCATTTCCAAGGAGCGAAGCACCCAGAACACATATTAATCAGGGCTGTTGAAACGGGAGGGTACCTTTACATCAATGTTTCCAGCCTGCAAGGCGCTGGTTTACTTCCTCCCGGGTCAATCCAGTTATAGATATGAGCTTGTTATGGCTGGTATGTCCTTTGATGATTATTATGTCAACTTTCCTGGCCTTCACGACATCGCTTAAAAAATCGATCAGCTCGTTATTGGCTTTGCCTTTATCCGGAGGGGCCGCGATTCTTATACGCCATACTTCATTTTGAAGCCCGACTATCTCATTTCTGCCGGCATTAGGCGTGATCTTTACCGCTATTTTCGTCAGGTTATCCTGCAACTCGGTTATTTCCTTCCAGACTGTATTCTTTCAGGTGATCAATCCGGTATAAAAAAGGCTTTGTAAATGAAATTTCTCCCGGCGTTATGCCTCTATTTTATGCGTAACAAAGGGACTAATCAATCACAGGAAAGTACCCCCTGCGGGTCTTTGAAAAGTTGGCTTAACTATAGGATAATAGAACAAACGGTTAAAGTGGTTTTCTTCCCGTTTAGACTGGATTGGATTGCTGTATACAGTTGGAATTTGCAGAACGGTGGGTAAACGATAAGGCGGCGCTAATGGCTTATTCCTTTGAAATAGGACCTATAAGGCCACCCAATGAGTCTAACTCGTTGCTGATCCGATTGACGCGTAATTGTCCCTGGAACAAATGCAAATTCTGCAATTCGTACAAAGGAAAACGTTTCCAGTCCCGCACGGTGCCCGAGATCAAGCAAGATATCGATGTGGCCAGAATACTGAGGGACAAGATCATGGAGATCACCCTAAAATCCGGCCATTCGGGTGGAATGCAGAAGGTGGTTAAACTGGTCCTTCAGGACCCGCCCAATGAGTCCTTTCGCAACGTGGCGCTATGGCTGTTGGGCGGGGGTGAGAATGTTTTTTTGCAGGATGCCAACAGCCTGGCCATGAAGACCTCAGACCTCGGGGAAGTGATAGTGTATCTTAAGGAGACTTTTCCCAAAGTCAAGCGGATAACCAGCTATGCCAGGTCGCAAACAGCGATGAAAAAGAATATTTCCGAGTTGATCAAGCTTCGAACAGCCGGACTGACCCGTTTACATGTTGGGCTGGAATCCGGCTACGATCCCGTACTGGAGTTTATGCAGAAGGGTGAAACGGTGCGCCAGCATATACTCGGTGGAAGGAAAATCGTGGATGCCGGGATATCTCTCAGCGAATACGTGATTTTGGGGTTGGGAGGAAAAGAGCTTTCGGCACTGCATGCCAAACATACCGCCCTGGCACTCAACCAGATCGACCCGGAGTTTATTCGCATCAGGACTTTATGTATAAATAATGCCGTACCTCTGTCTGACGATGTAATATCCGGGAGTTTCATCCGGGCCACCGATGAAGAGATAATCAACGAGGAAAGGACGTTTATCGAAAATCTGAACGTGCACTCTACCTACGTGAGCGACCATATCTCCAATCTTTTACCTGAGTTGGAGGGCAAGCTTCCGGAAGATAAAAACAGGCTCATCTCCATTATTGACAGGTTCACGGCGCTTCCGGGGGATGAAAGAATCAACTTCATGATAGGACGCAGGGTAGGCCTCTACAAGGCACTGGCGGATATGGATGATACCCAGAGGCACGATCTGGTGGAGCAAATCAAGTACAAGCTGATTCAGGAATACCGTCAATGGAGCCCTGAAATAATATTTACACTTATGGAAGAGTTTATTTAGACCATGGAAAAAGAAAAATTATTTTCACTGGCGCTGGGAATCGGAAAAAAGCTCAAAGATCACAAACTGACGCTGGGGGTGGTGGAATCCGCCACCGGCGGTCTCATATCTGAGGTGATTACCGGTATTCCGGGAAGCTCAGACTACTACCAGGGATCAATCACCTCCTACAGCAATGAAATAAAGATGAGGCTTGCAGGGGTAAAAAGAGAAACACTTGAAAAATACGGGGCTGTCAGCGCAAAGGTGGCGGAAGAAATGGCGGGGGGCGGGCGGAAGGTACTTGGAGTGGATATTTGTGTAGCCGATACGGGCATAGCCGGTCCCACCGGGGCTACTCCCGGAAAACCGGTAGGACTATTTTACCTGGGACTTTCCCACCGGGACGGGACTTTCAACCGCAAACACATTTTCAGGGGAGACCGGGAACAAAACAGGGAACAGGCCGCCGCCGCTGCACTGGAATGGGTGAGGGAATACCTGGATGAAATTATCGAACGGAAAGAAGCATCGCGGGATTTCAGTATCAAAAAGGTAGTAACCTGCATCCTTGAAGCAGATAAAAAAATACTGATCATGAGGCGAAGCAGCGGGGTCAGTACATACCAGGGACGCTGGGCGGCGGTCAGCGGGTATGTTGAAAACGAACCGGATACTCAAGCCCTGATAGAAATAAGAGAAGAGACCGCCCTGGATGAACGGGATATTCGATTGGACTGTAAAGGGAAACCCCTGGAGGTCCGCGATGAGGCCTTGAAGACCATCTGGATAGTACAGCCTTATCTTTTCCATGTCTACCATCCGGAAAAGATCAAACTTGAGCGGGAGCACGTGGAAGCAAAATGGATTGATCCGGGAGAGGTTATGAGATACCAGACCGTCCCAAAGCTCAAGGAGGCTATTGAGGCCGTCATACATTGCGGGTAAAGAAATCCGCCAGGTCATGCCTTTCGATCAGCCCCGCTTCGGTAATAAAACCGGTTATAAGGTACGGCGGAGTAACATCAAAATATGGATTTTTCACCTGTATACGCGGATTGAGGACTCCCGGGGCGATCACTTCCGACGGATCTTTTTCTTCCAGTTCAGCCCCTGAACCAGGCATTGACGGATCGAATTTCAAAGTATCGCAAAGCACGAAAAGGGGTACACCGGCTTTTTCCGCGGCTAAAGCCATCAGGTAAGTGCCGGCACCGTTTACCAGCGCGCCGTCATTACAGACCTTGTCGGCTCCCACAAACACCCTGCCTGCCCCTGTGATATACAGTCCGGCGGCGGTATCGTCGATAAAAACAAGTTCGATACCCGACTCATCCAGCTCCTTTGCCGTTCTGATACCGGTCCGGCCTGCGCCTGAACGGGTAACGATGGCCTTAATCCCGTGTTTTTTGTGAGCGGCAATTATGGCCGCGGATACAGTCGAGCTATAGCTGTGAGTCATAACAGTTTCACCATCCGTGCACATTTCCGCGGCGCCGGCGGCAATGACAGCATTGGCCTGTTGAGATAAAAGAATAAGCTCTTCGGCCCTCCTTTTTACCATAGTACGCAGCAAGGTCATCTCAGCGGGCTCATGAGGCAACTCTTTAAGAAGCCTGTTGACGGCATTATTAAGCGAGGCCATGGAGGGACGGGTATATTTGAGTGCTTCGGCCAGCTCATAGAATTCCTGGCGAAAGCCGGAATCACTCTTTTCCCTGCTGACATCAGACAGCAGAATGAAGGCACCCAGGGCCTGCCTGGCAAGCTCGCTGGCGCCGTGAGTGGTATCCTCACGGATTTGATCGACAAGACGGAGGACTTCAGGATGAACAGTCATAGTCCATATTATAGCAAGGCGGTCTACGCCGATCAAAACAACGGCGGGATGGAATGAGTAATGACAACTCCGCTGCATGGATGTTAATATTAGTACAGGTAAAGAGAAAAAGGATGAGAGTTGGAAATGGGAATAGAGCTTGATCTTCACCGTTTGACCGTGGATGAAGCCCTGCCCAGGATTGATGCCTTTTTAAACGATACTTACTGCGCGGGACTGCATTTCGTGCGTATCGTGCATGGGAAGGGGACGGGGGTGTTGAGGCAGGAGGTCAGCCGCTATTTGTCATCGCATCCACTGGTGAAATCCCATCATCCGGCAGACCGGTATAACGGCTCCACAGGAGCAACCGAGGTAGTACTCATAGACAATTAACGGCCTCAACAGGAGTCCGCCGGCGATCTGACAGGGGCGGAACATGATTCTCTGCGTAACCAGGCTGACCGATCCTCAGTTTTTTCACTAAAATAGTGCGCAACCTCAGGCTCAGCCGGGACAATCCGGCGTTATTGAAAAACAGGCTGAGACACTTGACACCCAAGCCTGTTTAACGATAGAATGGTCTGGTATGCCGAGGTAGCTCAGCAGGTAGAGCAGCGGACTGAAAATCCGCGTGTCAACGGTCCGATTCCGTTCCTCGGCACTTCTTCGAGCGGAAGTAGTTCAGTGGTAGAATGCCTCCTTGCCAAGGAGGAAGTCGCGAGTTCGAATCTCGTCTTCCGCTCCACTTTTATTTTTGGGCCGAAGTGGCGGAATAGGCAGACGCGATGGTCTCAAAAACCATTGAGGGGCAACTCTCGTGTCGGTTCGACCCCGACCTTCGGCAGAAAAGACACAATGCCGAGTTGTGTAGTGGTAGCACAGCGGACTTTGAATCAAGCCCAAATAGACAGATTTATCAAGTCCCGCCGCTCAGGTCTCTCAAATCGTACGATCCAATTCTAAAAAGGTTATCTTCAACGTTGTATCAATCTAAATCCCCTAGAGATTAACAACTTCTTAGATTCTCTCCCTTGCTCAATGGGTGGTAAACATGCATACTATCGTTGTTTGCGTGCATTCTTCAATTGGGCATATTACCCCAAATCAGGGTTAGGTTAGGATAAAACGTACAGGATAACCCAATCAAATTAGTAGACCCACTAAAAGTAGATCGTAAGATACTACCCTCTCTAAAAGAAAATCAACTTGACTACCTGATTGATCAAGCGGAATCAGTAAGAGACAAAGCAATTATTTGTTTATTTGCGGACTCAAATGAATTATATAGTCCGGATTGAGCCATTGGTTTAATAAGTGAGAGCCACTGTAATACTCAAAATGAGCCATATTTTTAATAAGAGAGCCATTTATGATAATACCTTCCAGTTAACTGCAATGCT
>JAFGOB010000065.1 GCA_016926695.1 Dehalococcoidales bacterium | reverse complement strand
CTTCCTTCTTCTGGAACTCCAGGGCAAGGTCCAGCTTCTCCCGGGTGATCAGCTTCTCTTCGATCAGCATCTCACCCAGATCACGGCTTGTTTCGTTAATTGTTTGTTTCTGTTCTATACCCATACTACTTAGCCTTAAACAGATACCGACAAGATTGTCATTCTACCGGAACGGCATCACCGGTTACCGGACATTGACCGGCAACGCCGGTTTACGCTCTGTTAATTTCATGCTATGGCCGCATTGCAGACAGACCAGGTATTCACCATCTTCTGATTTTTCAATGAAATATTGCCCCTGGCATTTTATACATTTTCTATTCCATATCATTTTTAACATCGCTCCCTCAGCCCCCCTCAAAAAGATTCAGCCGGACCGTCGATCTAATAGCCGGTAGATGCCTGTGTAACCAGACCGCTGGCAGAACAGGTATAGGTCCCCTTGGTAGCAGCAGAACGCAGGTAATTGGGATAAAGCGGGTTAGTCGAATCGGGGAAAGCAGACATATCGCTGGTGGCTGAAGTAACGGCAGTCACGGTCTTGAGTGACTGCTTGGCCATCATGGTATCCATGGCAGATTGAACGGTAGTCAGCTCCGCCTTGGCTGCCTCAGGTTCTCCGCTGCCGATAAGTCCCGTGACATTGGGCACAATTATAGCCGCCAGCACCCCGATAATAGCGATCACGATCAGCAGTTCAACCAGGGTAAAACCTTTTGAATCCTTAACCCAGTTTTTTTTGAATAGACCTTTCATTTTTTCTCCTCCTAAAACAGGTTGATTATCAAGCTAAATACATTCTTAAACAAGCGCATTACTACAAAATTACAGCAGCACCGAAAAAGCTTACAAAATACTTACAAATCCCGTTAATTTTTTAAGCCGGAAAAGATTTAGTATAATGATTTTGACGGTGGTATATGCTAGACTGAAGAAAGCAAGACCCGCGTTAATAGAGTACATAAGCGTCTCAAGACCGGAAAATTCATCAAAAGGAGCGACGATATGCCGCAAGCAGCCACGGATAGATTAATGTATATGTGCCATCAGCATGCTGACGCAATTGCCGAGCTCTGGTATAAAGCTTTAAGCAAGAATGAAAGAACTACCGCCTTCGATGTGGTCCCCAGGGAAACTGCTATTCGCCATGCTGTTGCTATATATAAAAACATGGGAAATATGTACTTCGCCAAAGAAGCTGATGAAGAAGTAGAGCATATTCTCAATGTTGAGGGTGTTATTGAAGATTACTTTGCCAGGGGTATCCCCCTGGAACAAATACTCTACTCCCAGGTTTTACTCAGAAGGCATATCTGGATTAAGGCTGAAGACGAAGCGCTTTTTGAGCTGGCTTTAAACGATATGTACGAAGCAGTGCATGCCATCAATCGTATTCTATTGATATTCGACTACATCAACTATATTACTGCCCGGAAATACCGGGAACTATCCTCGAAAAAAGGAAAATAACAAGCATCCAGGCGGTAAATACACGTGGCAGTAACAAAAAACACGGTTTACAAACTCCCGGGACTATTATACTTAGCAACGTAATTTTATGCCGATAAATAAAATCAATACCGTGAAAATTTCCAACTTAAAACGGCCATTTTTATGGCGTTAAGTATAGAAAAGATCGGTAATAGTAACCTTCCTTACCGGACCGGGGCGACCGCTGCCCGGGCACCTCGCTCTTCCGTTCTATCTGCATCCAATGTCCGCCGTAAGGACAGGTTGGATGAGGGGCTTCTCCTATTCTTCCGTGCTTTCGCTTCACATTCGTATCCTATTTATCCACCCAATAATCCGCCAGAACCTCCGCCTGTTTAAGCACGGTATCTACGGCTTTCTGCTGTTTATCCGGCAGGTAGCCGTATTTATTCAGTGTCCGTCTCACCAGTACCATTAGCCTGGCTCGCGCACTCTCTTTCATATTCCAGTCTATCGTAACGTTTTTACGGACTTTGTCCGCAATCTCCCTGGCGATGGTTTTCAGCGTCTCATCACCCAGTACCTTAACAGCACTGTCGTTGATTTCCAGGGCGGTGTAAAAGGCGAATTCATCCTTGTTCAGGTTGAGCTTCTCGGCCAGACCGTCCACCGCGCGAATCTGACGGGCTATTTCTATCAATTTTTCGATGATTTCCGCGGTGGTCAGGAGATTATTCTGATATTTTTTTATAGCGTTTTCCAGCATTTCCAACAGGTTCTTACCTTCGATAATACTGTATTTCAGCCGGACTTTGATCTCGTCATTGAGTATTTTTTTCAAAAGCTCCAGCCCCAGGTTTTTATTATGCATCTCCTTAACATCTGCCAGGAATTCCTCAGAGAGCAGGGAAATATCGGGCTTTTTAATGCCAGCGGCATCAAAAATATCGATTACCTCAGTGGACGATACAGCCTGGTTGATAATCTGGCGAATAGCGGATTCAAAATTTTTGCCGGCCTTGTTACCATCTTCGCCTTCAAATTTGAGCAACCTGGCGCGGATGGACTGGAAGAACGCGATCTCTGCAGTCAAAGCCAGAGCATCCTCATGGGGCACTGCCAGTGCCAGCAACTGGGAAAGGGCGGTGGCCTCTTTCAGAAAACGTTCTTTGCCCTGGAGCAAACCTAATACAAACTCCGCGGCCTGTAAAATGAGAGTTAACCTGCCGGAGGTACCGGTTGTAAAGAACCCGCTGTAATCAAAGCCGTGGAACATCTGCCGCACAACTTCCATCTTTTCCAGCAGCATTTCCAGGGCTTTCTCCTGCATTTCAGCCGGGTTTCCCTGGCCGCCGGATTTGGAATAAAATATCAGTGCTTCTTTAAGGGCAGTACCAATCCCGATATAGTCCACTATCAAGCCGCCCTGTTTATCCAGGTAGACCCGGTTTACCCGCGCGATAGCCTGCATCAGGGTATGGCCTTTCATTAGTTTATCGATGTACATGGTATGCAGACAGGGTACATCAAAGCCGGTCAACCACATATCTCTTACAATAGCCAGTTTCAGTGAATTCTGCGGGTCCTTCATACGTTCGGCCAGTAGTTGACGGTCCTCTTTAGTGGTCCGGTGACTGGCCGGGATGACCAGTCCTTCGGGGTCTTCCGGATCAAACTCCATCTTGTCGGATGAGGAAGATGTCATCACCACCTTGAGGGTACCCTGTTTCAGGTCTTGGCTGTGCCAGCCGGGCCGCAGCTTGATGATTTCATCATAGAGCGCCACAGCAATACGGCGGCTCATAGCCACGATAATGGCTTTACCATCGAAATACTCTAACCGTTTCTCAAAATGCGTGACGATATCCCGGGCCAGGTTCTTCAGCCGTTCCGGATGGCCCACAATAGCTTCCAGTTTGGTCCATTTAGCTTTAGCCTTCTGAGACTCAGAGAGACCGTCATCCGTCATTTCCCGGTCGAATTCCTCGATCAGCCTGCGCCCTTCGGCAGTCAAATTGACTTTTGCCAGACGGCTCTCATAGTAGATCTTTACCGTTGCGCCGTCTTCGACCGCCTGGGCGATATCATAAATATCGATATAGTCGCCAACTTTAGTATCCACTACTTTAGCTTCAAATCCATATTGGGTACGGTGGGCTTCGTCCGCAATGACAACAATATTGCGGCGGCCGGACAGGCGGTCATAGGTAATGCCGCCGTCTTCCGGGAAGAACTTCTGGATGGTTGTAAAAACAATGCCGCCGGAAGCCACCCTGAGCAGTGATTTCAGATGCTCGCGGGATTCCGCCTGCACCGGCGGCTGCCCCAGCAAACCGGCGGAAGCGGCAAAAGTATCGAATAACTGCTGGTCCAGATCGTTGCGGTCAGTAATTACTACGATGGTAGGGTTATCCAGATTATGGATCAATTTGGCCGCTTATTCTGATTTTTTTCATTTACCGTGAACTGGTTGATGGCGAAAAACTGATTCCGGTCCGCATTCTGGAAGTCCGCCAGCCAGACCCGCTCACCGCGTTCCTGGCCCTCCTTATTGATGGAAACCGGTACACCCTCTGCCAGCATCTTGTGAAAGGCTTCGTTAGCAGTGATAAGCTGGGGAGAAAATACGGACAATACTGCTTTAAAGGCTTCCTGTCTGGCTCCGGGCGGTAAAGTGGGATTGAGGCGGTTGATGGCTGATTCCAGGGTATGCTTTAGAATGACCTCTTCATAGCTCGTACGCCTGGCCGGGCTGTCATAAAGCACTCCGGTTTCAGAAACATGGAAATCCACACTATCCGGTGCTATTGATCCGAATACCGTGCCCTGTTGTTCAAATGTTTCAAAGTCATCTTTAAGAGAACGCCCTTTATAGTAGGTATACGATGTAAAACCTTTCTTATGTCCTACAGATGCTAAACCGCGACCGATTACATATTCTTGATCCGCCCAGTTCATTCGGCCAGTTGTTGAACCACGAACACAAAATAATATATCACCCTTTTTAGCACGACGTTTTGGATCAATAGTATATTGAACTGGCTCAGGAAATTTAATACCGTATTCAGTTGGGCCATTAAGTAACGGCATTCCGCTGTGAGCAGTATGACAAGTCTCGCCTTTGGGAGATTTACCCATTACAATATCTGCCACATCTCCCAGTTTGCATTCCTTCCACTCATTCATGATTCAATTCCAGCCTGGCCAAATTCTGTCGAATGAGTCCATTAAGACGCACTTCCTCCTGCATCTGCTCTTCCAGCTCTGCCCTGAGCTGGCCGAACCTCTCCGCAAAATCGAAATCATCCTCATCTTCCGGCAGACCGATATAGCGTCCCGGTGTCAATACACTGTAAACTTTTACATTTATTTTAAATTGAATCATGGCTGTACCCTCTATCCTCTTATGTTATCATTAAGGAAGGTACATCTTTTGTACCCGGTCCGGAGGCAAGGTGGAAGAGTTTAGCTTACTTAAAGATTTCGCCCTCATTATGGTAGTCGCCGGCGGAGTTACTGTATTATTACGCAAACTCCATCCCCCTATAGTCCTTTGCTACCTGGTAGCAGGTATAATCATCAGTCCTTATATTTTACCCCTCTTCTCCTCAACAGATGTCGAGACTATAGGCCTGCTGGCGGATATCGGACTGATCCTGCTTCTTTTCGGAGTGGGACTGGAGTTCGGCTGGAGTAAAATACGGCAGATCGGACTGACGGCTTTGGTTATCGGCGGGATTGAGCTCGCTACCATGATATCCCTGGGTTACGGCCTGGGGAATCTATTCGGATGGTCGAAAACCGAAGCATTATTCCTGGGCGCGGCCTTGTATACCAGCAGCTCAGCTATAATCGTCAAGCTTCTCAAAGATATGGGCAAGCTGAATATGGTGTCATCCAGAGTTATCGTGGGTATCCTGGTAGTCGAGGACTTCGCCGCTGTAGTGATTATCGCTATACTCTCCGGCATGAGCACCTCCACGGGTCTGGCGGATTTCAGCAGCATCCCCTCCCTGGCTTTACGACTCGTAATTTTCGCCGTCTCGTCACTGGCGCTGGGCGCCATAGTCGTGCCCCGCATTATCGCTTTCACCCACCGTTTTCATTCCAAAGAGACCCTGCTCATTTCCTGCCTGGGTCTCTGTTTTGCCATGGCGCTGTTAAGCAAGGAACTGGGCCTGTCGGTAGCCACCGGCGCTTTCCTGGTCGGAGCGCTGGTAGGAGACACCCGGCATTCCGAAGAAATAGTAGAGGTTATGGCCCCCGTGCGGGACATGTTTGCCGCTCTGTTCTTCGTGGCTATCGGAATGCTCATCGATATCACCCAGTTCCGTGATTTTCTTCTGCCTGCCGTTATTGTTGCAGTCGTCTATGTGCTGGGAAAAATCTTCGCCAATACCATCGCAGCGGTTATATCCGGTTATGATGCCAGGACCAGCCTCCAGGTAGGACTTGGCATGCCGCAGATGGGAGAGTTTTCCCTGGCAATAGGTAAAATCGGTATTGAGCGGGGTATTACCGTGGCTCCTGTATATCCGATTGTTGCAGTGGCTACCACTTTAACCTCAATGATTGCGCCCTATCTGACCCGCTCTTCGGACAAGCTGGTGGATTTTCTGGAAAGAAAATCGCCCCGCTCGCTGAGAGAATATATTGTCCAGATCAACGCCTGGGGCGGGAATATCAGAAGAGTCTTCTCCAGGCAGGATAACCAGGCTCTCAAAACCCGCAAGACCGGCAGGAATATTATCATTAATTGCCTGATCCTTCTTGTTGTCATAGGCACAGGCACTCTCTCTTTCCAGTTCGTGGAAAACCTTGCCTCTTACTGGCCCGTCCGCCAGGATATCCTGGCCATGCTGTTCGGCTGTGCTATCCTGGTATTATGTTTACCGTCACTAGTACTCATCTGGCGAAATCTGATGGCCTTCGTGGAAGAGGTTACCGGCTACATACTGGTAGATTCCACAACCGGCAGGATACAAAATAGAGAGATATTGAGATCAGTCCTGAAACACAGTCTCAGGATTATTTTATCTATTATACTGGTCCTCTGGCTGATCCCGCTGTTTACACAGCTCCTGTTTTTCGGATCCCTGACCCTGGCTATACCTGCACTCATACTGGCTGTTTTTCTCTACCTGGTATTGAGATCGATCAGAGGCGTGCATACCCAGTTGGAACAATCGGTCAAGCAGGTCTTCCTGGGCGAAACACCCGCCTCAGATATGGCAACAGAGAGCGCTTCTGTTACACGCCGTCACCTGGTAAGCAGGCTTGCCGGCAGGATAAAACGTTTTATTTCCGGGTTAAGAAAACAACGGATGGACGATGGCAACGGACCGGTAAGTCGCGACTGATCTATGGTTGTCGTTATGTTATGTCCTGCCGGTACTCATGACCGGGAATAATCCTGACCCGGTCATAATTTACTTCGGGACTATCCCACCCCGCCGACATGAATAGCTATGGTTATCAAGCCGGCCAGATTCCAGACGGAATGCAGTAATATTGTACTCCAGAGAGAACCGCTTTTGTGTCTTACGATGCCCAGGGCGATACCCAGGACAAATATAGTGGCTATTCCGAATAGATCATACTGAAAACCGTGTATGGCAGCGAAGAGCAGCGCGGTTAAAAAAATTGTACCAGCAGGCCCCAGGAAAGAGCGGACTAAACCGGTAAAGAGAAAACCGCGAAAAAAGGCCTCCTCAAAAACCGGAGCAAAAATGATGATAGCTATCCACAACAAAGGCAGACATCCGGCGGTCTCATACATACTCAGGGAGAAACCGGTGCTCTGGGACTCCCCGGCAAACCGTGCAAGATAGAGATAAATAGCCAGTAATACGGCTGCGACCGCTAATACCGTCAGGACTGTCTTCAAGTTCAGAGGATGCAGGGCCATGTAATTGCGTAACGAAATTCCCCGGCGGACTTTTACAAAAAGTAGTATAATACCTGCCCCGGCCACGGCTGACACTACGGTGGCAACCGAGATCAGCAGCCCATTGGTGGTCAGCTCATTGACCATGACCAAAGGATCAAGTTCCGGATTGGAAGCCAACTCGTTGATGGAATAGAGAAAAGCAAAAATAATAGCCACCACAGATTGGGCAAAAACATAAATCACAAAGATCACAGCGCTGAACCCTATGGTCGGCCAGGATCCCCAGGGCCCAGTCCTGGCTACCGGTGTTTCCGATTCAGAAGATAACTCTTCCGGTCTTGTTTCCTCAGGCGGAATATCAAATCCCATTCCTGCTCCTGCAATAATGATAAACTGGTAATAGAATTATCTTGTTTTATATTACCAGTTCAACAAAGTCCAGTCTACCCTGATCCGCCATCTAATAGCCTCAATTAGGCATGAGGTTTCTACACCAATTTGGTGAAAATACTCAGGCTTGATCAGCCTCTTCAGATGGTGGATCAAGGGTCTACTACAGCGGGACCTGAAAGTAGACCGGAATAGGGGAATAGATACAGCCACGTTCCGTGGAGAGTCTTCAATACGCGGTCGCAGCGACTGCATGATACGCATTTAACGCGATTACAGGGATAAAGGCGGTCTGCTATAATGGTGTCATGTCTGAACGCGTTTTTGTGGCCATGAGCGGCGGAGTAGATTCCTCGGTTTCGGCTTATCTTCTTAAACAGGCCGGTTTCGCAGTCACCGGTATTCATCTTTTGTTGACCGGGGATAGCGGAATAAACGATGAGAAAGAAAAAGCCCACCTGGAGCATACCTGCCGGCGGCTGGATATTCCACTGGTCTATTTAAACCTGGAAAACGAGTTCCGTTCTCAGGTTATGGAGTATTATTACCATGAATACGGCCAGGGCCATACTCCCAATCCCTGCGTCCGCTGTAATACAAAAATCAAGTTCGGCCTGCTGATGGACAAAGTACTTGAGATGGGAGGTCGTTACCTCGCCACGGGGCATTATGCCGGAATATCAGCGGAGGGAGACGAATACCGGCTGCTTAAAGGCAGAGACCCGTGCAAAGACCAGAGCTATTTTCTCTATCTACTGGGACAAAGAGAGCTGAAACATATACTTTTCCCGGTAGGAGAACTGCCCAAAACCGGGGTAAAAAAGATCGCTTCCGGTTTGGATATAATGGCCTACGCCAGGCATGAAAGCCGGGACATCTGCTTTATCCCGGAAGGTAGTTACCAGGCTTTTATGTCCGCTCATATCCCGTCTTCACCGGGAGATATAGTCGACAGCTCGGGCCAGGTGCTGGGCCGCCACCGCGGCCTGCCTTTTTACACCATAGGCCAACGGCAGGGGATGGGAGTCAGCGCGCGCGAACCGTTATATGTCATCAAGATGGAGCCGGCAGCCAACAGGCTGGTAATCGGGCCTGCTTCCTTGCTCTTCAAGCATACCCTCACAGCCTTCAACCTGCACTGGGTATCAGGCAGGCTGCCGCAAGAAAACATCAAAGTAAAAGCCAGGGTCCGCTACCGTTCGCCTGAAAGCGAGGCTTCATTGCAGATCGAAAACGGTATTGCGCGGGTAAGCTTCACACAACCCCAGCGGGCTATCGCCCCGGGTCAATCAGTAGTCTTTTACCAGGAAAACAGGGTACTCGGCGGAGGCATCATTGCAGAAACGGACTAGTTCATCGCCCTGTCCGGATTACAAACAGGAGATCCGGTGCAGGGAACAGGGTTACCGGCTGGTGGCCGGTATTGACGAAGTGGGGCGCGGCTGCCTGGCCGGTCCCGTGGTCGCTTCGGCTGTTATTTTCCCGTCGGAAATTGACGCAGACTGGTCCCGGTACGTCAGGGACAGCAAACTGCTTTCGCCCGCACAGCGGGAATATCTTTCACCCTATATCCATGAAGCCGCCGTCTCTATAGGCACAGGCATGGTTGAGCCCTATCTAATAGATGCCCTGGGAATGACCAGGGCGGTAGGCCTGGCCGTACACCGCGCAGTTGAAAGCCTTTTACCACGTCCGGACTATCTGTTAATAGACTATTTTTCGCTGCCGGACCTGAACATTCCCCAGAAAGGAGTGAAAAATGGTGATACTCTCTGCTTTTCAATCGCCTGCGCCTCAATCGTAGCCAAGGTTTTTCGTGACCGCCTGATGGTTAAGCTGGCTGCAAAATACCCCGGATACGCTCTGGAACGCCATAAAGGCTACGGTACGGAGGAACATCTGGCCTGCCTGCGTAAACTGGGTCCTTCAACTATCCACCGCCGGCTGTTCCACCCGGTTAGAAATATCGCCCAATTATCTTTCAATACTCTACTGGAAAAAGCAGAATGAACCGCAAAGATACAGGGATACAGGGTGAAAAACTGGCCCGTGACTATTTGATAAAGAAAGGCTATCGCATCCTTCAGACCAATTACCGCTGTCCTCGCGGAGAGATAGATATCGTCGCCCTGCACAAAGACCGCCTGGTATTTGTTGAAGTCCGCACCAAAACCAGCCTCACTTTCGGCACGCCGGAAGAGTCCATTACCCGCAGCAAGATGAAACACCTGGAACGAGCGGCCCAGCATTACCGCCAGTACCATGAACACCTGCCTCCAACCTGGCAAATCGATCTGATTGCTGTCGAGCTTGATGAACATTTACACTGCAAACGGCTGGAACTTATCGAAAACGCCCTGGAAGAGTACGGCCAGTACTGACCGGAAGGAATTGACCCCGCAATAAAAATCTGAGATTATGTTAGCAAAATCGGCAAAAAAGACGGTCGCGCACCGCTTAACCTGCAAGCTGTATTATAGATTGCAGTACAAAGACCGGTCTTGTTAAACGTTTTATGTCGAGGAACTACGATAATGGATAACAATAATATCCTCCAGGATAGTAATAATATCCTGAATCAGCCTTCCGGCAACTCCAGCCGGTCTTTATCCGGTTCAACAGAGGAAATTTTTTATAAGGCTTTTCAAAAAAGCCCGCTTGTAATCGGGATCTCAAGCCTGAAGGACGGACGTTATCTTGAGGTAAACGAAGCATTTTCAACAGTCCTCGGATACAGCCGTAAAGAAGCAATAGGACATACCTCGTTTGAGCTAGGACTATGGCATAATCCGGAGCAGAGAGAGGAGATAATCAAGAAACTGGCCCGGGAAGGGCGAGTACGGGATATGGAAATACCCTTTATTGCGAAAAACGGGCAGGTAATCACATTCAGCGCCAATATTGAACAAATTGAAATAGACAACCAGCCAAGCCTGCTGGTCCTGCTGGAGGATATCACCGAAAGAAAAAAAACTGAGGAAGCTTTAAGGGCTTCGGAAGAGAAATACCGTTTGCTGATTGAAAACGCCAATGAAGCCGTGGTTGTTGTCCAGGATGGACGGGTCAAGTTTGTCAACCATAAAGGTACAACCATGACAGGATATTCCGAGCAGGAAATGCTTGACCGGCATTTTTCCGCTTTCGTTCATCCCGACGACCTGGAAACGGTATCTCTTAATTACAATCGCAGACTCAAAGGATACGGGCCGATTCCTGTATACGAGTTAAGGGTGATGACAAAAGATAATACCACCAGGTGGATTGAAGCCAGCGGAGCGGCTATTGTATGGGAAGGAAAACCTGCAACTTTAAATATTTTAAGTGACGTTTCAGACCGTAAACTGGCCCAGGAGAAACTGAAAAAAAGCGAGGAACTTTTTCGCCTGCTGGCCGAAAACGCCAAAGACCTGATTTTCAGGCTGCGTCTGCGGCCACATATCGAACTTGAATACATAAGTCCGTCAGCCCTGGCCTTTACCGGCTATACTCCCGAAGAACACTACCGCGATCCGGGTATTCTGGAAAACTTGCGACACGACCATGAAGGCGGAGTAAATCCGGAGACGAATTTGACTGACATCACCGGCATAGCCAGGGAAATGCGCTGGAGAAGGAAAGACGGGTCTTTTATCTGGGCTGAAGAGCAGGCCAATCCACTTTACGATGCTTCGGGAAATCTGGCGGGCATAGAGGGAATTGTGCGTGATATTACCGAACGGAAAAGAACGGAGTCCGTGCAGGCCGATGATGCTACCCGGCGGCGTATACTGATCGACCAGTCGATAGACGGCATCGTGATACTCGACCAGTCAGGAAATGTCTATGAAAGCAACAGGCGTTTTGCCGAGATGATCGGCTATTCTCCCGAGGAAGTCAAACATCTGAACGTCCGGGACTGGGATTTCCACTTTTCGGCCTCACATCTCAAAGAAATGCTTTCAAATGTAAACGAAAAAGGCGATCATTTCGAAACGGTACACCGCCGTAAAGACGGCACTTCATACGATGTTGAAATCAGCACCAACGGGGCTGTATATGCGGAACAAAAGCTGATTTTCTGCGTTTGCCGGGATATCACCGGGAGAAAACGCATGGAACAAGCGGTGATGACGCTCTATGAAAATGAGAAAAAACAGAGGGAAGAACTCCAGGAGGAAGCCCGTGCCAGGGGACTTTTTATTGACGTTCTGGCCCATGAATTGAGAACGCCTCTGACTCCTATCCTGGCCTCTACTTCAATGCTCAGAGCTATTCTTGAAAAAGGGCATGAGAAGACGCTCAAACGGATCTCCGAAAACATCCATGTCAGCGCCCAGGCGCTGGCCTCGCGGCTTGAAGAGCTGCTGGAAGTCGCCAGGTACTCCAGGGGGACGTTCAAGCTGAGAAAAGAGAAAGTTAATGTGTACAGGTTTATCAGAGGCGTAATCTCGCGTTTCGAACCTACCCTCGAAGCAAAGAACCAGCGGCTCATGCTGGATATACCCGACAGGCTGCCGGAAATCGAGATAGACGATTCACGCATCGAACAAGTATTGATCAATTTGCTGTCAAACGCCAGTAAATTCGCTCCGGGGACCGATATCACCATGGAAATAACAGCCGAAACCAAAAGACTCATTTTCAACATAACAGACAAAGGAATAGGCATTTCCGCCGAAGAAAAGGTAAAGATATTCCAGCCGTATCACCGGGTGGAGCAGGACAGGCAAAAATTCCCCGGCATCGGACTGGGGCTGGCGGTCTGCAAACAGATCGTCGAGGCCCACGGCGGGAAAATCTGGGTTAAAAGCGAACCGGGCAAAGGGAGCACTTTCAGCTTCAGCCTGCCGTTAAATGTCTCCTGAATTGCAGGCGCACAACATCCATCCGGAATGCCATCCGCCCTGACTTCCAGGCTTTCAATTCGTCTCCCGGTTATTAATCAGGAATGTTAACCCTGGTATACTGCGATGAAAAGTTCAGGTCAAGGTGATAGACCGGCTTGCCGACGCGGTGGGGGGTCTTTCCGTACCCGTGAACAACATTGGGAGGAAAATGTATGACCGTCGGACGGTTGATGATATACTCCTCCTTTTCTTCTCCCAGACAGATCGATATCTCGGCATCAAACTCCCCCAGGTTATAGGGATTGCTGCCGAAATAGGTGATGAACTGGTGATGGGGGTGTTTATGGGGATTTTCAAAAAGCTTCATCCTGGTCTCCTCGTCCACCGGCTGTGTAGCAGGCAGAATGCCCCATGACGCCTCTATCCCGCACTTGCCGGCATTAAAGGACACCACCGGCAAATCGCCCTCGCGCATGACTTTGATCTCCGCCGGCATAAGCAGTTTACTGTACTTGCCCTCAGACATGGTTTGTTTTCCTCCTCGAAATTATTTGGTCAATATTTTTCTCCACTCTGTGATCAGCACCGGGAGCAACCCGGTCCGTCACAGAACATCAGGCAAGGCGAATACGGCCGTCTTAATATAAGACCGTCGAATAACACAGAGAAAAGATATTAAGGCATCATAACCACCTTGCAGCGCGGATGTCAAGCATGGGGGGATAGAGGAAAAGATACAAGAAACAAATAATACGTAACAAGATACCAACAAATTTCAAGAGACAAATAATTCCACAATTTACAATTGGCCAAATTTAATTATCCCCCCAACTGTTAATATCAACTGACCACTGATAACTGTCCGGACGGAATGCTCCTTTACAAGGATTAGGGATTGGGGTTAAAATAGTAATATTCAGGATGGCGGCCCGTGTGCCGCCGATGATCATCAGCGGGAGTAACTCAGCGGTAGAGTGCCTGCCTTCCAAGTAGGACGTCGCGGGTTCGAATCCCGTCTCCCGCTCCACTCTTTTTAAGCAACTGCTTAACAGATTGCTTAACTTTTGGTTTTAGTCCGCTTAAAAAATCAGGTTTAAGAGTACCAAGTGAATGTACCAATTCCGTAGATGGTGGACGCTTCCCATTAAAGACTTGAGACAAATAACTAGCACTTACTCCCACCGCTTCAGCAAGCTGTCCTAGAGAATATGTACATTGCTCATTAAGTATGGTCATTTTCTTTACTCCTTTGAATCTTCTGGTTAATAGCTTCTTCTAACCATTCGCCTAGCGTCATCTTAGCGGTAACAGCAGCTATTTTCGCTTGATGTAATACTTCAGGGTCAATCCTTATTGATATGTTAGGTTTACTCTTAAATTCTTTCATATCTATATTGTATTATATGTAATACATGTATGTCAAGTCTCAATTAGCCTTATGATATATGCTTTCAGATTCTAGTCAAGATCATACGAGAAAAAACGAGGTTTCCTATTATCCAGATAGATAATGTAGAGTGTGTAGGATATGTATACTATGTATGCTTTCAAAAAGGTAGATCACATAAAACCTACACACTCTAAGATTTTTTATTCCTGTTGTTTATACAAACTATACATTCCATCCATTACTTTATCCGAATTGCTTATCATATGCTTCTATTGTTTTCATGACATCCTGCTCATTCGGGACAGAATAGTTTAGATTTCCTGATACATTCGTCTTTGCTAATGAATATTCCTTTTGTTTTTCAGAAATTTCAATTTCCCAAAAATTAGATTGAATGGCTTCGCTTTCAATCCCATACCTATTCATAACATCTCTGACTTTTGAAATGATGGTGTCTAGACGGTAGACCATTCCCCCTGACTTCCGCTTCCTGAATTCCTTACTTCCTAATAGACCGAAATTCTTGAAAAAGTATCCAATTCTTTGAGTATTGAGTGTATCACGTCTGTCTTCTTCAAGCGTTTTGTACATCTCATCACGTACTTGGATAGAAGAAACTTCATTATTTCCATTCTTATATAAGATAACCAGGGACTTGAGAAATATTTCCTCCAATTCTGATATTGAGCTTCCAGAGTTGTCTCTAACATTGCTTTCAGCATAGGTGGTCACTTTCTCTAACAAGTTACTAACACCAAGCTGGTCGAAGAATTTTGCAATTGAGAATAATGGTAACCATAACTCGTTATCACGATTTTTTAAAATCTGGATGCTAGTGTCGGTTTCATATATTTGTCTAATCTCTTGAAAATGAATCAACGCTAGGCAATACAAGTCGCTCCTTGTTTTTGCCCACTGCTCACAATTATCTGTAATTATTAAATTACTTTGATTTGAACTAGATGATCTTAGCATATTGATTGGAATACAACGGCTTTCCAGCATATCTCCCAAGTCCCTGATACTAGCGATTGCTTTTGGGGAATAGACCTCAAATCCCTTTGGTTTAAAATCACCAGAAGAATCCTTAACACTTCGATATACTAATGCACCCTTTTTATAACCTGAGTTTAATATTTTTGTTATTTCGGCGGATGCAGGGTCTTTGGTACTAAAAAGAGTTTCCGCTTCATCTACAGCTAACGAGGCTCTTAGATTTTGAATCAAACGAAATAGGATACTCGAACTAATGCTACTCATCGGAATCATGTTAAATGCAAACTTTTCCAACAGAGTGAGAACCCTAGTCTTACCGCTTCCTTTAGTGTTTCGGCCTATTGTTATTAACCGGATATAGCTTTAGTTGTGTGACCATCTAGATTCAAGATAGGCGGTTTGTTTGGATTATGT
>JAFGOB010000064.1 GCA_016926695.1 Dehalococcoidales bacterium | reverse complement strand
TCTCATATCCGGAATGGTGGCTCTCAAAACGCCGGAAGCCTGGTTCTCAATGACCGGAACCGTGGCTCAAAGTACTCCGGATTATTCGCAGGAGCGACCATCTATTTTACCCTGAATGGTAATGAAGCAGGCAGTGCTGTTACCGGCATAGATGGGGTAGCGAATGTAATGGGTGCAGACCTCAGCGGCATTGATGCCGGAATTTATGATACCGGTGTCGGGGCCGGCTTTGACGGCGACACGAACTATGCTGCCTCCTCCATGACAGCTACCTTAACAGTTTCTGATCTGATTCCCGTAGTGCCTGAAATGGATGCCTTTATTCTTTTTGGTCTCGGGTTGGCAGGAGTAGGTGGATTTATTTTCATACAGCGGAAAAGGAACCAGGCAGGTAATAGTAAGTAAGTAGTTCACTACCTGTATAAAATCAGAAATACAATAATTTATTTTTTTGATCAATCAGCTTTAAGGAGTCCGGATCGAGGCAAACAGTTCCGGACTCCCTTGTTTACCGGTAAACGTAACTAAAGAATAGCGGGTATTTCAATGCGGTGGAAATTTTCGCCTAGCTCGTAGTCATGGCCCCTGGCTGCGATCCTGGCATCTTCCCTGAAACGCCGGGCGAACTCCGGCAGGATAGGATCGCCGGCCTGGGTTTTATGGCAGCAGAAAGCCGCTAACTTGGTATCGAAGGTATCGGTAATATTACAGAAATAATTTGGTTCAGCCGCCTGCCACAGCAGTATTTCATTTACGCGGTGACATTCACCATTTGGTCGCAGGTCCGCATAGACGTTTTGGGCCATGGCGTAAGGCCAGACAGCATCAATGACGGTCCGTCCGGTTACCCGGTGGTCCGGATTGCAAAGGTAACGCTGGGTTGGGTCGCAGGTTGCTACTATCTCGGGTCTGTACTTGAGTATCAGCCCCAGTATTTCCCTGCCCAGTTCCGGGGTACCATCAAGTCCCAGGTCGGGATGGTGCAGAAAGATTGTGTCGCTGATATTCAATACCCTGGCGGCATCAAGTTGCTCCTTCTCTCTGATCGACGCCAGCTCATCCGCTTTGAAGGTTGTGATGCTGGTACCTTTATCCCCGTTGGTACAAACTACATAGACCACCTTTTTGCCTTCACGGGTAAAACGGGCTACCAGTCCGGCGATTCCCAGCTCGGTATCGCCGTGATGGGGCGTGATCACCAATAAATAGGCTGAACTATCGCTCAATGTCTACCTCCTGTATTTTGTACTGGAATATAACAGAACCCGGGCCGGGACTCTTAACAGCCCTGTTCGCTGCGATAAATGATATCATCCTGGATCTCCGCAGAAAGCATGACAAAATAGGCACTGAATCCCCCTACCCTGACTACCAGGTCTCTATGCTTCCCGGGATGCGCTTTAGCATCACGCAGCTCTTCGGCATCCACCATATTAAACTGGATATGCTGCCCTCCGTTTCTGAAGAATGTGTCGGTCATGATAGCCAGCTTCTCACGGCTTTCCGGGCTTTGCATGACGGTCCAGGAGAATTTCTGGTTGAGACATGAAGCGTAAGACTCGTCAAAGCCAGCCTTGAGTACCGACCGGAGGACTGCGGTGGGACCCAGCCTGTCCATCCCTCTCATGGGCGAAATAGAGCCGTCATTGAGCGGCTCTTTCGATTTCCTCCCGTTGGGTAAAGCGCCGACACCTAAACCGCCGAAATAGTGCCATGACAGGCCTTCCCGTGAAATCTTGCAGGGGACATCAAAGGGATTCTGATAGGCCATAATTACGCCGGCTGAAAACCGGCCTACTTCTCGTACCATCTGATCGGCCTCGTCTATATCATTGCCGAACTTGGGGGCAGCCATGCAAAGCTGTCTGATCTCCTCGCCCCCCGTACCTTCAAAATTGGCATCAAGGGCCTGCATGAGTTCATCCATGGTCAATTTTTTCTCGGCGAAGACCAGCTTTTTAACGGCGATAAGAGAGTCGGCAGTATCCACGATGGCGCGGTCGCTGATTCCGTAGCTGTGGTTTGAATCGGAGATAAGAAGGTCCCGGCCCTTCTCCAGGCATCCCGGACCGGCGATGCAGGAGTTGAAGGGAAAACGCAGGTATTGCGGCTCTATACCCTGGGCTACCGTTCCCAGCCACAACACCCGCCTGACCACGTATTCGTACTCTTTTTTAAAGGCCCGGTAGAGGTCCTCAAAGGTCCTGAAATCCCGCGGGTCTCCTACATCAATTCCGACCTTTTTCCCCGTGATCTGTGAGACTCCCCTGTGCAGGGCCAGGTCGAACATCAATGCCACATTGACCGCACCCTTACCTTCGCTGCCGTTGTGATCGATTTTGGTGGGCAGGATAGGAGTGACGCAGCCCTGCCCGTACCAGTCCCTGGCGTCCTCCAGGGGCGTCCCATCATTCAAAAAGCTTTTCACCACGTGATCGCTGTTTTCAAACAGGGGAATTCCGCCCCTGGTCTTCATATTCGTTTCCAGGGCCTTCAGCAGCAGCCAGCGGGGAGTACCGGCATGCCAGTTGATCAGCACGGTCGGCGACGACATCCTGAGCAGGCCGATTGTATGGAGAAACAGGTAGCTTAGCTCGCTGGAAGCGTCGTTTCCCGCTTTATCGACTCCGCCCAGGTTGACGCTGTTGATGCTGAAACTGAACTGGTGTGTTTCCGGCTGGGTGAGGCCTGTGGGAACAACAACCTTCATACCCCAGAGGGTTATAGCGGACCCCAGGATTTCAGCCGCCTTTTCCAGCGACAACCGCCCGTCACGCAGGTCTTTCTCGAAATAAGGCCGCAGATACTGGTCGATTCGGCCGATCAGTACCGGGAACATGGCCTCCAGTCCCCTGCCGACCATGATCAGGTTCACACACTGAACAGCTTCACGGAAGGTGCGGGCGGGATTCTCAGGTACCCAATCGCAGGCGGCGGCTATTTCTTTCAGCTCCCGCCGCCTTTGCGGGTCGCTTTCTTTATCGGCCAGGCTGTCCGCCAGCCTGGCGTATCTGCGGGCATAAGCTATCATGGCCTCACATACTATGATGGCGGACTGCCAGAAATGGAACTTGTCGATGTCGGTCTCCTGCATTTCTCTGAATCTACGGATACCGGCTTCAGCCTCTGCAATCATTCCCCGCAGGCCGCCGGACAGTATTTTCTCCCACATGCCTCTACAGGTGATACCCGGGAAATATCCCGAATCCGGGGTTGGATCGCTGCCCTTGGCATCGGTAATATCCTGCGCCCAGGTACCCACTATCGAACGCCAGGCCGCCATGACATGGTCCGGGGCCGTCCTGCCGGCAAAAAAGCGGGCGTACTCTCTCAATTCCTCTTTGTCTTTTCCCGATAGCGCCCCCTCGAATAACCTGGGACTGCCGCTGTCATCCCACAACCCCGGGATCGAGTCTCCTGTTTCATCCACGAATATTGGCGCCCCGACCAGGTGTTCTGTTTCCCTGCCCGCAACGATGTCGAAATCATGGATAGCAATGGGCACGCCTTCCAGTACTTGTTTAAACAGTTTAGCCCTTCTGATTTCCAGGTCTTCTCCTTCGGTTGCCTTCCAGGACTCCACGGCCAGCCTGGCCCGGTCGAGTGAAATTTTTCGCGGAGCGCTGAACATGGCATCTTTCAGTTTAACCAGGTTTTCACTCAACTTCAGCCTGTCGATATCTTTAAAGATGTCTTCCCTGGTTTGTTGTTCAATTACCATTAAAATCCTCCCGCGGCATCTTCCGGCAGGCATACGGGTATGTCAAGCCGGTCTTTATTTTCATTTACTGCATTGTCCGGATAAGTTTTCCGGTCTGCCTGTGTCATTATAATCCTTATTGTATTTATATATTTTACCTGCTGCATAACCCGGGTTCGGTGTTTTAAGCGGAAACGGTGCACTCTATCCCCAGGTTTTCAAAGGCCTCCCTGACCTGTTCCAGCCGGACCGGTTGGGGAACGGGAATTTCGTCCGCAGCGTATTGTTTATCCAGTGATTCGTACTTGCCTTTTCCCAGGCGGTGATAGGGCATCAGTTCTATTTTGCGCGTCTTGCTTCTAAGGCCTTTAAGCAATTTCGCGGTATCCGCGATGTTCTGCCGGTCATCGTTGATACCGGGAATCAAAGGCATACGAAAAAGTAGTTCAACACCGCTGTCAGCAGCAATCCCGGCGCTGGCAAGAATAAGGTCATTGGTTTGCCCCGTATAACGGCGGTGGATATCAGGCTCCTGGTGCTTCAGGTCAAACAATACGTAATCCGAATACCTGAGTACCTCTCGTAAAGCGGATCCGGGGGCATGTCCGGATGTCTCTATACAGGTGTGAATACCGGCCTTCCGGCACATGTCAAACAGGGAGCATACCAGCTCCGGCTGGAGAAGACATTCACCCCCCGACAAGGTCACACCTCCTCCCGACGGGTCGTAAAAAATTTTGTCCCGGTGTACTATATCAAATATTTCTTCAGCGCTCATTGACCGGCCGAAAAGTACGAGCGCTTTATAATCGCAAACCGAGCTGCATGCTCCGCATCCCGTACAGCGTTCTCTATCTATACGGGGCAGTTGACCCGATTCAAAGCTCAGGGCTCCGTAAGAGCAGACTCCGGCGCATTTGCCGCATGCGGTGCAGAGTGACTTATAGAATCCGACCTCGGGCTGCGGCGAGATGCATTCAGGATTGCTGCACCACCGGCATGCCAGGCCGCACCCCTTTAAAAACACCACAGTACGGATGCCCGGCCCGTCATGGATCGAGTATCCCTGAATATTGGTCACCAGGGCAGACATACAGCAAGGTCCTTTGATGTTTATGGTTTTATTTTCCCCACCTGGGTAAACAGTTTCAGGGTATCGGCCACATCCCAGTGCTCGGCAATTTTCCCGTCTTCAATGCGGATAATATCTACCACATCGAATTCGATCTTGTTGCCTGTGGGAGGAATTCCCATCCATTCTCCCAGGTGTGTGGCCGTCGTGGTGGAGTACATCATCACCGTATCGCCTTCGGCCATGATTTTTTTAACTGTATAGTTGAAATCAGGCATGGCGATGAACATCTGCTCGAAAAACCGTTTGAATCCGCTCCTCCCCTGCGGTGTGTCCTCGTTGTGCTGAATAAAGTCTTCCCTCATAATTTCATCCAGCTTGCTGAAATCATGGCTCTGGAACACCGACCTGCAAAGTGTTTCCACCAGTTTTTTGTTGTACAAGGTTGTAGTCATCCTGCCGTTCCCCCTTCTATTATTGCACTCGTTACCTGAATATAAAGCTCAAGCAGCAGATCATAAGTCTCGATGAAGCCTATTTTTTTCTTAGCCCGGAATCATACCAATCAGTGTTCTATTTTCTCCTTCCATCCGGTCTTTGCCACAATATCATCTGTCCCGTCTCTTTTGAAATCTTTTTCACGGCTTCAGCGGCAAGGGGTCCCAGCTTGAGCGCATCTTTCTCTGAAAAGAAACCGACGATGGTTATGTAGCCGATGGGATACCTGTTCTGGTCCAGTATAGCAGCAGCTATAGCATTCACGCCCTGCTGAATATCTCCCAGCTCCAGTGCGAATTCATTACGCCTGCAATCGGTCAGCTCTTTCTCCAGCCTGGCTTTATCAAATTTTTCAGGGCTTCCATGGAAAAACAGGTTCCTGTTTTTAAGCAATTCATCCAGCTCGTCCCGGGGAAGGAAGGCCGCAATCGCTTTTCCGTGAGCGCCATAGGTGATGGGGGTAACATGTCCGATAGGGGAAGATATACCTATCCCCGGCGCCCCTTCGAACTGGGCTACCACGCAGGTCTTGTCATCCGATATCACGCCCAGCGCCACCGTCGCAGCGGCTTTCTTAGCCAGATTGTAGAGTACCGGTTCAACCAGGCGTGACAGGCTGAGATTTTCGATCATTTTTCCGGTCAATGTCAGCAGACCGGGCCCGAGCACATAACCTTTTCTGTTGGGATTCTTTTTTACCAGGCTGTACTCATTAAGGGTGTTTAAAATGGAGAAGGCCTTGCTTCTATGGATACCTACCTCCTGACAGATTTCGGTAAGGCTCCTGGGATGGCTGCCGCTGTCGGCCAGGCACAACATCACGCGGATGGCCTGGTCGACGGCGGGCACGTTGTAGGTCCTCAGTGCGGGTTCTTTTTGTTCTAGCATTGTATATCTACCTGTGGAACTTAAGTTCTGTGGATAGAATAACAGGGAGGCAGATCGTTGTCAAGTTTAAAGTATATCAGTCAGTTATTTCCCGGCTGAGGGTACACAGGAGGGCTAAATGATTATGTTATATGGGAGTGATGTAAAATAGGTCTTACCGGGCATCTAAACGTGTCCTGGTCAAGACCGGCATGACGGCTGTCAAAACATCTGGTATAACTATTTAGGGTAGAAAAGGGGGCCGGTAATTTAGACCCAGAATATCACGCGTGGTATCGCGGACCTTTCTCAAGATAGCATCAAGCTGTTTTTTTTCCTGTTCGGATAATTTAGCGAATATCAGATGAATTGAACGTTCAGTTACCTGTTTTAGAAACATGCTATTACCTTGGTCTGTCAGCAGGATATAGGTTCTCAAGTCACCTTCTTTCTTGATCTTTTTTACCAGTCCCTTCTTTTCCATGCGGTTGATCAGGGTAGATACCGAGTTGAACTCCTTGAACGTCCAGTTCGCCAACTCTTCGAGTGTTACAGGTCTATTTTCCCGTGACAGCATTGTCAACACCCTCACCTGCGGTTGAGTGATGTGGAGGTGCTTTATTTCCATCTCAACTGCATTGATGACGATACTGTCTGTCTGATCAAGTAAGATATAAAGATTGATCTCCTGATCACTTTTTTTCAGCATCCTGATGATTTCTATTTCACTCTGATCGTTTTTTTTCATGTTAAACCTGCCGGTCTGTTTCGGAATTTCACTTTTGCTTAAGCTTAGACCAACCATCGCGCTGAGTCAATTATGATGCACAACAAAAATAGCGTTATATATGGATTAGCTAAAGCTAATTTGGCGGCTTAACTTTGTATTTCTCTATGGGTATCGGCTGAGTTGAAAGCCTTATCTTGCCTTCCTTTTGCTTCAGGATTATCCATTTCAGCCAGTTTTTATCATCTCGTTCGGGGTAATCTTCCCTGAAATGGAATCCCCGGCTTTCAGATCTCATTAAGGCTGCTCTAAAAGTCATCTCTGCGCACAGGACCATGCTATTAACCTCATGGCACTTGCTCAGATAATGAAGGTCTTCAGCCTTTAGTTCGGGCATTTTTTGCTTCAACTTTTCAATACCCGCCAGGGCTTCCTCAAGGCGTTCTTTACTCCTGCGCAGGTTATATTTAATCGGGGCAGTCATACCCTGCAAATCGGATATCACCTCGCCCGGGGCAAAGCCCCGTCCTTTATTCATCGGAGCGAAGATTGCCTCTTTGAGAGCCTTCACTTCAATGCCATCGATTTCAGCGGGAGCAGTATTTTCTATATAACGTGCGATAGAGGAACCGGCCCATCCTGCGCTGACAACCGCATACATTATCCCTGAACCCGGCGTTATGCCCGGCGGTGAAGCTACGGCTCCCGCCACAGCAGAACCGGAATAACTGGTATCGCCGATAGCCCACAGTCCTTCGAGGCTGGTCTTCATTTCATGGTCGACTTTAATACAGGAGGTCTCGCCGTGCAGCGGTACTCCTATCTCTCTTCTTGCCTTGGGGGGCAGCCCGTATTTCCTTTCCCTGGCTGCCAGGCGCTGCATCCACTCACTCAATTTGGGCAGGCCGGTATCCCTTCCGTGCTCAGAGTCTGAAGGAGGGGGTGCGAAAAAAATGGGTCCTCTTCCTTCAGTAACTTCTTTTTCCAGCCCGACTGCCAGTTTCACCGGTAAAAACACACCCGCAGGCCCTGTCTCCGGAAGATATTTTTGCATCAGGTTTTCACCTGCGGCATTAACCAGGTACTGATAGCCTGCCATTCCGCTATCCGTGTCCTGATATACGGTGTGACCGTAGAGATTGCCGTACTCAGCGTTCCTCATCTCCGCTCCGGCCCGGAACGCCGCAGTAATGCCATCACCGGTCCCGGCAACCCAGAATCTTCTCACTTTATAGCCGCAACTGCCGTTAGCCAGCACGGTGGCTCTGGCTTTGAATATGTAGAAACGACCGGTAATAATATCAAAGCCCACTGCCCCTGCAATTCTTTCCGAACTTTTCAGCAAATCGACTACATGAATTTTGTTAATGATTTTTACCCCCAGGTTTCGTGCTTTAGCACGGATAGGCAGCATCAGGTCAATGTCAACAAAGGCAATGGACCATTCAGGCGCCCAGAAAGCCGGGATAATGACCAGATTTCCATCCGGGGTCCGGGCCAGTCTGGCTCCCCACTCTGCCAATTCCTCTATTGCCATGCGGGACCTCAGGATATAGTCGGCCAGCAGTGTTTGATCGTTCAAATAAAATCCGGAGGTGCGTACCTGAAAATCGAGAAATTTGTCCGGGTTGTTTTCAGGTCCGAGAAACGCCAGGATTCCCCCTATTTTGGAGGCCTTACCGGCCCAGCCGGCGGTCTGTTTTTCCACTATCAGAACATCCAGTTCCGGGTTTGCCTCCTTTACCTTAACAGCCAGTGTCAGACCCCCGATACCACCGCCAATTATCAATACACCGGTAGAAACAACCTCTCCTGATTCTTCCAGATTAACCAACTGATACCTCCTTTATTACCTCAAGATGCCGGAGCGGGAATTAATATGAGGATCGCAAGGGCGCGGGAATATTCGGAATTACTTCGATACATTGTTCGGGGCAGGCGCATTCGCAGGCCAGGCACCAGACACAATCTTCCGGATAAGCCACAACCGGCAGTTTTTTTTCATCGTCCCAGCGGATTACATCCACGAAACAGGCATTAAAACAGGACTTGCAGCCTTTACATTTAGCCAGATCAATATTGATTTCTTTTACCCATTGTTTCGTTATACTTTCCATCGGCATCAGTCTCCTTTATTACCGGACGTAAATAATACGAGAGTTTTCCTTTTTTATTCTTAAAGAACAATGACGGTTGATGGCCGGGTCAGTGACCGTTTGCCAGATTCCCCAAAGTGCCGGCAGGAAGGCCTTAAATGTACTCACTTCAGCGATATTATGCACGCGCCAGCCGCCGCCGGTTGGTTTTTTTCCGCTCGGGTGCGGCGGTAACGGCCCGGACGGAGGACCACCGGCAGGCGCTCCCGGGAATCCGTGCATGCAGGAGCGCATTTTGCATCCGCCTGGAATGTTCTCCCACTGGTGTGAAAGCACTACTCCCGGCCCGGTACCCGGTTTGTCACCTGTCGTTCCGGCTGTCAGGAGATGTTCATAAGTCCAGAAGTCCTTTTGTTGCTGTGTTCCCAAATTGGGATCAACCCATTCGATACGGATATCCATTACCGGGCCATAATCTATACTTTCAGTAGCAATCTGGACTGCCCCGATGTGACCGCCAGGTGGAGGCTTGACATCCCATTTAAAACCCTTATGCTCATCCGGACACCACAGCTCATAGCCCTTTTCCATATTGACCCACCACCAGTCGAGCATCTCGGCAGTAACTCCTGGAATAATATGATCAACAACTATCCAACCATCAGGGTACTTCAGCTCTTCCATATGAATATCTCCTTGATAAAAAACTTAAAATCGCCAATCCCGGTATCCGCCACGGCTGAAAGTGATAACTATTATTAATCTTATAGGATTAATTATAGGAAGTCAAATATAATGTGCAATATGAAGTTAACGAAACATACGTAAAACAGAGAAATATACTATTTATGGAGGCAGTATCACCAACCACAGGCGTACCCTTCGCGGCGTGCGGACGTTTTTTGGCCTGGTCCGCGCCTTATGGTATACTGGGGTCTAAACAACAAAGTAAATATTTCCCGGAGGGATGATATGTCTGAATTGGCTCAACAGCAGGAAACACGGGTTATTACCGGTAATGCCGCCGCGGCATATGCGGCGATGCGCTGCCGTCCCGACGTGATAGCCTCATATCCGATTACTCCTCAGAGCGAGGTAGTGGAACAGTTGTCGCGTTTCAAGGCCGATGGAGAAATAGAGGCTGAGATGATCGAGGTGGAGGGCGAAAACTCAGCCATGAATGCCGTGACCGCTGCGGCCTGCGCCGGCGGCAGGGCTTTTACGGCCACCTCTTCCTACGGACTGGCTTTTATGTACGACGCCATGATGGTAACTGCTAGCTACAGGGCGCCGGTGGTCATGGTGAACGTAAACCGTGAAACGCCCGGCATTCTGGCTGTCTCCTGCGGGCAGCAGGATATGATCTCGGTGCGGGATGCCGGATGGATACAGCTCGTGGTAGAGGACTGCCAGGAAATAATCGATACTATTATCATGTCATTCAGACTGGCCGAAGACTATGACATCCAACTGCCGGTGATGGTCAACTATGACGGCTATTATCTCTCGTACTCGGCCGAGGCGGTGAAAATACCTGCCTTTGAGGAGGTTGACCGGTATTTAGCCGTGCTCAAATCACAGCCCGAACGGATGAAGTTGGTGCCGGGGAAGGCGCTGGGCATCGGCACCCACGGTATCCTGCTGACTTATACCGAACTACGCTACAAGCACATGGCCGCTCTCGAAAGGTCCAAAGAGAAATTGGACCGGATCGACAGGGAATATCAATCTATGTTCGGACGGGGCTACGGGGGCCAGATTGAAGAGTACCGGTGCGATGATGCTGACATAGTCCTGGTTGTTTCCGGCAGTGCCACCGGTACCGCCAGGGTTGTTATCGACAACATCAGGGACCGGGGCATCAAGGCTGGCCTGGTCAAGATGAGGATGTTCCGGCCTTTTCCCCGCGAAAAGCTGGCAAAGGCGCTTGAAGGTAAAAAAGCTATCGGAGTGCTGGACAGGAGTGTGGGTTTCGGCTGGAACTGCGGCCCGTTCTATATGGAAACCTGCGCCGCATTGCACGGGATTTCGTCCGTACCGGTCCTCGGTTTTATCGATGGTTTGGCCAACATGGATATCACCATCCCGCATATCGAAAAAATGCTGAGGGATATTCACGCGGCCTCACAGGGCAAGCCTTACCGGGAGAATACCTGGATGTCGCTGGAGGAAGATGGATAGACCGGTCGTTCCGTATAATGTCGGAGAATCCGGATTGTTTGTTGTTGTCGCTGAAATCGATGCGAATCATAGCCGGAGGGGCCGTCCTGTGCTAAAATAGCATTGTATTTTCAGGACCGGTCTGCAAGCGGGGGAGTGTCGGAACTGGCAGACGAGCATGACTTAGGATCATGTGCCGCAAGGCGTGAGGGTTCAAGTCCCTCCTTCCCCACCATAATTTAAGGTAATGATACTACCTTAAATTGCTTCAGATAACTCTCTTATCCAAAAAATCCCGACACAATTGGAATTCAACAGCAGGTAATAACTTTACCTTGATGCTCAGGCGTGAGTTCGGGAACTGTCCTCTAAGGCTATCATCTTGAGCGTTATTGCTTCGGATTGTTGATTCACGATAACTGATCAGCTCTGTTAGCATATTCAGGCGTGATTTCATATGATCAACCTCTCCGAATCCTGACATGGCTAAGCTCAACAATGGCGAGTTTTTCATTGAGCTGATTAACAATTTCGGTCTGCAGTAACAGACTTTTCAATATAGTCAGAATAGTAAAAGAGTTTGCCTTAGCTGGCAAACGTAAAACAACTATCCCGGAATACTTACCGGGTGGATAGTTACGAATATCTGCAAAACCCATGTCACCAGTCAGTAGGCATAATCTATGTTTCTGAGCATAGGCAGCAATCTCAGCGTCGTTGGCTCCGCGAAGTCCTATATCACGTATATTAATCGCTTGATGCCCATACTGCTACAACAGGCTATCCGTCGAGCGGGGTAAATCTTCGTCAACAAGAAAGTTCATTACTCTCCCTTATCTAGTTGGTAACGGGTGAAACTCATCAGCTTCCACAAGGTCAACGGCGTAGGCTAAAGCGGCGGCAATATCTTCTTCGGTTATCTCATATTCGCGCATAACTTCTTCTCTGGTCATACCGCCCGCTAGTTCAGCGATAATGCGAGTGATAGGTACTCGTGTCCCGCGAATTATAGGCTTACCGTGTTGTATTCCAGGGTCAATAATTATTCGTTCTCTAGCTTCCATGATTTTTCACCTCATTTCTTGGCGAATACTATTCGTATTATAGTTGTAGAATAGTACCAACTCAAGTTAGATTTGAAATCAACAACTGTTGTACCGCCGGAATTAGTCCCTTCTTCTCGAAAAGTAGTTCGGGAACTGTCCCCCAAGGCCCACCATACGATAGCTTCGTTAACCGTTGTTTTAATCTCCTCACCAAATATTTTCTGAAATAGTCAGACCCTGTGGCGAAATAGGCCCGTTTGCGTTTGACAACTTCCGTTCAGCCGGTTTTAATATATAATTGTGTGATTTATTTCACCTTTTTATATATAATTATGTGTATTAAGGGATGGCGAGATGGAACGCTTTATTTTTAACCAGTTGATGAAATGGAAAGAATCAAAACACCGCCTATTTCAACTTCGACGAAAACCCGGAATACCGTCAGTTTTTTGAAACGACCAGGGATGTCAGCCGCATAATGCAAAACCTTGTTTTCGCAAGCAGCCAGAAAATCAGTCCTGAAAAAACACTACTTATCTTTGACGAGGTACAGGACTGCCCTGGCGTTATCAACACCTTGAAGTATTTCTACGAAAATGCGGGCGAGTATCATATAGTCTGCGCTGGTTCTCTTTTGGGTATCGCTCTATCCAGGCCGTCCTCGTTCCCTGTCGGCAAGGTGGATTTTGTACAGATCAATCCCATGACATTTTCCGAGTTCTTGATGGCGAACGGCGACGGTAATCTTGTGGATTATCTGCGCAGCGTGGAAACACTATCCCCGATTCCGGATGCGTTCTTTAATCCTCTGAATGAAAGATTGAAAATGTATCTGGTTACGGGAGGAATGCCGGAGCCAGTAAAATTATGGACTCAGGAGCGGGATATTGAGGCGATGCAAACCTCCTTGTCCAACATACTCAGCGCTTACGAAAGGGATTTTGCCAAATATCCTGACGTCAAGGAATTTCCTAAAATATCGTTGATCTGGAAGTCCATTCCCTCGCAGCTTGCCAGGGAAAACAAAAAATTTACCTATAAAGCGGCCAGGGAAGGCGCCCGGGCCAGAGAATATGAGGATGCACTTCAGTGGCTTGTAAACGCGCAGCTTGTGACTAAAATTTATCGCAGCAGCGCTCCCGGCCTGCCCGTCTCCGCCTACGACATCCTGACGATGTTTAAGCTTTATCTGGTTGATGTTGGGCTGCTCCGACGTCTCGCGCTGCTTGCTCCTTCGGCCTTTTCGGAGGGTAACAGGCTCTTTACCGAGTTTAAAGGAGCGCTCAGCGAAAACTATGTGCTTCAGGCTCTGCAAAATCAATTTGAGGCAACACCACGCTATTGGTCGGTACTGAACCCTTCCTATGAGATCGATTTTCTTATCCAGCGGGAAAACGATATCTTTCCAGTTGAGGTCAAGTCCGGGGACATTTTAGAAAGCACCAGCCTTAAAAAATTCAAGGAGAAATTTGCGGAACGTGTCAAGCTGCGTATCCGCTTTTCCCTCAATAATCTCAATCTGAACGGCGACCTGCTGAATATTCCACTATTTATGGCGGACTACACGGATAAAATAATTGGTCTGGCGTTGAATTATGTGGTTGAAAAAACCTTTTATTTAACCAATAACTCCTGCTCCGCCATTTAAAGTAGGAGATCGGGTCTTTGATAGCACTGGAGCGATTGTTGTTGTTAAGGCAATAGACCGAATGGCAGCGCATGGTGTTGGTACGGTGACAGTGCTAAATGACCAGGGAAATAAATCTACTCGCTTACTATTCCCCAGTATTTCTTCTATTGGCATAGATGTTTTCGCGGCTACTTCTCCTTCCGATAACCCTTGAATGAGATACCTTTTTATCACAATTTCTATTGGTTCTCCAACCTCAACTATATGATAATCAGGGTCAAATAACCTGAAAGCTCCCTGTCCCCACGAGTGCTCCTTGATGTTGTGAATAAATTCTGCCCCCAGGTTGTCAATATTCGAGGGGATAAGCATTCGCTGTATCTCTGGGATTAATCAATTTTTCTCAAACAGAGGTTCGGAAATTAGCCTTGGCGCCCAATTTTTCTTAATAAAAGTCAATTGGTAATATTAGCTTTTCGTCCTCGGCTGTCGATGTATTGCTGAAGCCGGTCACGTGTAGTTACCCATTGGCCTCCAATCCGTATCGCCCAGAGTTTCCCTTTCTCCGCCTGCGTTCTCAGTGTCACCGGCGCAATCTCTGCTAGATTCGCTGCCGTTCTCAGGTCAATTAACTCGTCCACGCTGTGAGCTGCTAGCTGACCGGTTGGATAACGTTCACTGGCATCCAAAATCTCTATCGAAGAAAGACTGCCATCTTCAGCGTAGTTCAATATTACCCCCGGCTCCACTTCACTGCTGTGGCTAAGATGGGTCTCCGGCTCTTTCAGGTAAATGGTAAGGACATCCACCTCAGGTTCATATTCAATTTTAAGGGCGCCCTTGGGCATTTCCTGTACTCTTGCTTCTCTAACCATACTTCTACCTCTACTTAGTGCGGATTAGGGTAATTACCAGGGCGTACGAGCCAACCATTATCCATATAACCCTTAGTTTTCTGTACTTGGCCTCCGACTTTTTCCCTTGATTCAGCCTTTCGCCCGAATTGATGGCCTCCTCTATTTCCGCCTGGGTAAGCTTGTATAGCCTCATCTTATTCTTAGCGTGTCGGCTGAATCGTATCTCCATTTGTTTTATTATAAGCGTTAACGCTTATATTTTTCAATCCCTTGGATTGCCAAGCTAACATAGAAAATGCATTTATCTTGCATATTTTCTTCTATTAACAGGTGACGAGCAACTTCAGCACAGCTTGAATTAGCCCTTTTTTTCAAACAGGAGTTTGGGAACTGTCCCTGACCTGATTTGAAAGCATGAGGTCTAATCTTCAGGTTCATCAGGTATCTGGGCGCTGTGCCACACTGCTACTATCCACACTGATTTATCTTTTACCCGATAGAAGAAACGATACGGTTTTACTATTACTTCCCGATAAGAAAGGTCGGGAAACTCCGGAAGATGTCTCCCTGACTCCGGATGTTCTCGGAGGCGTGAGATGACTTTTTCAGCTTTTTGCCGGAATTGAATGGCGGCTGAAGGATTATCCTCATAGATATAAAAGAGTGCTTCGAGAAAATGGCGGCGGGCGGCGGGAGTAAAGAGAATTCTCAAGGTCTGGAGGTCTCCAGAAAGCGGTCAGCTTCTTTAAGTACCTCATCAAATTTACAACCGGTGCCGGCTTCAATCTCCTTTTCGCCCCGGGCTAGCAAACGTAAGATTTCCAGCTCATGCTGCGAGCGTTCGTAAGCATTTATACTGATCATGACGGCGGCTGCTCGTCCGCGCTGGGTAATAAAAACTGCTTCCCCGGATGATATGTCTTTAAGAATATCGCTGGTTTTCTGTCTTAAATCGGATACGGGAATAATTTTAGGAACCTTCATCATTAATACCTCCTACGATACTATCAATGGTACAACCAACGCTATCATTCGTCAAGCTCTTGCTTGCATCACTCGTTTTGTTGGTGGGAGGCCAGTAATCGTTGTACTGCCAGTATCAGTCCTTTCTTCCCAAACAAAAGTTCGGGAACGCCCTGTTTTAAGCTATTATCTCATTCAGTCCTTCAATAACATGCGTCATTTCTTCTTGAGATAACTTACCTATAGACTGTCCGATTCTTTCAACGGAAAGAGTCCGGATTTGACTAATTTTAACCCAGGAACGCTTTGGTAACTGTCCTGTTTTAAGCTCCAGAGTCAGCGGGAATCCAGCTTTTTGTGGTTGGCTGGTAATGGCTACAGCTATCACGGTTCCAGACCGTTCATTAAAGACATCATGGCTCAGAATTAGTATGGGACGTGTGCCGGATTGTTCACGGCCTTTGGTAGGATTTAATTCAGCCCAGCGGATTTCTCCTCTTAATATTCCGGCCATTCTTTCATATCCTCAGCGATTCCTTCCTCGGCTAATTTTTTCTCAGAAGATGGTTCCAGTTTGGCACACTCTTCCGCCAGACGTGTCCTTTTCATACGCTGGAGTTTTTCACTGACCGCTTCCTGGATGGCCTGACTGCGGCTTTGAAACACATGTTTGTTTACTAACCTATCCAGTTCGCCTACGTCCTTCTTATCCAATGTAATGGCTATCTTTTCCTTGTCCATTCCGACCTCCTGGTATTACATTTTATCATACCGTTTAACCTGTAAACAACTGTTGTATCTCTGGAATTATTTCTTTCTTCTCGAATAAAAGTTCGGTGACTGTCCCCTTTGGCCCACCAGAATTCAAGTTAGTTATCTTACCTTGAAATTTTAAACTAACGGCTTCTTCGGACCCCGTGCTTGCTGAAATCTGGGATAATGAAAGGGATGCTATATATGACAGAGTATAGCCGGGGAGATGTCATTCTGGTTGGTTTTATCTTTACCGACGAAACTGGTGTCAAGCGTAGACCGGCTTTAATAATAAGTTCAGATTCTTATCATGCCGGGCGGGGCGAAGCCATAATTGCCGCTATAACCAGTAGAACTGACCGGGTATTAACTGGAGACCATCCTATCTCTGACTGGAGGAGTGCTGGACTCGTTCTCCCCTCAGTGGCTACGGGTATCATCAGGACGATTAAAACAAACATGGTAGACCGAAAATTGGGCTGTATGTCACGTCCGGATATGGAAGCTATAGACAGCAAACTCCCATTAGCTCTCGACCTTTCATGATGATGAGAAGTTGGATATACGATTGTCATGACTGACAGGTGCCTTTCTCTATATGCTCAACCAATAGATACTCCATTTGCACTTATGGGTCGAAATGAGCAGGCTTGAAATTTTGTTCTTGGTTTCACTCTTTATCAGATGTCAGGGTGGACCATCTAAATAGTATGAAGAATAGACATCTTTAGTCAATATATGTAAATTGGCTATATTGGCCGCAAGGGTAGCCCTGTTTACTCCGGAATCATAACTCCCCATAACCGGAAACGCGGCCCGATCCGCCCCGCATTATTTTCGTACTGAAGACATGGCCGGACAGCAGATATTCACCCTGTTTTGACGGCCCTTTTTAATATTTCTTCCGGACTCGAAAAGCGGATAAAGCACTTTACAGAACCTGACCAGTTCAAGGATAAATCGAAACACAGGCAGACGGGACGGATCGAGATGCCGATAAATGAGCTCTCCATAGCGGACCTCTCCGTGTGCTGCCAGCCTGGTTCAGAGCTGCCTGAATCATTCATCGTGCTCCAGCATGATATATGATTAAGAATATACCCACTGGTGAAAAATGGCTGGTGCCGGCGCTTTAATTGTAATTGCGCGGCTCAGGCAACTAAGCTAGAATATTTACATCAATTAAGTGAAGGAATGTTCACTCTCTCGTGCGGGTGTATTGATTCTTGAATCTGGTAATCGACAGGAAAAATCATAGTGGAGTGCAGCTTTTCGGTTTTAGCCCTGGTATTTTTCATTTGTGGATTCCTGGAGTTCGGGCTGGCGGCTATTATCTGGAGCCATCGTCCGGGTCCCGGCATTGTACCGTTGACAATATTGCTTTGTACAATGGCTTTCTGGGTAATAATTTACGGGCTTGAATCATCAATAGCGTCTTTATCCGTGGTAGTACTCATGGGAAAGCTGGAATACCTTGCTGCGGTGAGTACCGGGGTTATATGGCTCTGCTTCACTCTTGATTATACCGGTTCCGCCTGGTGGAAACGCCCCCGCAATCTGGGCCTGGTCGGCATAATCTCATTACTGGTCCTGGTCCTGACATGGACCAACGAAATTCATGGACTGATCTGGTCCGATATTTTTCTGGAGGCAGGGTCTTTTGGCCTCCATCCGGTGTGGGTCCCGGGACCGCTGTATTACCTTGATCCGCTGTACCAGTATTTTCTTTATCTGGTAGGTATCGTAGTCCTGATTCGCTTCGCTATAAAAAAACCATCAAAGCACCGCAAACCTATATACTTGCTTCTGATAGGTACGGTTATTCCCATCATCGGCAGTATTTTATATGTATTCAGATTTCTTCAACCCGGCGGTCATGATATTTTTCCCCTCTATTTATTTGTTTCCACGATAATATATTCCATCACGATATTGCGCTATCACCTGGTGGATATTATCCCGGTTGCCTATGAAAAACTGATCAAGGATATACCGGAAGGAATCCTGGTGCTGGACTCCTCGAATGATATCAAAGAAATTAACCCTGCCGGTGAGAAGATGCTTAACGTAAACAAATCGGTCGCCAGAGACCATCCCCTGGCGGAGATATATCCTCAATTATCCGGATATCTTAATACCACGCAGGATATTCGGGATATGTCTTTCAATCACAGTATGAATGGCGTCCCCGTTTATCTGGATATCAGCGTGGTAATCCTGCGGAATAAAAGAGACCAGGTTTCCGGCAAATTGGTAGAGCTGAAGGATGTTACCGAGTTGAAAAATGCTCAAAAGAAACTCGAAGAGCTTTTTAATCAGGAGCGCGGGTTAAGAAGTGAATTGGAGGAAGAGGTACAAAAACGCAATCAGTTTTCGCGAGCTATCGTACATGAACTACGTACGCCTTTGACCGCTATCATGGCATCCAACGAGTTGCTGGAAGATGTTGTAAAAGACAAAATCGCGGTGTCGCTGGTAAAAAATATCGGACGTTCGTCACACAACCTTGAACAGAGAGTAAATGAGCTTTTTGAGCTGGCCCGCGGTGAATCGGGACTGATAAAGGTTAATCTGGTTGATCTGGACCTCGAAGAAGTGATCAGGGAAACTGTCAGTGAGCTCCAGCCGGTTGCGGCTGAGAAAAAGCTTTCGCTGCTGGCGGAGCTTCCCGGAACGGGACTGCCGGTGCTGGGGGACAGGGGCCGTCTGAGCCAGGTTTTAAACAATTTGATCAGTAATTCCTTCAAGTTTACCTCCAGGGGTGGCATTGTTGTGCGTGCCCGGCCAATCAATGCGGAACAGGTCAGAGTACAGGTGGAGGACAGCGGACGCGGTATGGCCCCGGACCAGATGGAAAATCTCTTCGATCCTTACCGCAGGCAAGATCGAGAAAAATCCGGCACTTTGGGACTGGGTATAGGGCTGGCTTTAAGCAAGATCTTTATCGAGCTGCATCACGGAAAAATAGAAGCCGATAGCACACCGGGTAAAGGCGCCACCGTCAGCTTCACCATACCATTGAGAAAACCCCCGCAGGACTGAATTCACATTCCCACGCACATTACCCGTGCACAGGTTGCTGGTACTGCCAGCGTAGTGTCTCATAAATAACTTTACAGTTTGAAGTTAAAAGCACGCTGAGATTCTTATGAAAACTGCTATTGTGGAGTAGAGCGGCCAGTTTAGCCACAGACGAGCAAACAGTGGTCACCGTCCTGAACAAAGTTCAGGCTTCCACTTGCGGAGTCCTCTGGCGACCCGGATGTCGACTCCAGAATGTCAGTACTTTCGGGGTAATCTCTTAGTATCGGATTAAATATTTTTAAGTTGGGATTGTATACATATCATATAGCATTTCTTTTGAATAATTATTGCGAGGTGTGTAACGACGATGCAATCTAAAGCCGTTATAATAGAATCGGGAAGAAACCAGGCTGGATCCATGTGAAACAGGGGCGGAACCAGATACGATTATCTTGATCCTTCATACAAAGTTCTCAGATTGATTCGGGGAGGCTTCCATGGTTCGCAATGACGGGGATTATTACGGTTTCTTAATTCAACTAAAAACTCACCTTTTCCAGAAACTCATCACTCATTACTCACAACTCAAAACTCTAAAAAGTGCCATAAAACGCTTTACAAAAATAGAACATATGTGCTATAGTATACCCCGGCTGTTTATAATCTGCGGCGATATGCCTTCTTTAACCGGTGAAAAGGTCGTGCTCTTTAAAAAAATAATTTTTGCGAAAACAAATCCACCGAAGCTGAAAAGCTCTGAATGAACTTGGCGGGGAAAGGGATGGGTGGGAGGAATGACGGGAGTCACAGGTCGGTCATTACCCTTTTCACTGTTCCGCGAAAATTGACGGATATATGCTGAAATTACAGGTGAAGAGAGAGTATCTTAACTTTTTGTTAACTTTCCTGGAGCATAATAACAAAGATACCGGATCTGTAAGAAGGTAATGGAGACTACTGTGAAACGGATAAAAATGATAGCCCTGGCCGGTCTGGCGGGCTTTCTGTCGTTATTAGCAGCCGGATGCGGAAACAGCGACAGCGCTGTTGACAGTGATTCGGCGTCCACGCTAGAAGCGATCTCCGGGGATATGACAGGGCTGAGCATACGCCCGGAAGGATGGACGGAGGCCGCTCACGGTGATGAGGCGGCGCCGGACTATGATACCGTTTTCCCCGCTGATAAGGTCAACCGGATGAAAATAACGATCGCGTCCGGTGATTGGGAGGCCATGCAGGCCGATATGGTCCGTCTGTTTGGTGAGAAGGGAACGGGGCAGCAGGGGAGAATGCCCGGTGCCGGCAATATGCAGCCGCCCGGTGGATTCGATCCCGGGGCTGCGCCTCAACCCGGGGGAAGGCCTCCCGGTGAGGGTATTGTACCCGGACAGGATGATATCGGACCCGCTGCAGCACCGCAAGAGGGTGATATGTTTCAGCCCGGGAATATGCCGCCCGGGGCTGGAATGGCCCGCCAGGGGAACGGCGACTTTCCGGGCGGCGCAGGAATGCCCGGACGTGGCGGCGGCGATATGACTCCTGAGAATCCCATGTGGGTTCCGGCGACGATTGAGTTCAATGGTTTGATCTGGACCAGCGTGGGTGTCCGTTACAAGGGCAATTCCTCCCTGACCAGCGGCTGGCGCAGCGGCAGCCTCAAGCTGCCTCTTAAACTGGACTTTGACGAGTTCGAGGATGAATTCGCTGAAATCGAAAACCAGAGGTTCTACGGGTTTAAACAGCTTTCGCTCTCCAATTCTTTCAGCGACGGGACCTGTATGCATGACGCCGTTGCATCAGATATTCTGGCTGAAGCAGGACTGCCGTCAGCCAGGACCGCCTACTATGAGATCATCATGGACTACGGTGAAGATGAGGTCGACCTGGGCCTGTATGTCATGATAGAGGTTGTGGACGATACGGTTATAGAGCGCTTCTTCGGCAGCGACTCGGGTAATATTTATGAGGCGGAGGGCCGGGGGGCCAGCCTGGCAGCGGACAGCGCCTCCATGATCGAGAGCAGTTTTGACAAAGAAAACAACCGGGAGGAGGCCGACTGGAGCGATATCAGGGAATTATCCGATGTGCTGCATTCCGGGCAGCGGATATCCGATCCAGCAGCCTGGCGGCAAAGCCTTGAATCGGTGTTTGATGTCGATATGTTCCTCGAGTGGCTGGCGATAAGCGCCCTTATCCAGCACTGGGATACCTACGGCTCGATGACTCACAATTTTTATCTTTATCATGATACGGACAGCGGTCAGATCAAGTGGATCTCCTGGGACCACAACCAGGTCCTGGCCGGGGGGCAGGGAGGTATGATGGGGCGCGGCGGATTGAATAGAAGCGTTTCCCTGGACCGGGAAGAGGTATCGCAGAACTGGCCGCTGATCCGTTTCCTGCTGGATGACCCCCTGTATTATGAACGCTATACCGCTTTCATGCGGGAGACGGTTGATGGCGCCTTCAATCCCCAAAGGGTGCAGGGAAAATGCCGCGAACTGGCGGATTTGATATCTCCTTTTGTTACCGGAACGGACCGGGGGGAGGCTTTTGAATCGGAAGTCGATAAGCTGATTGATTGTATTTCCGAACGCGCTCAGGCAGCCGAAGACTTTCTGTCTGAAGGGAGGTGAGGACAATGTCTGTTCAACTATACGATATTTGGGCCGGTAACACCGTCTGTACGGAGAGATTTGAGCGCAAGTATTATATTCCTGCGGAAAAAACCGGTATGGCGCACGGTCTTTTGCTTCAGACCTGTCTGAAAGACGGGGAGTACCCCTCCGAGCAGATCAACAGCCTGTACTTCGATACTGCCGATCTTGACCAGCATGAAAGATCGTCCTCCGGCGATTTTCGCAAGGACAAGGTGCGTATCCGCTGGTATGGAAATATTGAATGTTCCGGCGGAACACAGGCCGTTTTTGTCGAGCTGAAATCCAAGCAGGCCTTTGCCGGCACCAAGAAGCGTCTTAAGCTGACCGTGCCGTGCGAAAATCTGCGCCTGTCAAACATGAACAAGGGAATTATACCCGGGACACTGCTGGCGGACACGCTGGCAGGGTTCGGGTATTTTCCGCCGGGAAAACTTCAACCGGTAATAAAAATAGCCTACTGGAGATACCGGTTCAATGAGCTAATGACCGGGCAGAGGGTATCCCTGGACTGCCGTATCCGTTCAACCATGGTTATTCCCGGTCCTGGAAACGGTGAAAAGGACCTGGAACTGCCGGGCAGCGTGATTGAGATCAAGGGGCGGAGTATGGAGATGCCTGAGACCCTTAAAAGAACGCGTATACTTGAAATGGACTGGACCAGGTTTTCTAAATATTCCGCCTGTATAGATGCACACAATGAACCCCCCGGAACTGTCGGACGCCTGTCACCTTCGGGGAGATTAGTCCGGCTGTAGCGGGAGCGATACAGCTTCATTTTAACATCTTAATACTATACTTTTTGGAGAAAGACAATGTTTGAGGAATTTTCAAATCTGTTTGAATCCTCTCCCCTGGGGAACTGGGAGGCGGCTATCCGCATCAGTTTTTCCCTGGCAGCCTCTGTTATCGCCTATTTGCTGTACCAGTTGTTTTACGGGTCAAGACATATCGGGGCGGGTGTCAACCGGACATTTCTGATCGGCGGTCCCGCCATCACCATGCTGTTCCTGGTCATCCAGACATCGATACCACTGGGTGTAGGACTGCTTGGAGCGCTTTCTTTTGTACGTTTCCGGACGCCTATAAAAGACCCGGCTGAAATCGGCTTTCTGCTGCTTCTGATCGCATCGTCTATCGGCGCTGCCACGGGAAACCTGGTCCCCACGGCCATTCTTTTTGCGGCGGTCTTCCTAACGCTGGGAGTACAGAGGCTGATCGGAAACCGGGTTACCCTGTTCGGCAGGGGAAATCTCATTATTTCCCTTGACCAGCCCTCTTTTTCAAACCTGGAGAAAAAGCTGAAGACTTTCCTGGGAGAGCGTCTTAACGGTTTGAGCCTGGATACCATGTCCACACTGGATGACCGCGTCAGCCTGCACTATCAGTATCGAAAACAAAAAGGCTTCGATTGGGCGGCTTTTACCAGCGATCTGAATGCGCTGGCCGGAGAAACCAGGGTTGATGTGTTCGTTGGATAGCATCCGCTCCGGAGAGGATATGCTGATGGCAGGGAGGATGAGAACGTGATGATACAGAACATAGCCGTGATATTTATACTGCTAGCCCTTGTTTTCGGCCTTACAGCCTGTACCGGAAGCGGGGTTGGATCCCCCGCTGGCGGACAGGCATCGGTGAACTCAAACAGGTTAGCGGTGAAATCCGGCGCCGCAATGGAGCGGACGCCTGTCGCGACGCCTGTTACGGCCGGCGTGGTATATGACAGCGATGATATAGACTCTGTCTGGAAGCTGGCCGCGATGTCTGATATAACCCTCAAGGGAGATGAGATAGAGTTCAAGGGGAACGGCGCTATCGTGGACGGCAGTAAAATTACCATAACGTCACCCGGCATGTACAACGTAAGCGGCACGCTGAACGACGGACAAATAGTGGTGAGTACCCGGCAGGAAGGGACTGTCAGGTTTGTCCTGAACGGAGTGAGCGTTTTGTGCTCAACCGGCGCTCCCTTTTACATAATCAATGCCGAAAAGACGGTGATAACCCTAGCTGAGGGCAGTGTGAATCGCCTGGAAGACGGTGATACATATATCTTCGATGACCCGGAAGAGGCAGAACCTGACGCCGTGCTTTTCAGCAAGGACGATCTAACCGTCAACGGGGGCGGTTCGCTGGTCATCAGCGCTAACTTTAAAAACGGGATTGACTGCAAGGACGACCTGAAGATAACCGGCGGCAGCATAGCCGTCAATGCCGTTAACGACTGCATCAGGGGACGGGACTCAATCGCCGTCAGGGACGGAGATATCACGCTGAATGCCGGGGGCGACGGCCTTCAGTCCAACAACGATGAAGAGGAGGACAAGGGATATATTGTTATTGAGGGAGGAACGGTCCGGGTAGAATCAGCGGACGATGCCATTGTAGCGGATAACTATGTTATAGTTGAAGGCGGGTGTCTGGATATTTCATCCGGCGGAGACGGTATTCATGCGGACAGGTATCTGGAGATAAGCGGCGGCCGGATAAATATTACACAAAGCTATGAAGGACTGGAAAGCGCTGTAGCGGTTATCAATGACGGTGACATTCACCTGGTATCCGGCGATGACGGAATAAACTGCTCCAGCGGCAGCGGCGAGTCCCGGACCGGCGGCAGGCCGGGTCCGGGTGAGTTCGAGGTCTCCGGCAGCAATTACCTCAACATCAACGGCGGATATATATTCGTAGATGCCCGGGGGGACGGCCTGGATATAAACGGCCCCGTCAACATGAGCGGGGGTACGGTTATCATCAACGGGCCTACCGGCAACGGCAACGGCGCCCTGGACTTTTCAGGCGCCTTTAACATAACCGGGGGTTATCTGGTGGCGGCGGGGAGCTCCGGGATGGCGCAGCCCCCCAGCGACTCGTCCGCTCAGTATGCCGTTATGGTGAATTTCGATTCACCCCAGGCAGCCGGATCGATCGTCCACATTGAAAGCGAAGAAGGCCTGGACCTGCTCACATTCATGCCGGCCAAGGCCTATCAGTCAGTGGTGTTGTGTTCTACGGAAATGCAAAACGGGTTGACCTGTGTCGTCTACTGCGGGGGTAGTTCGAGCGGAACGGCCGTTGACGGGCTGTATATGGGAGGGGAGTATTCCCCCGGCAGCGAGTTTACCACCTTTACCGTTTCTGCCATAGTAACCAGGGCGGGCTCCGCTACGGATGGCAGGCCGGGTGGCGGCGCCCCGGGCGAAGGCTTCCCCGTCCGTAATCCGGGAGGAGGTTTTATCCCGGGTGGAGCAAGACGCTGAGAAAGTAACATATTCAGTCCGCTCTGAGGAGGGCTT
>JAFGOB010000063.1 GCA_016926695.1 Dehalococcoidales bacterium | reverse complement strand
GTGATAACAAGGTACCGGATCAGCGGTGCCCAGCTCAAACGCATTTTTGCCCATATTATGAGGCCGGATAATCGAAATAGCGAGGGGGAATGCTACCAGGTAAACGGCAGGGTGAAGGCCGTCTACAATGACACCGCGAGAGAACTGGCATCACTCGCAGTCAATCGACAGCCGGTTTCCGATGATCATTTCTATACCATCGCCATGCTTGGTTTTCATTCTAAAAACTCGAGCGCCTATCTTAATATCACTAACGAGGAGCTTCTTGCTTCGGGAAAATCAAAGGTCATCAGTACCTCGGCTCAGGAAGTGCTCGAAGAGTATTTAAGAAATCACCAGAACATCAGCCGAAGGGTTGAAGGCAGATTAATCTATAACTAGACTGAAAATACGGTTTAGAGCTTTCCTAACTCATCGAGTATTTTTATTACTCTTAATGATTCACCCATACCGGATGTACCGCTCATAGCCAATTCCACCGATAAGGTCTCCAGAATTTCATCTTTACTAGCCCCGGATTCAAGTGCCCGAATAGTGTGGGAAAGGATACAATTTTCACATCCGGCCCTGAGGGCTATTCCCAAAGCGATAAGGTGCTTCATTTTTTTAGGAAGCACGCCGTCCTTGTACACGGATTCCAGTATGGAAGTCTCCTGGGCCATCAATTCGGGAAACAATTGTCTGAATTTTTCTCGTAATATAACCCGCTCATCATTTAGTTTTAACTGATTTTCCATGTCGGTAAACACCTTCCAAATTATTATTGCGCAACTACTGTCATGGTGCTAAAAGTCTATATGATCCTTAATCATACCATACACCGTTTCTCGGATTTGTATGTTTCGACTAACTCCGGAGAAACTTACCATCAAAGTCCCTAAGTCAGTTTTGTGCAATTTGATACAAGGAATTGTTGTGTTAAGATAGAATATCAATATCCTTAAAGGAGACTTGTCTTGCGCTACTTCAGGGTGCCACGGGAGATAGTATTCGGCTATGGTTCCCTCAATCACCTGGCCAAAATGGATATGAAGCGGGTGGCGGTGATATGCGGGGGAAGCGCTACTTCCAGACTGGCCGGGGACAAGGTGCTGCCGCTGTTGATAGAGTCGGGGGAAAAAGTCGAATTGATGACGGGTGTACTTCCGGAGCCCCCGATCAGGCAGGTCGTAGATTTTAAAGAGAGACTTCTTGAATTTAGACCTGACTGGATTCTGGGATTCGGCGGCGGTTCCCCGATAGACCTAGCCAAATCAGCCTGGCTTTTCTATGAACACCCGGAACTGGACGTTTTCGATAAAGTAAAGGAGTGGGGAGAAGGCCCAATTAAGTCAATGCCTCCGCTAAGGCTTAAAGCCAGATTTATAGCCGTTGAGACCACCAGCGGCAGCGGGACCGGCGTCAGCCGCGGCTCGGTTATTTTCGACGAATCCAGCAAGCGGAAATATCCGGTGCGCAGCTACGAAATGGTACCGGATACAGCCATTTATGACCCCGAGCTGTGTCTTTCTCTGCCGCCCCACGTCACCGCCAATACCGGCATGGACGCACTTACCCATGCCGTAGAGGCCTATGTGTCGATTAACGATAATGAGCCTGCCAAATGGCTGGCGCTGAGGGCGATAAAATACGTTTTCCAATATCTACCCATTGCCTGCTCGCAACCCGACCATAAAGAGGCTCGAGAGAAAATGCACGAAGCCAATATGATGGCCGGAATAGCTTTCAGCAATACCTCGCTGGGTATCAACCATGCCCTGGCTCACGCGTTAGGCGCAGGTTACGGCATACCCCACGGCCTATGCAACGCCGTTCTGTTGCCCTACGCCATAGAATTTAATCTTCCCGATGCCGAAGCCGGGTATGCCGAGATAGCCCGGACTATCGGCCTCAAAGAGCGCACGGCCAAAAAGCAGGCTAATGTGCTCAGCAAGGAAGTATTTAGATTGGGCCGGCTGCTTGGCATTCCCAGTCTCAAAGACGCCCTGGCGAACAATCTGGACCACTTCGAAAAACACCTGGATATCGTTGCCCGGAACGCTTTTTCCGATCCCAACATAGCGGCAAACCCGCGGCAGGTAAAGTCGCCTGCCGAGATAGAGAGGATATATCGGAAGGCGCTGGAGCCCGCAGGTTGATAGCTAGAGAGGAGGATACGAAAAGCTAAATCACGTCTATTACAGCGGCCCTGGCTAACGCTTCCTGATGACTATAGCCTTTTTCAAGATATCTGGATATCCGGTAGGAACATCTATACTGCGGACAGAGGACGCGTTTTATTATATTCTTCAACTTCGTCTCTCTTTCCCGATCATTAACACCGTAACCCTTGACAGCAATGCTCTTATTCACTACCTTGTTATCTTCGCGACCGATTTCCTCACAATTGAAGTACCGCCAGCCATCCCTGTGCGAGACGACTATTTTGCCGTCGCATAGAGACTCAGGGTTTTTCGACGACTCTTTTCCATATAATCCGGACTCTAACAATTTCTCTTTCATCTGACTTACCCCCTAATCATCCCGGGTTACTTAGCCCTCAAGAACCGATACCACGATCCAATCCGGATACATCTGCTTAAATTTATCCTTAGCTTCCTGCTCCGTTTTGGCCTTGATATCGACGACGAAAGTACCCAGCTCATCAGGCCTTTCATAGCTGATGGAATATTTCTTAGCCATCGATCCCGCCACCTCTATAGTCTATATAACGAATTGTAACAGGCAAATGTTATTATTTTGTTAAAATATGAATGGATAAACATGAGAGGAGGCATATGATCGACTGTCACCATACGCCTCCTCTCGTTTTAGCTATTTCGGTTAGTCCAGTATTTCGTAAGCTATCTGAACAGATATACTTATCGTGAGCTCTCCCGGTTCGATGGGCGTCGGTGCGGGTGCTGGTACTGCCCCTTCTGCCGCCATGTAATCCCGATAAACAACGGGATAATAACCGCCGCTTTCGGAAATATAGGTTGCCTGACCCAGTTCAACACCGGCCAGAGATGCCATATCTTCCGCCTTTGCTTTAGCATCGGCAACCGCCAGGGCCCTAGCCTCTTCTTGATATGCCTTCGGATCGTCTATCGAGAAACTGATATTGTTAACACGGATAAAGTCACCGCCGGCCAGAGCCACGGCATCAATTATGGAGCCCGCCTGGTCTATTTCCCTTATTTTAGCGGTTACCATGTTGCTGACCCGATAACCGGTAACGGTTTCTTCCTCTCTATCGTAGTCCCACCTGGTAATCCGCTGGATGCTGAACTGCTCGGTACTAATATCTTTGTCAGCTATGCCGCTATTTTTCAGAGCCGCCATCACCTCGTTCATCGCCGCGGCGGCTTTTTCCTGAGCAGCCGCCACCGTAATATCTTCAGCTTCGACACCAAGCCATACCGTAGCCACATCAGGAACAGCCTGAACCTCACCCTGACCGTTGACCCAGATACCCTGCTGCTGGTTAACCAGCTCAACTTTTACTGATGCGGGAGAGCCTTCGCCAACCGGGCTGGCAACACATCCCGTGAAGGCTACCAGCGGAACTACAATTGCCAGACTTCCAAGAATAATAAACCATTTCCTGTTCACAGATTTTCCTCCTCCGACTAATAATTATTTCTAAGTAATATAACGGGGAAAAGCCCCAGTAGTTAGCCCGGCTGCTCTAATATCACAATAGTCATCATCGGTTGATAAACTGCTTTTTACTGCCGCTACTCTGATATAATTGTGGTCAAGATCACCCATTCCAATGCGAGCAGACCATGCCGAAGACAATCATAGGTTTAACTACAGATGAACTGCGTGCCCTGGTTGAGAAGGCCGGCGAACCGGCTTACCGTGGCAATCAGCTGGCAGAGTGGGTCTATCAGCGTGAAGCACACACGTTCGAGGAGATGACCAACCTACCGCTCAGTCTGCGTTCGCAGTTGAGCCGGGAATATGAGGTCGGCCGTTCCCAAATCCTCTCCGCGCAACACGGCAGGGACACGACTATCAAGCTGTTGCTGGCGATGTGCGATGGCGCCAAAGTGGAAACCGTGGGCCTGCCATACGCAGGTCATTTCAGCTGCTGCGTATCTACGCAGGTAGGCTGTCCGGTAGGTTGTGTTTTTTGCGCCACCGGGCTGAGCGGCTATGTCCGCAACCTGACGGCCGGAGAGATTGTAGAACAGGTATTGTCAGTACAGGAAGTGGTAAGAAATAAGCAACTACCCGCAGGCAGCCATACTAACCGCATCGACCATGTTACTTTCATGGGTATGGGGGAGCCGCTGCTCAACCAGACGGCCACTATGAAGGCAATACAACTGCTGAAAAACGAGCTGGGCATCTCCATGAGGCATCTGACATTGAGCACAGCGGGCTTTGTTCCCGGCATATATAAGCTAGCACGGGAGAAAACACAAATTACCCTGGCGGTATCTCTGCATGCTGCTAACGATCAGCTCCGCCGGAAACTTATCCCCAGGGTAATCAAGTTCAGCGTAACCGAGATTCTGGATGCCTGTCGTGAATTCGTAAAGCAAACCGGGAGACGGGTTACACTGGAATATTGCTTACTTAACGGAATCAATGACGGCAACGCAGAAGCTCATGAACTGGCCAGAGCGATGGGCAGGCTTAACTGCCATGTGAATTTGATTCCATACAATGTGGTCTCCGGTCTTACCCTGCACTCCCCACCGAGAGAACGAATCCGGGCCTTCCGCGGAATTCTGGAAAGCGCAGGCATTCCCGT
>JAFGOB010000062.1 GCA_016926695.1 Dehalococcoidales bacterium | reverse complement strand
CATTCGGGGATAGGCTGTTTGTAGGTTTATCCCCTTTCCTTTTCTTTCCCTATTTTGCTATGGTATCGATACTGAAGTGTTACTAATAATAGCATTATGAGTGGTTATTTGAGCCAGCACTTGCCCGGTACGGTCACCCTCACCGGGATGCCGGTTCTGGTATTCGACGATATACTCCCATTCTTTAATTGAGTTAGATTCATTTCCGGCAGTGGAACCAATAGTCTTAAGAAATTTCAAGCTTCCCTCTATTCCATCAAATGCATAGGTAGCATCGTTTTTAACAAAATTCTCAACCAGGTCTTTATTTGGAACCTCAGTGGCGGTTGGTAGCGGAGAAGTATTTGCTGAGGAGTTAGAACAACTTGAACTTATTGATATAAAGGTTAACACCAGGATAGATACCAGGAAAAGCCCAACAACTTTTTTCATTAAAGTATCCTTTCACCATGTATTTTCTTCTAACCAGTATAACGGTGAGCAGGTGGTCGAGTTACCAGTATGCAGCCTAGTTTTGATACTGGCCATTAGTACAGAGTTACTTGTGAAGAGGAAGAATTAGATTACTCCGTGAACAGTAAATACAAACCACGACATTCAATTCGGCGTTAATAGCCGAAACCAGCAGGTACTGATCTAGGCTATTTTTCTAAAATGGAGGGGGATGAAATCTTGGGCTTAACCGTTCTTGATTTCATTCCAAAAAGGAATCTAAACACTCCGATGCGGCTGACCAGCAGTTCATAAATCAACAAAATGGAAGCCAAAGCTATAAAAGCTGTGATTCCATATTTAACAGGGCTTGCTAGGTTAGACTGCACGATAAAATAGGCATCCAGGAGAATGAGGGTCTGATGTAGAACATAGAAAGGTAGTACCATCTCATTACAACAAGTATTTATTTTATGGGCAGGCTGAAACTGAATCTGGAGCCTTTACTCGGCTGACTTTCCACCCAGATTTTGCCTCCATGAGCTTCCACAATCCCTTTGCAAATAGTCAGTCCCAACCCTGTCCCCCGGGTCTTGCCCTCAACTATCTGTCTAGCTTGATAGAACCTGTCGAATAATTTGGCGACTACTTCCGGCAGCATCCCGATTCCCCTATCTTCGATACTAAATATCAGATTACCGTCATTAATGGCGGCATCGATGAGAATTTGACTGCCTTCCGCTGAAAACTTGACGGCATTATCCACCAGATTGGTAATGACCTGACCTATTCTGCCTTTATCTACCTCTATCGAAGGCAAATCAGGCGGATGTACAACTTTTAATTTGTGTTTTGCCGCCACTGCAGAGAGTACGTTGGAAACTGATTCAAGGATCTCTTTTATTGAGTGAATACGCTTATCTAATATTAATTTACCAGAATCAATGCGTGACATATCCAGCAAGTCCTTTATCAGTAAGGTCAGTCTGTCAGCCTCTTTATTTGCTGACTGAAGGAATTCCAGTTGTTGTTCTTTACTCCATTTGACATCTGGTTCGATTAGGGTCTCTATATTTCCTTTAATGGAGGCAAGAGGTGTTCTAAGTTCATGGGACACATTCGCCAGCAGGTCACTCTTAGCCTGGCTGATTATTTTCAAAGCCTCTAATTCTATGATTTTAGCTTCAGCCTGCTTTCGGTCAGTAATATCTTCAATGACACTCCGGATAGCAACTACCTGTTTGGTCTCATCCAGAATGGGAGTTATTGAAAGTAAACCGTAGAACCTGCTGCCGTCCTTTTTCTGATAAACCATCTCATGGTGAACGATGGGGATTCCGCTTTTAATCTTTTCAAATAACGCTCGGGCTTTAACAGAATAATCAGTTGGATAGAAATCAAAACGCGATTTGCCTATCATCTCTTCATTCGAATAACCGAAAAGAAGCTGGGCCGCTTTGTTGCTATCTATAATCAAGCCATCCATCCCTACTGAGAAATAGGCCACCGGTGCGTTTTCGTATAAATCCCGATATTTGGTTTCAGAAGCCGTTAATGCTTCCTCTGTCTGCTTTTGTGCCAGTGCAATTCCTATTGACTGGGCAAGATCTTCGTATCGTTGTATCAGTTCCAGAGTAAAACAGTCGCGCCGGGTATCATTGATCTGAAGGAGTCCTACCGTAATGTTTTTATCTTTGATAGGTATCAGGGCTACTGACTCGTAGCCCTCTCCGTTACATCGATTCCGGGTCCTCGCCTGTCTGTCCACCTCGGTTGTAGAAGCCAGTAAATCCGTTGTACTGTTCGTCCAAAAACTGCCACCGGCAGTAAAAAAAGGCTTCTTAGGGTCAAAACAGCCGAGGATAATATTCCCGCACATGCATTCCAATAGGGGATTACCCTGGCCGTCGCGCAGTATGTTACCCTTTGCATCAGTAACGCATAAACTATTTTCGTTAGTGATATGCTCCGCCGGGAATCCGTTGGCTGCAAAGTAAGGATAATCATCGCCTTGACGCAGCCGGATGCCTAACGCTTCAAACTGACTTTCTGCCTTGAAAAGTCTTAGTAAGTTGCGAATTAACTCCTTCTTTTCACCTCCTTGATTAAGAGTCTGAAGCACCTTGTTGGATAGCTCTCTCTGTTTTTCCGCCTTCTTCAGATCATTTACGTCTATAAAGCTGATTACCGCGCCCTCGATCATGTTGTCCATTGTGCGGTAGGGTTGTATGCGCACTGAATACCACCTGCTATCGCCTGTCTGCACCTCCTTTGCTTGCGGGACAAGCGTGTTGAGTACCGCCTGAATGTCATCTCTCAATTGGTTGTATCCCATCAGCTTGGAGAGAATGTGGTCTATCGGCCGTCCTATGTCACTCTGGATCAGATTAATTATCGAAGTGGCGGTCGGGGTGAAACGCAAGATACGTAACTGGCGGTCCACAAAGATGGTAGCGATGCCGGTGCCGGACAGCAGGTTGTTCATGTCGTTGTTGGCCCGCCCCAGTTCAGTTACTTTAGTCTGCAGCTCAGTATTGACCGTGGCCAGCTCCTCGTTGACGGATTGGAGTTCCTCCTTGGATGTTTCCAGTTCCTCGTTGGTGGACTGTAATTCCTCGTTGACTGACTGCATTTCCTCGTTGGAGGATTTGAGTTCTTCGTTGGCAGTCTCTAATTCTTCGGTAGTTGTCCGGAGGTATTCTTCTTTGTCCCGAAGTTGCCGCTTGAGAGAAGCAAGGCTCGCATCGCTTGAGTCAAGATCTGGAGAATCAACGGGGCTTTCTGTCTCTATTTCGGATGAAGATACAGCCTGCTGCGATTGCTTATAGTTTTCTCCAAGAATAATCAGGTAAAGGGGAGGCTCGCTTGTTCCTCCACGGCTCTCTTCTACCGGGAGGACAGTCAGGTTGACTTGAGTAAAATCTCCATTGGTTTTAACTCTCAATCCGGTCTGATGTACGATCTCCTTGCCAATAACAGCTTTATGCAGGGCTATGGAAAGAGCATTTTGCATCCCTTCGCGGGACATCTTGAGTATATTGCTGGTACCGGCCTCGCCCGGAGCCGGTTCCAGGTATTTCCCGGTACGGCCGTGAAGATAAAGAATGTCCCCATGGCCGTCGACCAGGGCGGCGGCTGGGGCCACCTGCTTTAATAGAGCCTTTTCTGTAAACTCACGCAAAGGCAGCTTTTTAAGAAAAGCCTTCCTGGTTATATCCCCGGGCGAACGTACATCCGGCATTGTTTGAGCAGGCATATAGCGGCTCTGGGTTACAGGCCGGAAGCCGTTAAAATTATCTTGGCGCTGATAAATCTTCCACTTGCGGCTCAGCGGAGAGAACAAATCCGTGAACTCACCCACCGTCTCGGAAGTTCCGAGGAAGAGAAACCCGCCCGGGTTTAACGAATAGTAAATTAAGGGAATAATCTTCTTTTGCAGGTCGGCGTTCATATAAATCAGCAGGTTGCGACAGCTGATCAGGTCGAGTTTGGAAAAAGGTGGGTCTTTGATCACATCCTGCTCGGAAAAAACCATTCCGTCGCGGATAATTTTATGGATGCGGTAGGCGCTGCCGCCCGGTTCGGCAGTGAAAAAACGTGCCAGCCGCTCAGGCGAAATGTCCGATACAATGCTGGCAGGATAAACACCGGCCCTGGCAATAGCAATGGCATGGCTGTCAATGTCAGTGGCAAAGACCTGAATCTTATAGTTTTGCTTGAGCTTTTCCAGGTGTTCCTGCAAGAGAATAGCAATAGAATAAGCTTCCTCGCCAGTAGAGCAGCCTGGCGCCCAAACCCGGATCACAGACTCTTTCGGTTTACCGATGAAAAGCTTGGGAATGACCTGTTCCTCAAGAATTTTAAAGGCTTCCGGATCGCGATACAAATTCGTTACGCCGATCAATAGATCTCGAAAAAGGGCATCAACTTCCGCCGGTGTTTGCCGGAGATACTGAATATACTGCGGCATGGTTTCAATTTGGTGGACGGCCATTCTCCGCTTAATGCGGCGGGTAAGAGTGCTGGGTTTGTATTGGGAAAAGTCATGACCGGTGTACGTACGTAGCAGGATTGAGATCTTTTTAAGGGTATTATCTGCCCTGTAGGTCGAGCGGGTGAACGGCTGGGGTAGTTTGCCGAAAGTCTGGGCGACATACGCTATAAGCTGGGCAGGCATTTCGGCCGGCGGAAGTTCATAGTCCACCAGTCCGGTAGCAATGGCGCTGCGAGGCATGCCGTCATATTCCGTCGAGGCCGGATCCTGAACCATAACCATTCCGCCCTCACCCTTGATAGTTCGTACGCCCTGGGTACCATCGCTGCCGGTTCCAGATAGGACGACACAGATGGCCCGCTCGTGCTGGTCCTGGGCGAGCGAGCGGAAAAAGAAATCGATAGTCATACGCTGTCCGCGCGGGGCAGAAGGTTCAAGCAGTTGCAATGTTCCATTGAGGAAAGCCATGTCGCGGTTGGGAGGGATAATATAGGCGCAATTGGGCTTGACTGGCATCCCGTCCTCGACCTCGAAGACCTGCATACGGGTATAGCGCCGGATTAGATCGGTCAGAATGCTCTTGTGGTCCGGGGCCAGGTGCTGCACCAGCACAAAAGCCATGCCCGGATCGGTATCTTTAGGCATCCCGGAAAAGAAGGCTTCAAAGGCCGCTAGACCCCCGGCCGAAGCTCCAATACCCACAATGGGGAAGTCCTGTCCATCCGGGCTGCTGATAATATTGGACGGCTCCACCTTCAGCTCAATTATTTCCTTTTTGACAGCCTTCTTCCTTGTTCCCATGGAAGTTCTCCTTTTAGCAAACCCTTTAATTGCACCAGACCGAGATTGGCTTTTTGCCAGTTTAATAATGAATCATGCTCAATTCTTAGCCATTCGTAAGCTGGATGAATCCTTTCATATTTATTATAATCTTTACCCGTATTTCCTTTCGATAACGAAAGTCGATTGATTATGTCTGAAAAAATTCCGGTTGTAAAAAACCGTGTTTCACTACGTTATTTTATAGTCAACAGCCTCACAAATACCTTCCAAAGTCACAATCTGGATGTTTAAAAAAACGCTTTCCATAACCCCTTCCCGGGTATTCTAATACTAGCGCGTTCTTGAAATATCACAATCTTTCTTTTTGTTACACAATTGAAAATAAAACGTAACTCTTCAGAATAGTGTTAGTTAACCTGACTGGACTCTACTTTTTCCTTATGGTATAGTATCATCAAGTAATAAAAACTATGAT
>JAFGOB010000061.1 GCA_016926695.1 Dehalococcoidales bacterium | reverse complement strand
TACATCCCGATGAAACGAGGCTTTCTGTATCTGGTGGCCATCATCGACTGGAACAGCCGCTGCGTGCTCTCATGGAGGCTCTCCAACACCCTTGAGGCAGACTTCTGTGTCGAGACCCTCAAAGATGCTCTCAAGAAAGGCAAGCCGGAGATATTCAATACCGACCAGGGCAGCCAATTTACCAGTGAAGCATTCACGAAGATACTGGTGGAACATGACATCAGGATCAGCATGGACGGTAATTGAAGCTATAACGACAATCTCTTCATTGAGCGGCTGTGGCGAACGGTGAAATACGAGGAAGTCTACCTGAAAGCCTACCGGGATGGAACGGAAGCCCGGCGCAGCCTGGACAGCTACTTCTGCTTCTACAATAACGAGCGCCCTCACCAGTCTCTGGGCTACCGTACCCCGGCGGAAGTTTACGCTGCAACTCTGGAACCCATTAATGGAGGTATGATACAATCCCCATCATCAACAGCAGGATTCCACCTTATCTTGACCTCTTCCATGTCCAACTGATGGGGTCCATCTCAGATAATTTTTCATTCCCGGTATATTTCAGATCGAATAACCTGATTTTTCCATGTCTCACTGAGTAACGATCAGCAGCTTTTATTTCCCATCATTACGCTAGCTATGAAATTTTATAACCAAAAATCAACCTTTATATAACTCTCTATCACCCCCTTAGACGTGATAATGCATAGTAGCCATATGAGGAGGTACCACAACATGAATCACATTTGTGTTATAGGCGGGGGCTATGTCGGCCTGGTTACTGCAGCCGGCTTCGCCGAACTGGGGCATGTTGTTAAACTCATTGAAATAGATCCTGTCAAACTGAAGGACATGGAAGAAGGGATTCTCCCTATCAATGAACCAGGATTACCGGAAATTTGGAATAAGTACCAAAAACAGGGAACACTATCCGTCACGGATAATTACATCGAGGGCCTGCTTGGTGCCGATTTTGCATTCATCGCCGTAGGCACGCCTTCCGGAGAACAGGGAGAGCCGGATCTGAAGTATGTTCGGCAGGTTGCCAAGAGTATTGCAGACGCTACGACTGGATCGCTGACCGTTATCATTAAGAGCACCGTTCCCATCGGAACGGCTGATATCGTCCGTGAAATCCTCAAGGAATCCGGAGGTGCCGAGTGTAATCTACCGGTCGTCTCCAATCCTGAATTTCTCAGAGAAGGCACTGCGGTCAGAGATTTTCTTAATCCCACCCGTATCGTCATCGGAGCTTCAAACGAGCTGGTAGCCGATGCTGTCGTCCAGCTTCACAAAAGTCTCAATGCTCCAGTCATTGTGTGTGACAACAGGACTGCGGAAATGTCCAAATATGCCTCGAATACCTTCCTGGCCGCCAGAGTCAGTTTCATGAACGAGATAGCGCTCATCTGCGACAAATTAGGAGCCGATGTCGTCAAGGTTGCCAGAATAATGGAACTTGATCCCCGCCTGGGGAAAGGCTACCTGAGTGCTGGCCTGGGTTGGGGTGGAAGTTGCCTCCCCAAAGATGTCAGAGGACTGATCTATATGGCTGAAAGTCATGATGTCCCCATTCCGATGATCCAAGCCGTGCAGGATATCAACGTCCGTCAGCCCAGTCTGATCGTAAACAAGCTGCATGGGCCATTAGGAAATCTTGAGGGCAAGACTATCGGCTTGCTTGGGCTCTCTTTCAAACCCGGTTGTACTGATATGCGAGAAGCCCGTTCTATACTCGTGGTGGAACTGCTCCAAGAACTCGGATGCGTTGTGAAAGCCTATGATCCGATGGCTATGGAAGAAGCTTCAAGTATCATGCGGGAGGTCACTTTCTGTAAAGATGCATACGAGGTAGCTGAAGGAAGTGATGCCCTGGTCCTCATAACGGAATGGGCAGAATTTACCTCTCTGGACTTTACTAGAATCGAACAATCCATGAATACCCCGGTACTGATCGATAGCCGCAATCTGTATGACCCGGCTGAAATGGACCGGATAGGATTTATTTACCAAGGTATCGGTAGAGCTGCACTACAAGGCCATAAAATTGAAGCGAGCAACAGCAAATAAGAGGTACAAAATGCAGTATTCCCAAGCACGAGTCGCCGCAAAAAGCACCTGTCTATTTACTGCGTTGAGTTCGACAAAGGAGAACCCCCGGGTGTTTAGTTACCGTTTCTGGAAAGATATCGCTGATCGATTGGTTGCCTTGATACTGGTAATCATCACATCCCCGCTTATGATAGCGATAAGTCTCGCGATTCGATTCGACACCAAAGGGAAAGCGATTTTCGCTCAGGAGCGTGTCGGTAAAGATAGTTCGAACTTCACCGTATACAAGTTCCGGTCGATGATCGTGAATAATGATGAAACCAAGTACAAAGAATATATCTCGAAATATGTTATGGAAAACGCACCGTACCGGGTTGATGAAACCGGTCAGAAGATTTTTAAAGTCGATGATCCGGCAGTCACCCGGGTTGGAAAGTGGCTTCGCAAGACCAACTTGGACGAGCTTCCCCAGTTCTTCAATGTGCTGAAAGGTGATATGTCATTCATCGGACCTAGACCAGACATTCCTTTTGCTGTGGCAATGTACAACGATAACCAATGGAACCGTCTGAGAGTGAAACCGGGGATAACCGGCTTGTGGCAAGTCTCCGGGCGAAGAAGCCGTTCGTTTACCGACATGGTAAGGCTGGATAATTTTTACATCAAGAAGCAATCTTTAAAGCTTGATATCAAGATACTGCTGGGCACTATTAAAGTTATTTTAAATATGGACGGCAGTTAAAAAGGGAGGAGCATAACATGATTAAATCTGGAGTTGTCGGTTGCGGATATTGGGGACCTAAACATATAAGAGTCTGTAATGAACTGCCGGAATCAGACCTTACCATGGTCTGTGATCTCGATGAGAATCGCCTCAAGCAGGTCCGGATCCAATATCCATGTGTTTCAACGACACAGGATTATGAAGAATTTCTGAAATCCGACATCGAAGCGGTCGTCATCTCGACACCGGTCAAGTCTCATTACTGCCTGGCCAAAAAAGCTCTTGAGAATGGCAAGCATGTCCTTATCGAGAAGCCCATTACGGCCAGCAGCCGGGAGGCCATCGAGCTTATCGAACTCGCTGAAAAACGTAATCTGGTACTCATGGCCGGACATACGTATGAGTATCACCCCGCGGTGGAATTTCTCAAGGACCTGGTGAAGTCCGGAGAACTGGGCGATATCTATAGTATCGATGCCGCCCGTCTCAACCTTGGCCTTTACCGGCCGGATGTCAACGTTATCTGGGACCTGGCACCCCATGATATCAGCATAATGCTTGCCGTTCTGGACCAGGACCCGGTGTCCGTTAGCGCCCGCGGCACCCAGCATGCAGAACGCGGCGTTTGCGATATGGCGTATCTGGATATCCTCTTCGCGAATGGTACCATCGGTCATGTTCACGTTAGCTGGCTTCATCCGCGCAAAATCCGTGAAATTACCATTGTCGGCAGCCAGAAAATGAGCGTGTATGATGACGTCTCGGAATCTGAAAAAATCCATATTTATGATAAGGGCCTTACTCAGACCAATGGCACCAACGGTTTCTCGAGCTGGCCGCCCAACTACCGCTACGGCGATGTCATCATTCCTTACATAACCGGGGCCGAACCGCTCAAACAGGAGTGTTCCCATTTCTTCAAATGCATTGAGGAAGGAAAAACGCCCAGAAGCGACGGCTGGGCTGGTCTCAAGGTCACCAGCATCCTGGAAGCCGCTGACAAATCCATGGCCCACGAAGGCCGCCGGGAAAAACTGGAACTCCCTTCGATGGTTCTGAGTTAATACGTCACCACATTGATGGAATCTATGAAAAGGCTGAAAGAGTATGAAATTTCCAGTGAACCTGAATAAAAGAGGATCAATCAATCTGGGGACCGGAGCAATCGTAGACGAAGGCGTGATCCTGGGTTATATTGCCGGCCGGGGAGCAGACCAGACCCTTACCATCGGACCGAATGCCCGGATTCGGGAAGGCACGATTATATATGGCGGAAGCCGCATTGGCGCCAACCTCGAAACGGGTCACAATGCCATTATCCGGGAAGAAAATGATATTGGTGACAATTTCTGTATCTGGAATAATTCAGTTATCGACTACGGCTGCAAGATCGGCAGCGGTGTCAAGATACACAACAAGGTTTATGTAGGACAATACACGATCATAGAAGATGAAGTCTTTATTGCACCCGGTGTCACGCTGGCAAACGACCTGCATCCCGGTTGCCCGAATTCCAAGGAATGCATGCGCGGTCCCAGTATCAATAAAGGCACCCAAATCGGCATCAACTGTACCATTCTGCCACGGGTTACCATCGGCGAATACAGCCTCATCGGTGCCGGTAGCGTGGTCACGAGAGACATTCCCGCCGGTGTCGTGGCTTACGGAAACCCGGCCCAGGTCATGTGCGATATCAGCGACCTGAAATGCACCACGGGACTAAGAGATAAACCGTACGATCACTTGATTGAAAGGATTTAGCATATACCATATGAACATTCCATTCGTTGATCTGAAAACCCAGTACAATGATATCAAGGAAGAAGTAATCCAAGAAATCAGCCAGGCGCTGGACGG
>JAFGOB010000060.1 GCA_016926695.1 Dehalococcoidales bacterium | reverse complement strand
TCACCTCCGGAAGGATGGTTCCCGCAGTTCCGGAACATTGGCTCTATACTAACCGGAACTGCGGCTCTCTCAGACCGGTGTAGACAAGAGGAGTACTCCCTCTTTCGCCTCGGAGTACTCTTCTCAATAATTTTCTATAGTATAATTAGTTGAATTCTACTCAACTGTCACTTTTATAACATATGTCCATTCTGCTTTCGCACCACCCTCCCATGGTTGACCGTATTCCAAATTTACCTCAGTAGTTCCCTTTTCGGCCGCTTCAAAAGTCCAGAGATCCATTCCGGATGCGCCCAGTGCATCGCCCTGGGGCTCTTCGAAGTCATGGTCTTCTTCCTTGAGCACATTTTCATCGGTCATCTCGTATTTCCACTGGTAGCCTGTAGTGGGATTTGAGCACAACTTTACCCTGATTTTATCGCCTATCTCTGCCTGGAAGTTGTTTATCATATGATGGTTCTCTCTGAATTGATCGCAGGTGATCTCAACGTTGATATCATGTGAAGTAACAATGCAGGATAATGGCAAAAAGGTGATAGCGAGAATTATCAATATCAGTACGGTTTTTATTTTCATTTTCCCTCCTCGTAACTGCGGTCTTTAATGCAGGTAACAGGTGTATGATTCGCTTCCCTGTCCGTGGATCCTATTTTTTGTTTTGACATAATGAGAGTGTAGTACTCCCTTTCAGCGCTGTCAATAGAAATATGAGGTTACCGAAATAGCCGGTTGCCCGCTGTTACCTGTATCTGTACGAAATACAAGTACGAAACAGCCGTTGAGTGTGGATTGGTGTATCATTAATCGATAATGCTCCGGATATTACGCTTAAAACATTATCCTTTAAAGAAACATCTACGGTCATTAAGGGAAAATTCTGATTGTTACTAATTCTTTTTGACGAGATTTTTCGTATAGCCGCCTCAAGACGATCTTTTTGCCTGGCGAAAATGATGATGTGAGGATAAATGATAATTCATAATCATGGCAAACTCAAGTAGCCCGGATACAAATGCGGCAGGCGCCGACCGGGATTGACCGGCAGGCTGTTAAATGGCTAATATTAGGATAGCTGGAAATATAGTTGAGAGGAGTACGCCGTAATGTAAAGTATGGTTACTCCTCTCGATGTTTTTTCAATTTAATGACAACTATGATTTGCTTGCTGATTGCTTATTTTTTTCAGGAGGTGCTGATTTGTCAGGCGGAGATATAATCGGTCTGGTGGCCGGAGCCCTTACCACCGGCAGCTTTCTACCCCAGGTGATACGGGTTTTCAAGCTTCGAAGCGCTCATGATTTAAGCCTGTTCTTTACTCTGCTGATTTTAGCCGGGAATATGACCTGGCTGGGCTATGGTATATATCTTAAGGCCCTGCCGATCATTTTTTGGAATATATTTGGAGGAGTGCTGGTTATCGCATTGCTGGTGGGCAAACTGAAATACGGCGGCAGCGGTAAAAAGAAAATGAAAAATACCAGGTGATTCAACACCATGTACCGGCGGCTGGTCCGCGTTGTTTGCTGCGTTTTAACCTGTAGACGGTAGGCGATGGGCGGTCTGGTTGTGACGATCCTGACGGAAAAGCTGCTACTCGTACAAATAAAGGACGGATGTTATCCCCAGAGATGAAATCCAAGGGCAATAAGCAGCAGGGTGATGCCGACTAAAATAATTATTATACCGCCTATCTTCAGGGAACCCGGCTCCGGGTGCCAGGGTAGATGGTCCATGAATTCACGCACATCAATCCGTTCAGTGATGGAACTGTAATATGACCGTTCTTCCCTTTTCGCCCATAAGAATCCTATTATACCCAAGAGGACGAAGACGCTGCCTATTATAATCAATATCAATAAATCATGAGAGGTCATACCCTGCTCCCTGAGATAGTTGTGCCTTTGATAAATATATTTGTTTTCAAGACAAATTTCAATATGCAGAAAACAGGCCTTAACGAGGCAAATAAATAGGCAAGAGGAAACTAAAATATATCGGAGAAAACGCCAGGTAAAGGGACGGGATCCCGTCCCTTTACCTGGCAACTATATTTATTGTTAGGGTCAGGTTATTGGATTTCGACGGCAGCACCGGCGGCTTCGAGTTTGGCCTTGGCCGCTTCAGCTTCCTCTTTATTGACATTCTCTTTAACCGGTTTGGGTGCGCCTTCCACCAGTTCCTTGGACTCTTTAAGACCGAGGCTTGTAAGCTCTCTTACTGCCTTAATTACGTTGATCTTGTTAGCGCCGATGTCCTTGAGTATGACGGTAAACTCAGTTTTTTCTTCTGCCGGGGCAGCCGCTTCAGCCGAGGCAGGTGCGGCTGCGGCTACTGCCATGGGAGCGGCGGCGCTGATTCCGAACTTGTCCTCCATAGCCTTGACCATCTCAGCCAGTTCCAGAACTGTCATTCCCTCGATTATCGCCATCGCCTGTTCAACTTTTGATTCAGCCATTTTAGTTAACTCCTTCTAATTGTTTTATTCTACCCTGTAATATTGTTACCAAACCCCTTAAGGGTGCATTGAGCTGGTTCATAAAAGCATATAGGGGACCCTGGATACCGCCCAAAACTTTGCCGATCAGCACCTGTCTGGACGGCAGGGTGGCGATAGTTGCAACCTCTTCGGGTGTCAACATCTTGTTTCCCAGGAAACCGCCCTTGATAGTCATGGGGATTTTGGTGGAAGCGATATAATCTGACATTGCCTTGGCAGATACAGAGATATCATCTTTGATAAACGCTATCGCTACCGGACCTTCCAGAATACTTTCTATGCGGTCTTTTCCTGCTTTCCTGGCTGCGATCAGAGCCAGTGTATTTTTCACCACCTGTAATTCAGCCCCGCTTTCCCTGAGTTTATGACGCAAAGCAACAATTTCCGTCGTTTTCAGACCACGGTAGTCCGCCATTATTCCGGAGTTGCTTTGAACGAAGGTCTCTTCCAGACTATCGATAATTTGTTTCTTTCTTTCTGTCGGCATCTACTTAACTCCTGTTGAATTCTTACGTCAATATATATCTGTTACAAAAAAACCCCGCACCGGAGTACGAGGTTTTTATACGACTTAAGTATAAAAAGCTATCCTCTTCCTCGGCAGGCACTTACCGTATTAATCTCCTCCTGAAAGGAGAACCCGCTGTCTCCGGATGAGAGACCCGAAAAACAAGATCAGTTTATTAATGTCCGTTTAGCTCGCGTTGAGTGGTTTAAGGTCCAGTTTGAAACCGGGGCCCATGGTTGTACTCAAAGAAACGCTTTTAATAAAGGTCCCCTTGGCTCCTGCCGGCTTGGCTTTTACAATTGCATCTACCACAGCCATGAGATTATCCACCAGTTTGTCGTCCTCGAAACTTTTCTTTCCGACAATTACATGAATAAGATTGGTCTTGTCCAGCTTGAATTCAACACGGCCTTTGCGTGCTTCATCGATGACCCTGGGAAGATCGCCGGGCTGGACTACCGTGCCGGCTTTGGGATTGGGCATAAGTCCCTTGCGTCCCAGCACCTTACCCAGTTTACCAATTTTTCCCATCATATCAGGGGTAGCCATGGCTACATCGAATTCGGTCCAACCTCCTTCGATCTTTTTGATTAATTCCTCGTTTCCTATATAGTCCGCACCGGCTTCCCGTGCCGATCTTTCGGCTTCACCCTGGGCGAAGACCAGCACCCGGACCTGTTTGCCCAGACCGTGAGGCAAAAGCGCCACACCTCTCACTTGCTGGCTGGCATTGCGAATATCCACTCCCATGCGTAAATGGATTTCAACTGATTCGTCAAAGTTGGCAAAAGCCGCCTTTTTTGCGGTCGATACCGCTTCCGCCGGTTGATAAAGCCTGGTAGAATCCAGCTCTTTCATCGCAGCTTCGTACTTTTTTCCATGATGCGTAGTCATTTTACTTTACCTCAACCCCCATACTGCGAGCTGCTCCTTCGACAATGCGCTCAGCAGCTTCAATGGAGTTTACATTCAAATCTTTGGACTTTATCTGTGCTATTTCTCTTAACTTGGCTCGCGATAGCTCTCCGACTTTCTGTTTACCGGTGGTCTGGGCGCCTTTTTCGATACCCAGGGCCTTTTTTATCAGGTCAGAGGTGGGAGGCGTCTTCGTGATGAAGGTAAACGACCTGTCATCGTAGACAGTTATTTCAACCGGAACAATAGTGCCGGCCTGATTTGCCGTGCGGGCATTATAGTCTTTACAGAATGCCATGATATTAACGCCGTGCTGACCCAGCGCCGGGCCCACCGGGGGCGCCGGATTGGCTTTACCGGCTGGAATCTGAAGCTTGACAACGGTTACAACTTTCTTGGCCACTTTTATATCACCTACCTAAAGTTTCTCAACCTGCAGGAAATCCAGTTCCACGGGTGTTTCCCGTCCGAACAGGGACAGGAGAACTTTCACCTTCCCCTTATCCGGAATAATATCATCCACGACTCCTACAGAATCAATAAATGGTCCGTCAATAACCCGGACACTTTGCCCTTTGCGAAAGCCTACTTTGACCTTCGGTATTTCGGCAGCCATCTGTTTCAGAATCTGGTCTACCTCTTTGGGCTGTAGCGGGACCGGTTTATTCCCGCTGCTGACAAAACCGGTAACACCGGGCGTGTTGCGCACAACATCCCAGCTCTGGTCATTCATCTTCATTTCAACCAGAACATAGGCGGGCAGGATCTTCTTGGTAATATTTCGTCTCTGTCCGCTCTTTACTTCTACTTCCTGTTCAGTAGGAATAACTACCTGTTCAATATCGCCACGGGTATCCATGAACTTGATACGCTGCTCAAGGTTCTTTTTTACTCTTTCTTCATAGCCGGAGTAGGTATGGACGGCAAACCAGCGCATCTCATTATCTTCCACCCGAGCCCTCTCTTACAGCTATTCGTATTGGCGATAATATGGCAGTACTCCTTTTCATTCTATCTCGGTAAAAATTACAGATCATTTTCCCAGGAGCAGTTTATCTATGGCTGTTGAGAAACCAAGATCAAAAGCATATAATACGATGCCGGCTGCTATCGTTACAACCAGGACCATCATGGTCAGGTACGCAGCTTCCCTCCTGGAAAGCCAGACTACTTTTTTCAGTTCATACCAGATCCCGGTAAAGAACCTGAACCTGCTGGAAGCCGGCTTGGCAGCTACTGAATGGCTTGTCATTAACTCAACTCCAAAGATATTAACAAATACTATTTAACTTCTTTATGAGGCGTATGCTTCTGGCAGCGCGGACAGAATTTTTTTAATTCCAGCCGCGCTGAGTCATTCTTTCTATTCTTGGTAGTAGTATACGTCCTCTCCTGGCACGTTCCACAGGCGAGATGAATGATTATTCTATTTTCTTGTTTTTTTCTGGCCATATTACTCTATGATGCTGGTTATGGTACCGGCACCTACTGTCCTACCCCCTTCTCGAATAGCGAAACGAAGACCGGGCTCAAGAGCTACGGGATAGATCAACTCTATATTGGCTTTGATATTGTCACCGGGCATAACCATCTCAACGCCCTGAGGAAGGTTTAAGGTTCCGGTTACATCGGTAGTACGGATGTAGAATTGGGGTTTATATCCGCTGAAGAAGGGTGTATGACGTCCTCCTTCCTCTTTGCTCAGTACGTAAATCTGGACTTCCGCTTTGGTGTGAGGTTTGATGCTTCCCGGTAAAGCCAGGACCTGCCCTCTCTCGATATCGGTACGCTCAACGCCTCTGAGCAGCGCTCCGACCGCATCGCCGGGCTCGGAGCTTTCCAGAAGCTTATGGAACATTTCAAGTCCGGTTACGACAGTCTTCTTGGGTTCATGATGGAGTCCGACTATCTCGACCTCATCACCGATCTTAATCACGCCGCGCTCGACCCTTCCAGTAGCCACTGTACCTCTGCCTTTGATGCTGAAGACGTCTTCAACCGGCATAAGGAAGGGCTTGTCCTTGGGGCGTACGGGAGTAGGAATATAGTCATCAACCGTTTTTACAAGTTCCAAAATCGGACCGCAGTACTTGCAGTCAGTTTTGCCGCAGCCGCATTCCAGGGCTTTTAGAGCACTGATACGCGTGACGGGAACCTTGTCACCGGGGAAACCATATTTCACAAGAAGATCTCTAACCTCAACTTCGACCAGTTCAAGAAGCTCTTCATCTTCCATCATATCACACTTATTCAAAGCCACAACCATGGAGGGCACTTCAACCTGGTGAGCCAGAAGTACATGCTCTCTGGTCTGGGGCATCGGGCCATCAGGTGCGCTGACGATAAGGATAGCACCATCCATCTGGGCTGCACCGGTAATCATGTTTTTGATGTAGTCAGCATGTCCCGGGCAATCTACGTGGGCATAGTGCCTTTTTTCAGTTTCATATTCAATATGAGAGATGGCGATGGTAAGACCCCTGGCCTTCTCTTCGGGAGAGTTATCGATCTCATCATAACTCTTATAGGATACGGAACTACCCGCCTGTTTCGACAATATTAAAGTCATGGCTGCCGTTGTGGTAGTCTTGCCATGATCAACGTGCCCGATAGTACCTACGTTAACGTGAGGTTTGGTTCTTTCAAATTTTTTCTTGGCCATACTTTCCCCCTTTTATTCTGAGCCCACAATCAGATTCGAACTGATGACCCCGTTCTTACCAAGAACGTGCTCTACCTACTGAGCTATGTGGGCATAATTACATAATA
>JAFGOB010000059.1 GCA_016926695.1 Dehalococcoidales bacterium | reverse complement strand
CTCATATCCGGAATGGTGGCTCTCAAAACGCCGGAAGCCTGGTTCTCAATGACCGGAACCGTGGCTCAAAGTACTCCGGATTATTCACCATGGCCCAGGAACTCTCCGATAAAATCCGGGTGGAAGACCTTCATCAGGTATTGGATATTATCGCACAGCGGTATTGTCCGGTGATCAAAACCTATCATTTAACTTATTGCTGGAGTATTATGCAGGCGGAATGTGCCACCGATATTGTTTTCAAAAGACAATCTGATTTGAAACTGCTCTACGCGCCACTTATCCGCATTGCCATCCATTCGGTTAAACCCGAGCATATCACCACAATCTGTTTTAGAGTGAAATCTTCATCGATCAACAAAAGATTTTTTGTTGGATAACAATAGCTTGTTTTGGTACACATCGAGAAATATAGCCGACAGCAGCGGATGCCAGCAGATCATTTAGTGTTGGGACTTAAGCAACGAACTCCACAATTAGGGCTCTGCGTTCTTTAACGAGGCTAAAAACTGTACGGGTCGATGGAGACCAACCCTCTCCCGTCTCCACCAGGCAGGAAAATGAGATCGAATCTTGGATTGGCCTCATTTTTTGTTTATACAGTTTTTCTGGTTTAGCTTCAAATACTTGGACGGGGAGACGGGGTTTTTCACAACCCCGAACTCCACCAGAATGTTGATCCTTTCCCCTTAGGGTGCAGAAGTGAAGGACGCCCAGACAGGCATCTTATCACCAAAAGGAGACATTTGTTGCTGTTGGTGGTCGATAGAGAGATACTCAGGCGGTTTCACCAGATCGAATTTAAGCGCGTTCTGCTCGCATCCGATAACACACAGACCGCATCCCATACATTGCTCGGTATCGACAACTGCTTTCATCTTTTTTGAGCCCGGGACCTTTTTCATATCTATTGCATCGAAGAAACAACGTTCCACGCAGGTCTGGCAGCCAACGCACTCCTCTTCTACTACTCTGGCGCGCCAGCGGCTGGGAGTACGTAGCTGATGAGCCACCCCGTTGCGTATTGCCGCTCCCATCACATTACAGCAGCATTCACAGCAATGGCAAAGTACTCCTCCATTCTTCATGCTTAATCCGCCACTCTTTAGAAGTCCACCCCTCTCAGCCTCGTCTGAGATTGCTATGGCTTCTTCTATGGATACCACTTTCAGGCTGGATGACTGGGTGAGGTTAAATTCCGCGTATTTGCCGAATTCAAAGCAATTTAATACCGGTCTATCGCATTTATGCGCTCTTACACGGCAGTCGCAATCACTGACGGCTATCACCTCTTGACTGCCTTTCATGCGCAGCATCGCGTGAATATCTTCTTCAGGTAGGATATCCTCCGGCTTAATGCTGGGATTGGAGGCGATGGCTAACCAGGCCGGGACAATACGGGTCATTATTCCACTTACCGGGACCTTTTTAGCTATTTTTATACTGTGTGTTATCGACCTCTGCTCTATTTCAGGCATGAAATCATCCCAGGCTTTCCAGAATCCTTCGGGTATATCTTCTTTCCTGGCTTTAGCGATGCGGGCAAAAAATCCATGCATTGCCAGATGAAATAGATATTGATCTTTTTTATTGAACAGCAGCCTTCTGCGTTTAAAATCAGCAAGCTTTTCAGAAAGGGTTTTCTCGTCTATATTCAGCCTTTTCGCTACCTGTTCACAGGTTGAAGGTTCGAGGAACTCAAGCAGTAGTTCTCCCTCCTCTGGCTTAAAGAGTACCTTCAAATACTTGATTAGATTCTGAGATCCTGGGTACTCGAATATTTCTGCCATTTTTTCATATACATCATTTTTCATTATTATGTACCTCTTTCTATTTTATTCTTCCCAGGTCAAGCATTTTTTGGGCAGATTGATTTTTTACTTCCAGCTAAATTCAACTAACAACACAGTCTCCGATGGCGGCGACTGGAATGCTAGAGAACTTTACGAGTGTACCTTATTATATTCTCTCCTCCACCCTTCTATCAATACATAGGTATCGTGCAAAGGGGTTAAGGCATCATAAGCTTTCAAAAGAATTTGAATCTTATTCAGTTTGCAGAATAGTGGGAAGTTCCATTTATAGTACCTTCACATTTGATCTTTCTACCCAATAGTCTTAGGTTGAGGCGGAGATATTACTATTGGATATCCTTGACCTTCAGGGTCAGATCACTCTTGTCCAAAATAGTGATTTTATTTGAATCTAAACCAGGCATGATTACTTTTTAGCAACCTGGTTTTCGAAGGATTCAGGTTATTTGTCAAATAACCATTATGAACCCCCTTTATCCCCCAGTTTTGGGGGAATTTAAGGCTGGGGATCTTCCCCAGACCCCTGCCAGAATGAATTCCGGACTTCTTTTTATGTTTTTAAAAAATATCTTGGACAGTAGTGGGGTCAGATGTATCTTTGGAAGTCTCATTATCTGGATTATAACGCAGGAAAGAGGGAGCCAGTTGAGCCTCACCCGGAGTTAAAATCTTCCCCTTATGGCATACCAAGAGATTCCCATCTAATCTCTACTGTAGCTCTACATAAGCTCTGGCATAAGTGGGCCTATCTGATCTAGGGTAAATCTGTAGAGTCTTCCCATGGTACTCAACAGTATTATGTTTGGCTAATTTCCGCCGTTCCTTAAAGCAGAGTATGCCCTCAATATCTAAATTCGGTAAGACTGGCTGATTGGCTGGCTCAGATTGAGCCGGTGGGACGGCAAAATGTGCATTAATAGCGGGGTAAATATTCTTCGGCATAATATCCTACCCAAATCTCTGATGTGAACTGCTTTTCGTTATGATGTTATACTGATTAAAACTAATACATGAGTCTTAGGATTTACGATGGCAGATGTAAAAAATATCACTGTAAGCAAGAATATCGTCCTGTTGATTTCCGTCATATTTATCTTCGTCAATGCAATCATTTTCAGTTCTGTGAACATAATGTTACCCACTATTGGTAATGAATTTGCTGCTGGATCTACGCTTCTTGGTTGGGTGGTCAACGGTCCCATTTTAGCTGCGGCAGCAACCTTGCTTCCACTTGGCCGCATAGCTGATATCTACGGCAGGAAAAAATTATTCCTTATCGGCAGCTTCCTCCTTACACTGGCATTTCTGCTGGATGGTCTCGCCAGTTCAGTTACATTACTTATTTGTTATCAAATTATTCATGGAATAGGTAATGGCATGACAATCGGTGTTTCTGTAGCCATCTTAACCTCAGTCTTTCCACCAAACGAAAGAGGGAAAGCCCTTGGGATATACACCGCGGCTGTATATTTAGGATCTTCAGTGGGCCCATATTTATGTGGGGTAATGACTCAATATCTGGGGTGGCGAAGCTGTTTCTTTCTCGGTTCGGCTTTACTGCTATTTGTATCATTACTAATACTTTTTAGAATAAAGGGAGAATGGGCTGAAGCAAGGGGCGAAAAATTCGACTTTGTCGGTTCTATTATTCTTGGTGTTTCTATTATATTACTGATTTACGGTCTTACACTGGTTCCCGAATTACGGGGTATTATTCTTATTGCAGTAAGCTTGGTGGGAATAGCTGTTTTTGTTCAATGGGAAAAGAGAATTTCTAGCCCGCTTCTCGACGTGAATCTTTTTTCCGGGAATAGAGCTTTTGTCTTTTCTAATCTGGCAACAGTCACAAACTACTGTGCACATATTGCGGGAATTTTTCTTTTAAGTTTTTATCTTCAATACATCGAGGGTTTTACCCCTTCGAAGGCCGGCCTGATTTTATTAGTGCAACCAGTATTTATGGCTTTTTGTGCACCGATAGCTGGACGTCTCTCTGATCGCATTGAACCACGCAAGATTGCGACGACAGGATTATTTTTAGTTTGTATAGCACTTTTAATTTATTCCTACCTGGCTGAAAGCCATGCAATCTGGCTATTATTTTTTGCGTTGGCAGTCCATGGATTAGGAAATGCCCTTTTCTCTTCTCCCAATACCAATGCCATCATGAGTGCTGTAGAGAAAAAGTATTTTGGGATAGCCTCGGGTACTGTAAGTATGATGCGAAATATCGGGTTCACTCTTGGTATGAGTATTGTCATGATAATATTTTCTATATATATCGGTGATGTCCAAATTACTTCGAAATACTACCCAGCTTTTCAAACAAGTATGAGGATTGGATTCATCGCTTTCTCTGCGATTGTTTTATGTGGGATTTTCGTCCAACTTGCCGGGAAGAATAAATATCAGACATTACCGTAAAGTAGATTGTTAAACTGTCACATTCAGATAGATTGTTGCTTAAAAAAATAGAGAATCCTTTGAAGGAGAGCAGATTTGTTTAAGGTGATGACCGGGAGGGATGAAAATCAGTGGATTTTGGCAAGCTGGTAGACGGCGTTGCGCAGCGTGCCGATTTTTTCAATCTTGACCTCTACCACGTCTCCGGGTTTCATGGGCGCTATACCGGAGGGAGTGCCTGTGGCGATAATATCGCCGGGCATGAGGGTCATTACCGATGAGATGAAGCTGACGAGACAGGGTATCCCGAAGATCAGCTCGCTGGTGCGGGCTGACTGCCGCAATTCGCCGTTGAGATAGGTCTCCAGCTTAAGATCGCCGGCGTCTATACCGGTCTCGATCCAGGGACCGGCTGGTGCGAAGGTATCGAATCCCTTGGCCCTTGTCCACTGCCCGTCCTCTTTCTGGAGACTGCGTTCAGTGACGTCATTGAAGCAGGTATAGCCCAGGATATATTCCCCGGATTCGTCTTCGGAAACGTACCTGGCCTTTTTACCTATCACCACTCCCAGCTCACCTTCGAAGTCCACCCTTCTCCAGTTCAGAGGAAGCAGGATATTGTCATCCGGCCCGATCACAGCCGTTGAGGGTTTAAGAAAAAGCAGTGGCGCCGTGGGGAGGATATGGTCCATCTCATCGGCATGCCGGCGGTAATTCACTCCCAGGCAGACGATCTTGCCGGGCAGACAGGGACAGAGCAGCCTGATATCTCCCTGCGGACAGGTCCCGCCGTCCCGCTCAAACTCAATGCCCGCTGCAAAGTAGTCAAAGGGATTACCGGCCAGGCCGTGTACCATTTCATCCTCTATTATTCCCCATTTTGTTTCCGTTTCCCTGTTAAAACGCACTATACGCATATTCTCTCCCTGCCTCTATTATCGTAAAAAGGGGCTCCGGCGTCAAAACAGGCAGAAGAATCGCGCTGAATAGAATATAATGTTATAAGATAAAGCCAAAATCCCGGCCCAGGAGGAGAACATGGGATATTTGCCCGAAATTTTCAAAGATTTCATAAAACAGTATCCGGAAATCAACAAGTCATATGATTCTCTGGCGAATGCCTGTCATAAAGCCGGTCCACTGGATAAAAAGATGCGCAGGCTGGTGAAACTGGGCATTGCTATCGGCATGAATTCCGAGGGAGGAGTGCGATCGCATGCCCGCCGTGCGCTGGAAGAGGGAATCGCCCCGGAAGAAGTGAGACACTGCGTACTGATGGCTTTCACCACCTGCGGTTTTCCCAATATGATAGCAGCCTACAGGTGGGTTGAAGAGGTTATAGATAAAAACGGGGAGCTAGTACAGCGTCCGCTGACAAATGGTAAATAGTACCTGATCGCATTGTCGGGCTGGTCTCCTGCACCGTCCGGGGACCAGATAGCATGAAATTAAGGCGTATTAAGTGCGAAGATCTGGCACAAGACCCATATTTTATCTCTCCTTTTCCGTTACCCGCCGGGATCTACCTGTCAATGAAAATATGCTGGTTAATCAGTCCTGCATCGTATATAATTGTCGATGAAGGCGAGTTATGGGAGGGGAAGTGATGGTATCCAATCTGACTCTCTGGGAAGTGCTGCAAGCAGCTATTCAGAAAGAGGTCATGTCCCGGTTCCTGTATATAGGACTGAGGCAAAGGGTGAAAAATCCTGCCGCCAAGGAGGCCTTCAGGCTGCTGGCCGACCAGGAACAGTCCCACCAGCAGGTACTGGAGAACCTGCTGCATGGCAGGCTTAAAGAGGGAGCGCTCAGCAACGGGCTGGTGGTGGACCACAAGATCACCGATTGCCTGAACCAGCCTGAGATTTCACCTACCATGGAGCTGAAAGAGGTATTCCTGGTGGCGGCCAAAAAAGAAACGGCTTCTCACGATCTTTATTCGAATCTGGCGGCAATTCATCCGAATGGACAGATCAAGCACCTGCTGGAAAACCTTGCCTTGCAGGAACTTGAACATAAAAACAGCATTGAATCTCTTTATAATGAAGTAGCTTTTCCCCAGACGGACGGGGGCTAGGGTAAAATTACGCACCCTCACCTTTGCTTCCTCTCCCATCGAGGGAAAGGAAGATGGGTGATTAATCAGTATCTTGTTTTCTAATATATGAGCCTGTTTTATTAACTTTTTAAAATGTTCTGAGCCAGGAAATATCGTCTATAATGAGCTTGAAATAGCCTGCCGTGGATGGGAATGATCCGGACATGTAGTAAGAGGTATATCGTAGTTTTAGTCGGAAGTTTCGCGTGACTCGTGTTCAGCCCCGGCCAGCGCTCCATCCTGCGCTTCAGACTCTTCTCTCAACTTCAGCCACTCGTGCCTGTGAATGGCCATCAGCAGGAAGTTGTGTTCGCCCCTGGTAATATGCCCGTACTCCCTGAAACCGCATTTGGCAAAGCATTTCTGCGCCCGTATATTCCAGTCCAGGGTAGTCAAATAAATACGTTCAAGATGGGTTTTATCGAAAATAAAGTCCAGAAGGGCATTGACCACTTCAACGCCATAGCCCTTGTTCCAGTATTTCCGGTTCCCTATCATGATGCCCAGCTCAGCCTTGCTCTCAACCTGGTTGACGTTATAATACACGCAGTTTCCGATATGCTCGCCATCGAGGGTATCGACGCTGAATTCATGGCGGCTGGTAAGTGGATAACACAGCTCGAAATGGAACTCGGCCATGTATTGCTGGTAGCTCATATCCAGAACGGAAGCTGCATCCAGCTTGACCAGCTCTGGATCGGTTTGCCAGGCATAGTCATCCCTGGCGTCAGTCAACCTCTTTTTACGAAGTATAATTCTGCTATTATCAGTCATCTCGTATATTTAAGGTGAAACGTATCGTCCTCGGTATCAATATGTCTGAGGGCCTGCTCGGCTGCTTCACTGATTATTTCATCCGGGTTCTGTCTGCACTTCAGCAAGAACTGCCTGGCTTTACTGCCGCCGATCTTACCCAGGGATAAAATGGCAGCCTGCTGGACGTCGCTGTCCCTGTCCTGGATGAGCTTGATCAGATGAGGCACGGCTTCCTCGTCACAGATCTCGCCGCAGGCCCCGGCAGCTTCATAGCGTGTGCCGGCATCCTCACTGGACAGCTCCTTGATCACAACCGGCAGCCAGGCGGAATCGCAGTTTTTTCCCATGGCGTATATGGCGCTGTTTTTAAGCCTGGGATTGCTGCTTTGAAAGGCCTCCTGGATGGCCTGCTTGACCTCGGACAGGGAGAGGGGAGCCGCCGCTTCCAGGGCGCGGCGCCAGACCTCAACCGGTTTATTTTTATCTGCCAGTATATCCAGCAGCGCCTGGGAAACCCGGCTGGTGCTGGATGGTCCCAGTTTTCTCAATTCAGCCAGCATGGCGTATTTACTGAGGGCTTTGGCGGCTGCGGTCTGCACTATCTCTGAGCCGTCTTCGTTCAATATCCTGATAAGCGGAGTTATGAGGGATGTCTCTTCGTTCTCCCACAGCCCCTCTATAGCTTTGGCCCTTACTTCAGGATCGGGGTCTTTCAGGCTGTTTTTAAAAATACTATCGAAATTAAGCTCGAAATTCTCCTCAGCCAGCTCGACCAGGCGGCTGACGGTTTTCCGCCGCCGCTCCGGTTCCACATCCAACCATACTTCATTCCAGTAAGACAGGTCTTCGGGACTGATATTACTTAAATCGGCCAGGCTGCCGGACAGCAGCGGCTTCTCATTGTCCTTCAGATCGGAGATAATTTGTTTTACTTCGGAAGGCGCCTCCATAATCTATGCCTCCTCACCCTCTCCATCGTCTCCCTCTTCTTCCTGGTCCTGTTCCCAGATAGGCTGAGTAAAATAGTCAATATACTGTCCCATGGCTTCAGCAGCGGCCTGCTTCATTTTTTCCCGGGTCTCATCGGCTACCCTGGCTAGATCGTTCAAGTCCACCTCAAATCCGATCATCCTGGTCAATACCTTTAATACGGCCAGGGCCGCCATGGGGTTGGGCATGCGCGAAGCATACATGGGGACCTCTCCCAGAAGGCACATGCCGTCCATTTCCCTTTCCTTGGCTACACCCAGCAGCAGACCGTTTAATCCGGCGATCTGTAGATTCCCTTTCTGTTTTAAACTCAGCCTTTTCAGCTCCTGTACCATGGCCTGGTTGGTGCCAACTCCCCAGACCTTGGGCTGCTCGCTGTGATGAATGCGCGTCAGTGCAGCGGCACAGGTATAAACCCTCTGCACATTGAAGCGGACAGCTACGTCCAGAACGCAATGTGACAGGGCATATCCCTTGGACGGAGGCTGATCGTCACCCATGAATAGTATCAGATCGTTTCCGCCCGCTTTAGGGCTTTTGATGTAAAAGAATTTGCTTTGAGGGAACTGGGGGGCTTCGATAATGCTGTCTTCCACCAGTACTCCGGTGGGATCAAAAAAGTTGATCGGCTGGATCTCAGCCAGGTCCTTGAAGCTCAATTTTGAGGTCAGGTAGGTAGCTATGATAATGGCTACGTTACCGACTCCCGGCCAGACAGCCAGCAAATTAGGGTTTTTCAGCTTAGGACGAGCGTAAAGCTTAACGAAATCTCTCATCTCTTTTCCCGGCTATTATCCAAATCTCCGTACTATTTTACATTATAAACTTCTCAGTGGCTAATCGGCAGGTCCGGCTCCCGGAGTGTCAGCAGACCTGGTTGCGTACTATTTACTGGCAACCGCCAGGCTGCGGCAGTATATGTGTGGGGTGAAGAGCGAGCTGCCTACCCATCTGGCCTCATCGCCCAGGGCAGCGATATCTTTCAGCGCCTGGTAAAGATTACCGGATACCATGGTATCCTTTACCCGGCCTGTTATTCTCCCGTTTTCTATTTTGTATCCCAGAAGCACATTCCCGCTGAAATCTCCTCCCAGGATATTGCCCTGTTCAGCCCCCATCAGTTGCTCAATGACCAGTCCTTCTCTGATATCCGCTACCATTTCCTCGAAGCTTGTCTGGCCTGTATTGAAAATCAAGGCGCTGGAAGACGGCGCCACAAGCCCTCCCCTGCCCCGGCTGCCATTGCCCGTGCTGTCCGTACCGGCCTGTCCCGCTGTTTGGAGGTCATACAGGAAGCGGCGTACCACACCCTCTTCAATGAGGGCATTACGGAGGCTGGGCACACCCTCGTCATCGCAGGGACGGCTGCGGGGAGCAAACTCAACGGTCGGGTCGTCGAAAAGCGAAAGCCTGCCGTCGAAGACCTTCTCTCCCAGGCGTTTTCCCAGGGGAGATGCTCCTTCCAGGACGATTTTTCCGTTAAAGGCGGCCATCAGGGCAGGCACAAAGACGCTGGCTACTCCATCGGGTGTAAAAATAACAGGAAGCTCCCGGTTGGGGGCTGAGGCAATATTTTTAGCCAGTTCGAGCTGGCGCAGCACCACGGCGGTAACAGCCCCGGTATCCCGCAGGGGATGACAGGACTCCTGTCCATCACCCACGAAAAGCATATCAGTGTCCCTGATCAGGGTGCCTCCCACGCCGATTCCGAAGGCCGTCTTCCTGTATTCCGCCCGGCCTCCCCGTGAATTCAGCAGCTTCATGGAGATTGTTTCCCTGGAGACCCCGGCATCACACATAATACCGGGAGTGCTGCTTACCACGGGGTCGATCATCTTGTGTCCCAGTTCAATCATCTCGGAGACCGGGACCGCTTCAACCTCATCGTCCGCTATCCTGACCTCCGGAAAGGAGGTATATGACGGGAAAGAAAACCTGGCAGGCATACCGAACTGGGAAGTCTCGACGGCAATATCCACCAGTTTGCGGGGGTCTATCTCTCCGCTGGCTGCCGCGTAGCCCAAACGTCCGTTTTTAATGATACGCAGCGAAACGCTGCTGGTCTGTTTGCTTTCAATGGCCTTCAACCGGTTGGCCTGAAACTGGATGGGGGTTTCCTCTGTTGATACACTGAACACCTCGGCCTCCTCGGCCGACCTGCGTGCCAGTTCGAGTATCTCTTCCATATTATTTGCCTCCAATCAGGCAGCGCTGAATTCTGATATGCGGGCTGCCGTTCGAGACCGGCAGCGGTGATTGGCCGCCCTTGCCGCAGCCGCCTCCCTGGTTCATTTCCAGGTCGTTGCCGATGGCGTCAATATTTTTAAGGGTGTTGAACAGGTTGCCTGTCAGGACTACGGGGCGCAGTGTCTCGGCGATTTCCCCGTTGCGTATCATGTAGGCCTCCCCGGCGGAAAAGGTGAACATCTCCATGCTGGTCGTCCCGCCGTACCAGTTCCTGACATATATCCCTTCCTTGATATCCGCGATGATGTCCTTAAAAGCAACGGAACACGGTTCAATGTAGGTATTGGTCATACGTACGATGGGCGGGAAACGGTAGTTGATCGCCCGGGCATTGCCTGAAAGCGTTTCATTCATACTGGCAGATGTCTCACGCGAATGCAGCCTGCCGGTCAGGACGCCCTCCCGTATCAGGTAGGTCTTTGAGGCCGGAACACCCTCATCATCGTATTTATAGCTGCCCCGCAAACCCGGTACGGCCGCCCCGTCCACGACGTTCAATTCATCGCTGCCGAACTTTTTTCCCAGGGTCATGATCTCCCGCAGTTGCGGATTTTCATATACATGGTCGGCCTCCGAAAGGTGTCCGAAAGCCTCGTGGATAAAGACCCCCGCCAGTACGGGGTCAAGGACGACAGTATATTCTCCCCCCTTTACCTGGGGCGCCGAAAGCATCTTAACGGCCAGTTCCGCCGTCCCCTTGACCTGGTCCTGAAGCCCTTTGATCTTCTCGAATTCACCCAGGCTGCCCAGGCTCAGGCCCGCCTGCTGGACCTCGCCGTTGTCGGCGGCGATGGCCGTGGTACGGAGATTCACATCCGCTCTCTCCTGCTCGATATAGCTTCCGGCGGAGTTCAAATATATATAGCTTTTAATGCCGTCGGAGTAGCCGATAACCGAGGTCTGGAGCTTGGGCGTACTCCATATAAGCTCGTTATATTCATCCAGGATTTGTTTCTTTTCCGCCAGGGGAATATCCACCGGATTTCGCCCGGTGACGCTTTCAACCCTGTCCACCACCTTCTCGACAGGACCGATTTTAACGTCACCTCCGCTGACCAGACCAGCCTGCTCTACCGCCCTCGATACCTTGGCGGCCAGTCCTTCCAGGCTGTTGAAACTAACGAAGCCCCACCCCCCTTTTACCAGTGCCCGCACATTGCCTCCCACATAGCCCGTCTTGTCAACCGACTCCAGCGTTTTTCCCCTGTAGGACAGGTGACTGGACTGGCTCTCTTCCAGGTGTACCTCGATGTATTCGGCATCCTGTTTTGCTATTATCCCGGTCAGTTCGCTGCCGGCTTCCCTGATATTCATAGGCTTTTTCCTCTGATTGTTTTACTGGACACTAATTTACATGATAGGGGTAAATCACCCGTTTTGGCAAGGTAAAAAAGGGGGGATTTTCATATCGTATGCGGAGGTTGTTTATGCCGGTGAAATGTCATAGACCTTGATCCCGTACCCGTCCAGCGGGAAAACCAGACCGGGATAGGCCATTATCTTCCCGCTCCGGCGAAATGACTCGGGGCTGAATTGGTCGCTGAAAGAGTATTCCCGTTCTTCGTCAGCGTCGTCCGGGAAATTGATCCTGCCGGCGGCGGGCCGGGGACTGAGATTAGCCAGTACCAGCATCAGCCTATCTGCCAGCTTCCAGGTACAGGCGATTATGGAGCCCTCATCGTGAGAGGAGCCCTCATCGTGCGAGGAGCCCTCATCGCTAAATGAGTCCTCCTCGCAGGAGGCCCCGTTATCGGAAGTGGCGGGGAAGACCTGTTTCAACCGCCAGGAGCCGTGATGAAAGATGTCGCGGTCTACCAGGGGCATAAGCCGGCCATAAAATTCCCTGATTTCGTCGTTGCCGGGATCGGGTTTCAGGCGGCGTAACTGGAGAGGAAGACGCACTTGCCTGCCTTCCGTCTGTCCCTGGAAATAGAGCCTCATGCCGGGGAGCGTGGAGGCTAGAAGCGCCGCAGGTTTGACCTTTTCCCTTCCGAAGGCCGCCAGGCTGCGGGGTTCGTCATGGTTTTCCACGAAACGCAGCAGCTTCTGCTGGTAGGCCATTTCAGCGGTGAGGTGCAGGTAGACCTCGCGGTAAGGGGCATCTTTCAGCCGGTCGTACAGCCTTTTATCATAGGTGAAGTCGAAGCCGAGCTGCTGGAGAGACCACCCCGTATCCCAGTAGGCCTCGGCGATATAGAGCAGCTCCGGCACTCTTTCCAGTGCCTCGTTCCAGAACTCCCTTTGCGGGCTGCCGCCGCTATCGAACCGTCCCCAGGTCTGCCGGAAAATACCGTTCAGGACCAGCATGGCCATATCGCAGCGCACGCCGTCGCAGTGCCGGGCCGTTTTCTCCAGCACGCCGAGCATGGCCTGCCGGGCTTCAGGATTAAAATAGTCAAGCTGGGCGGTGTCCGTCCAGGGAGGGAAGTTGGGATCGCAACCGTGAGCGATATACACGATCCGTCCGTTTGAATCGATGGGGAAAAAGGCGGAAGGCTCCCTCGCATAGTCGTCTTTTGTACCCCGGATAAAGTATTCCGGGTGTTCGGCTACCCAGGTATGGTCCAGTGCCGTATGATTGGGGATGAAGTCCAGCACCAGTCCCATACCCCTTCGATGCAGTTCCCGGCGGGCGGCGTCAAGGTCTTTCCAGCCGCCGATCAGTCCAGAAGGGCTGAAGGAAGAAACGGCGTAGGGGGACCCCGTCACATCTTCATCCTTCCAGCCCGGCAGGACACCGTCAAAGAGCTGCCTGAATCCGCTGCTCTCCAGTACGATTCCGCGTCCCGCCCGGCTGCGCTGCCAGACCCCCATCAGCCAGACGTAGTCCATTCCCCGGGCGGCCAGGGCGTCCCATTCCCCGGAGGGAACCTCTCCCAGCCTTAGCGGTTTCCCCTGTGAAAGTGAAAGCTCATACAGCCAGGCCGCGGTATTGATCTCATATATCGCGGGATGGGGGCGGGCAGTGAATTTTCCAGCCATATTTCCATCCGGAGGAAAACCAGTGTGACTATCATTATTCAGGTGACAATTTGCGACCTTCAACTTATTCCCGGATTAAAGATGCTATTCACGGCCGGTTCGAAAGCCTATAGAACGCTGTTTCGGTTCCGGCGGCGTCATCAACTGGCGAATGGCTTCAAATACCTCTTCGAACTGGGCGTCATACCTCTCTTCCAGTGCGTCCAGTTTACGGGCGAGGTCCGCATGGGAGGCCAGCATCTGCCGCAGGCGGATAAAAGCCCGCATTATCTCGATATTCACCTGGATGGCGCGCGGGCTGCGCAAAACGCCGGAGAGCATGGCGACCCCCTGCTCGGTGAAGGCGAAGGGCGGATATCGCCGGCCACCCCAATCACTTGAGGTCACAAAATGTGATCTCAAGACGGCGAATTCCTTTTCATCGAGCTGGAACATGAAATCCTGAGGAAAACGCTCGATGTTGCGCTTGACGGCCTGGATTAAAACCCTGGTCTCGACCCCGTAAAGCTGTGCCAGGTCGGTATCGAGCATGACCTTCTCATTGCGGATTAATAGAATGGCTTTTTCAATCCTCTCAACAGGAACGATAGATTCACCGGTCATAGGGCCGCTCCTCAAGGGTTATTTCTGTGGCAATTTTATTCACACCTTCCTCGCAGGTGTACATGACTTCTTTTCCCTGGCCTTGCCGGGTCCAGTCACTTCCCAATATTCAGACATTGGACCGAATTCCGTCTGTTTGAGTGGTACTTTTTCTGTTTACTCCAGTGGCGCCGGTCCACAGGCAAAAAGGCGGCACATGAGAAATTTCTTCAGCTTCCTGGCGGTGAAGATTATCTTATCCTGTCTCAATAGCTTTCTGGATTTTTGAGAGTACTCTGGCTCATTCAGAAGCCTCCAGCAATATCTTTTCCATCAGAGGAACCAGCGGCGGCAGATCATTCTGAACAGTATCCCAGATAATGCGGATATCCACCCTATCGTATTCATGTGTCAGGATGTTTCTCAAAGCTCGCATCTCAGCCCATGGCACTTCGGGAAAAGCTCCTTCTATCTCAGTGGGAATCTGGCGGGCGGCTTCACCTATTATCGTAAGATTACGTACTACGGCATCAAAAGTCTTTATATCAGCGGCAAACTGCTCGAAGCTTATTCCATCCGTATATTGCTTGATGCGCTGGATAGCTTCGATTATATGCCGCAGGCGAAACTTCCATTTTCTTTTACTAGATGACACGGACTGCGTCCTCCATGATGTCATCTTTCAGCTCATCCAGTATTGATTCTTTAACGACCAGATCAACCTCAGCGCCGCCAAGAAGCTGTTCAATGAAATGCTGGATGCGAAGCAGTCCGAAAAGCCCCATGGGGCGTTCTATTTCCACCAGCAGGTCTACATCACTTTGGAGACTGGCCTCATTCCGCGCCACCGAGCCGAAAAGTGCCAGAGAGCGAACACCCAGGCTCCGCAGTTCCGTTTGATTTCTCTTAAGGATAGATAGTACTTCTTCCTGTCTCATTCGATATTTCCTCTTGTATGTATAATACAACTCCGGCGCGGAGGTTGCCAGTCATCAAGACAGGTGTATATTCTACGCCCACACCAACCTCCCTGATTGGTTCCTTTCTCGATACATCCTTTTTTTTATCGAAGCGTGAGGATCCAGGATTCAAGAGACTCTCACGTCGGGCTAAGCCTTCCTCAGAGTGGACTGAATATGTTACTTTTTCAGCGATCACTCTATTGACAAATATTTTTTCAAGTGGTATACCTAGTTTATCTAGGTACATAGATTAACTAGGTACATAGATAGTCTAGGTAAGTTGCAAGTCCAGGCATATTTAACGCCGTATTGATGAAAGCAGGTATTATGCTGCGAGTATATGGTCGCTGCCAGCAAGGGTTGTACTTATGACCGGGATACTGGACCGAATCGATTCCCCGGCGGACATCAAGAAATTAAGCTACGGGGAGCTTGATCAAGTGGCGGAGGAAGCCCGTCAGGAGATGATCAGGGTAGTCTCCCTGAACGGAGGTCACCTGGCTTCCAGCCTGGGCACGGTGGAGCTGACCATCGCCCTGCACCGGGTTTTCGATAGCCCGCGTGACAAGATCGTCTGGGATGTAGGCCACCAGAGCTATACCCATAAAATATTGACCGGCCGCCGGCAGCGTTTTGCCACCCTCCGCCAATACGGGGGGCTTTCCGGCTTCCCCGCACCCTGGGAAAGCCGGCACGATGCCTTTGTGGCCGGTCATTCCGGCAACTCCATCTCGGCGGCGCTGGGCATGGTCCTGGCCGGTGAGCTGAACAATACCGGCTGTCAGGTAGTGGCGGTTATCGGTGACGGTTCGCTCGGTTCCGGGATAGCGCTTGAAGCCGTCAACCATGCCGGGCACCTGGGCAAAAAGCTTATCGTGGTCCTGAACGATAACGGCATGTCCATCTCTCCCAGCATCGGGGCCTTGTCCCGGCTTTTCAACCAGGTGAAACTGGACACCCGCTATGTTGAGGCCAAACGCAGGGCCAGGAGTATCTTCCATCGTCTGCCTTTCGGAGAATCGGCCTGGACAATCAGCCGGCGTATGAAACGGAGCATGGAAAGGGTGCTCCTTCCCAACGCTTTCTGGGAAGAGCTGGGATTCAAGTACTTCGGCCCGCTGAACGGGCATGATATCCGCGAAATGGAGGCGGCCCTGGTGAGGGCACGGGATGCTGAGAGCGGGACCATACTGGTCCATGTTTTAACTCAGAAAGGCAAAGGCTATGCGGAGGCGGAGTCCGATGTGGTCAGGTACCACGGCATATCGCCCTCCGGCTGCCCGGAACCGAAAGCGCCCACCTACAGCCAGGTTTTCGGCCGGACCGTTCTGGAGCTGATGAGGGAAAACAGGAAGCTGGCGGTCATCAGCGCGGCCATGCTGGACGGTACGGGGCTGGCAGAGGCGGCCGCTGAGTTCCCCGGAAGGGTCTTTGATGTGGGCATCTGCGAGCAGCATGCCGTCACGCTGGCCGCCGGGCTGGCCTCCCGGGGGTGTACTCCCATAGTAGCTGTATATTCAACCTTTTTGCAAAGGGCTTACGACCAGATTATTCATGATGTCTGCCTGCCCGGTCTGCCGGTGATTTTTGCCGTCGACCGTGCCGGCATCGTGGGTGAAGACGGCAGAACTCACCAGGGTTCCTTCGACCTTTCCTTTTTACGCTGCCTGCCCGGCATGAATATCGCCTCGCCTGCCGATGAAGTCGAGCTGCGGAATTTGCTCTACAGCGCGGTGCATTACCGCCGACCTGTGGCTATCCGCTATCCCCGGGGCTGCGGGCGAGGCCTGGAAATGCCTGCCGATTATTCAGCAATCCCGGTAGGCAAGGGAAGAAAAATACGGGAAGGACACGATCTGGCGATAGTGGCGATCGGTCCGCTGGTCGATGAGTCCCTGGAGGCCGCCGAAATACTGGCCGGGGAAGGGCCGGACTGTTCGGTCATCGACGCCCGTTTTGCCAAACCGCTGGACAGCAGGCTGATCCTGGCTGAAGCTGAAAAGACCCGCCGCCTGCTGACGGTTGAAGAGAATACTCTATGCGGCGGACTGGGCGGCGCGGTGCTGGAGCTTTTATCAGTCCGGGATGTTAACCAGGTAAAGGTGAAATGCCTGGGGCTCCCGGACATCTTCATCGAGCACGGGGAACAGGAGCTGATACGTTCGCTGTACAGTCTTAATTCCGGGGGAATAGCCGGGACTGTCCGGGAGTGTTTCCCGGAGCTGCTGTCGCCCGCAGGCCAGATGATCGGAGAGGAAGTATGAAAACACCCGTTTTACTGGAAAAATACCGTTCCGAGATTGAGAGCGAGATCAAATCCGTCATCGACAGCCGCTCCTGTCCTCTTTACAAAATGATGCGGTACCATTTAGGCTGGATGGATAGAAAGGGCAATCCGGTCCAGGGAAATAGCGGCAAAGTGATGCGTCCCGCCCTGTGTCTGTTCAGTTGCGAGGCGGCGGGAGGTATCTACCGGCAGGCCCTGCCGGCTGCGGCTGCCCTTGAGCTGGTCCACAATTTTTCGCTTATTCATGACGATATCCAGGACAACGACCGCGAGAGAAGGCACCGTCCGACGGTCTGGGCACTGTGGGGTAAAGCCCAGGCTATCAATGCCGGAACTGCCATGCGGATACTGGCCAACACAGCACTATTAAGGTTGGGCCGGCACGGCGTGCCCCTGGAAAAACAGGCGGAATTACAGGCGCTGCTGGACGAGACCAGCCTGAGATTGATAGAGGGCCAGTACCTGGATATCGAATTTGAGAACCGTTACGACATCAGCCAGGCGGAATACCTGACCATGATCGGGGGCAAAACCGCCTCATTGATATCGGTATCCATGAAGATGGGGGCCAGCCTGGGAACGGAGTGTGAAGATACAATTGCCGGGCTGAGCGAGGCAGGCTGGCAACTGGGCCTGGCTTTCCAGATCAGGGATGACATCCTGGGCATCTGGGGGAGCAGCAATGAGACCGGGAAGCCGGCCGGCAGCGACATACTGCGCCGCAAGAAGAGTTTTCCCATGGTGTTCGCGCTGGAAAATAGCAGGGACGGGACCAAAGAGGAGCTGATATCCATATATAAAAACCGCCTGATGGATGAAGAAACAGTCAGACGAGTTCTGGAGATATTTGAATCGGTCGATACGCGGGAACATGCCCGGGAGATGGTTGATAGGTACTGCGCCTCTGCATCCGGTATCCTTGATTCCCTGGAACTGTCCCCCGTCAGCAGGGCCGGGATAGACGAGCTGGTCCGGTTTTTAGCCAGCAGGGAATATTAAGTGGGGACGTGATGAGAAAAACGGAACAGTCTTTCAATTCAGGCCATAAAAAACGCAAAGAGGAGCATTTGAGGCTGGCGCTGGAGGAAGCCGTCCAGTTCAGCGGCGTTACCAGCGGGCTGGAGTGTTATTCTTTCATCCACAAGGCTTTGCCGGAGATCAACCTGTCTGATGTCGACCTGTCCGTGACGCTGTTTGGCAAAAGGCTTCAGGCCCCTTTTTTGATTTCACCGATGGTAGGCGGAATAGAGGAGGCCGGGCGTATTAACCGTAATCTGGCGCTGGCAGCCCAATCCGCCGGCATGGCTATGGGTCTGGGCTCGCAGCGCTGCCTGATAGAACACCCGGAACTGATATCAACCTTCCGCGTAAGGGAGGTTGCCCCGGATATCCTGCTTTTTGCCAACCTGGGAGCGGTACAGCTCAACTACGGCTTCGGCGTTGCGGAGTGCCTGCGGATCGTCGAAGCTGTCCGGGCGGATGCCCTGGTACTGCATTTGAATCCCCTCCAGGAAGCCCTTCAGCCTGAAGGAAATACGGACTTTGCCGGTCTGCTGGAAAAAATCGGGCTTGTTTGCCGCAGGCTGCCGGTGCCCGTGATTGTCAAGGAGGTGGGGGGAGGTATTTCAGGGGAGGTCGCCCTGAGCCTGGCGGAGGCGGGTGTGGCCGGGATCGATGTGGCGGGAGCGGGAGGTACCTGCTGGAGCGAAATCGAGAGGCTGCGAACGGAAGACCCGCAGTCCGGCCGGGTAGCCAGGGCCTTCTCAGACTGGGGTATTCCCACCGCTGAATCGATCAGGATGGCGCGCGAAGCCGTACCCGAACTGCCCCTTTTTGCCAGCGGCGGAATACGCTCCGGGCTGGAGGCGGCCAAGGCTATTGCCCTGGGAGCGGATATAGCCGGTATCGCCGCCCCGCTGTTGAAAGCGGCGCTTGTTTCGAGTGAGGCCGTCGAGAGCCTCATCCGGGAAATGACCGAAGTATTGAGAATAGCCATGTTTTGCGCGGGAGCCCCTGATATCAGGAGGCTGAAATATTCACCTTTAGTAAAAAAAGTGCAGGTAGCATATGAGGTTTTCGAGACAACTGACCGCTGCGCTGGCCGGATACCTGCTGAAAAAAACCATGCAGGGTGCAAACCGGTATCCGATGGTCCTGATGCTGGAACCCCTTTTTCGCTGTAATCTACAGTGTGCCGGCTGCGGACGTATACGGGAATACAGTGACATACTGGACAGGACAATGAGCCTGGAGGAATGTCTGGCCGCTGTTGACGAAGCGGGGGCTCCGGTGGTCAGCATCACCGGCGGGGAGCCGCTGCTGCATCCCCGCATCGATGAAATCGTCAGCGGCATCATCCGGAAGAAGCGCTTTGTTAATGTGTGTACCAACGGCCTGCTGCTGGAGAAATCTCTGGAACGCTTCAGACCGGACCCGCATTTATACTTCGTGCTGCACCTGGACGGGATGGCCGGGAGTCATGACAGGATGGCCGGAAGAGAAGGGGTCTTCGACAGTGCTGTTTCGGCTATCAGAAGCGCCCGCAGATCGGGCTTCCAGGTCCTGATCAATACCACGCTGTACAAGCAGACGGATATAGAAGAAATCCGGTACCTGTTCAATTTGCTGGCGGGAATCCCGGTCAACGGCATCATGGTGGCGCCGGCTTTCAGCTATGAGGCCGTGGGTACGGACTCGTTCCTCTCCAGGCAGGAGATGCAGCGGATTTTTTATCCTTTGTACAGGCTGCGGCGGAGTATTCCATTTTATAACACTCCCCTCTATCTTGATTTCCTGGCCGGTAAACTGGACCTGGACTGTAAACCCTGGAGTACCCCGACCCGCAATCCCCGGGGATGGAAAAGGCCCTGCTACCTGCTGACGGACGGTCATTGCAGCTCGTTCCGGGAGCTGATGGAAGATACCGACTGGTCCAGGTACGGTGCGGAGAATAATCCGCGCTGCGCCAACTGCATGGTACACTGCGGTTTCGAAGCCAGCGCCCTTTCCGCTATAAAACGCAGTCCGTCCAATCTGTGGAAAACACTCAGGGGGATCTATTTATAACCATGCTGGCAGTCTTCAGTGCACTGGAAGCGGAAATCAAAGACCTGAAAAAACATGCGGGGATATATCATACTACGCAATACGGAGAGTGCAGAATACATGAAGGCATATGCGGCGAAAAAACCGTCCTGCTGGTGGTGACAGGCATGGGCAGGGAGAAGGCCGAAAGGGCCGCTGACCGTGTACTGGGAAGCTATCCCGTCAGCCGGGTGGTCTCGACCGGATTCGGAGGAGCCCTGAACGAGAGGTCCAGGGCGGGAGACATTATTGTGTACACGGATGTCAGATGCGGCGAGCGGGAAGGCCGTGCAGATTTCCCCCGCCTGGAGTGTAGTGCGGGAATGGTAAGACAGGCCGTTGAACTGGCTGACGTCCGGGGTCTGCTTGTTATGAAGGGGCGGGGTGTGACCGTCGAGGAGGTCTGCTCCACGCCCGCCGACAAGCAGCGAGTGGGGCTTGGGTTTTCCGCAGATGTGGTGGATATGGAAAGCTACTGGATAGGGCGGAAGGCTCTAGAAAAGGGCCTCCCCTTTCTATCAGCGAGGAGCATCTTTGATTCCGTGGGGGACGACCTGTCGTTCCTGGAGGAAATAACCGCCGGAGGCAGGATCGATATTTCCGAGGTCTTAAAATGTCTGTTTATGCGCGGACAGGTGCAGGAAATGTTCGGGGTTTACCGGAAATACCGGCTGGCGGCAGCCGGCCTGTCCGTTTTTTTAAAGAATATGCTGAGGCACTTGTAGGAAAAATGAAAGTGCTGGTTACAGGAGCAAGCGGCTTTATCGGCGGCAACCTGGCCCGCGAACTGGTCGGGCGGGGGTACAGTGTCCGGGCGCTGGTGAGACGGGGCAGCAATACCCGCTGTCTGAACGATCTGGACATTGAGATAATTGAGGGTGATCTGCTGGACAGTTCCTCGCTGGAGAGGGCGATGGCAGGGTGCGAAGCGGTTTTCCATGCCGCCGCACTTTATACCTTCTGGTCGGCTACGCCGCAGATGATTTACAGGACCAACGTGGAGGGGACTGCCGCTGTATTATCCGCCGCCGGGACGGCGGGGATTAAAAGGGTGGTATATACCAGCAGTGAATCGGTGATAGGACTTGAGAACGGCGAAGGGCAGGGCAACGAGGACGGGCAGGGCGACCTGCGCAGGATTCCCGGCGACTACAAGAAGTCCAAGTTCCTGGCAGAGCAAGTGGCGTTCAAGGCCAGCCGCGAAGGGCTGGACGTGGTAATCGTTAATCCCACCACGCCCGTCGGGGCCTATGACGTCAAACCCACTCCCACAGGCAAGATTATCACCGATTATCTGAACCACAAAATGTTCGCCTGCGTCAATACGGGACTGAACGTAATCGATGTGGAGGATGTAGCCAGGGGCCATATCCTGGCTCTTGAAAAGGGCCGCAGCGGACAGCGGTATTTGCTGGGCAACCGCAACATGACTTTGCGGGAGATAATGGCATTGCTGGAGAAAATAAGCGGGATCAGGGCTTCCCGTCTTACACTTCCCCTTTGGACGGCCCTGATGGCCGGATATGCCGATGAGCTGATTGAAGGCAAAATACTGCGCCGCTATCCCCGCATCCCGCTGGCGGCTGTCAAGGCCTCAAGCCATTTCCGTCATTTCGATTGCTCCAGGGCTGTCAAAGAGCTGGGCCTGCCTCAAACACCCGTGGAGGAATCTTTCAGGAAAGCTGTTAAGTGGTTCAGGGAAAACGGCTATGCAGGTTAATATCGTTCTCGTATATCAGCACCTTCGTGTGGATATTGACAGCGGCTGGCTCAGCCCGTGCCGCCTGCCAGTGCTGACCGGCGCGGTTTCAGGTTGATAGCAGCCGGAGAGAGAGGGAAAGCAGATGATTACCAGTGATGAGAGGGTTCAAACGTCCGTATCCGGGAATAAACCCGATGTCGACAGACTGAAGGAGTGTATCCGCAGGACAAGGGAATATCTCCTCCGCATACAGGATAAAAAGGGCTTCTGGGTGGGGGAGCTGGAGGCCGATGCCAGTGTCTCGGCCGGGTATATCCCCCTGATGTATTTCATGACCGGGCGGGTGGACCCGGAAAAACAGCGTAAAGTGGTCTGCTACGTGAAAAGCAGGCAGAATGCGGATGGTTCGTGGAGCACCTACCCGGGAGGACCGGGCGATCTGAATGTCAGCGTACAGGTCTATTTCGCCCTCAAACTGGCGGGTATCCCGGCCTCGAATCCAGAAATGCAGAAAGCCCGTGATTTTATACTTTCCCGCGGCGGCCTGATGAAGACCAATACCATCGTCCGCATCTGGCTGTCTCTTTTCGGCCAGTTCGACTACCGGGGTACTCCTTCGATTCCCCCCGAGATCATCTATTTACCCTCCTGGTTTTACCTGAATATTTACGAGTTCGCGAGCTGGTCGAGGGAAACCATCATGGCCCTGGTGCTGGTACTGAACACGCGCCCGGTCTGCCGCGTTCCGGAGGGCGCCGGGGTTGAGGAGCTTTATCTGGAAGAGAAAGCCAAACGGCATTTTGTTCCCGCTGTCAGCGATAGTCTCTTCGGCTGGAAGAGCTTTTTCCTGGCAGCCGACAGGGTCTTAAAGCTCATTGAAAAACTGCCGGTCAGGCCTCTCCGCCGCCCGGCGCTGCGCAGGGTGGAAAAATGGGTCGTTGAACACCAGGAGCGTGACGGAAGCTGGGGGGGGATCATGCTGCCCTGGATTTACTCCATGATGGTCTTAAAATCGCTGGGCTACGGGATGGAATCGCCGGTGATCCGCAAAGGCCTGGAAGGACTGGCCCCGTTCCTGGTGGAAGAGGAAAAATACCTGAGGATGCAGCCGGCCACCTCCCCGGTCTGGGATACCGCCTGGTCCCTGCTGGCCCTGCTGGAATCCGGACTGCCTGAGGACCATCCCTCACTGCTTCAGGCAGGGCGCTGGCTGATGGAAAAGGAGGTCCGCCGACGGGGTGACTGGGCTGTTAAAAACCCCAGCGCCGGGTCCGGCTGCTGGTCTTTCGAGTTCGATAACGATTTTTATCCGGATATCGACGATAGCGCTGTTGCGCCCAGGGCTTTACTCAGTCTGAAGTTCAACGGAAGTGAAGATTCCGCCTGCCGGGCTGCCGCCGGCAGGGGATATCGCTGGGTCTGCGGGATGCAGAGCCGCGACGGGGGCTGGGCGGCCTTCGACCGGGACAACGACAAACAGGTGCTGGCAAACGTCCCTTATGCCGATTTTATGACGCCGCTTGATCCGACCTCGGCCGATGTCACCGCCCATGCCGTGGAACTGGCAAGCCGTATAGACTCCCATTCCGCTGCGCTCAGACGGGCAATTGAGTATCTGAAAAGGACGCAGCAGAAGGACGGGGCCTGGTACGGGCGCTGGGGGGTCAACTACCTCTACGGCACCGGCCTGGTGCTGGTCAGCCTGAAGGCGGCGGGTGAAGATATGAGCCGGGATTACATAACGCGTGCTGCCGGCTGGATTCAGTCGAAGCAGAATACCGATGGGGGCTGGGGTGAGACCTGCCGGACCTATCACGATCCCGCTCTCAGAGGCCAGGGCCCTTCCACGGCTTCCCAGACAGCCTGGGCGCTGATGGGACTGATAGCATCAGGACAGGCTTCATCTCCTGCGGCTGAGAAGGGCATCCTCTACCTGCTGCGGCGGCAGGAAGAAGACGGCATATGGCAAGAGGAATATTATACCGGTACCGGTTTTCCGCGGGCTTTTTACCTGAGATACGATCTCTACCGCATCTATTTCCCGCTTCTGGCACTGGGACAATACCTGTCTATTCTGGAGGAAGAAAATGGAAGATAATCTGAAACAACTTTACAGGGTAGAACCCTGTCAGCGTATATTGCTGCTGCCCCACTGCCTGCGGCGCAGCCAGACCTGTACGGCCAGGTATGACCGGGAGGGGCTTCAGTGTCAGGCCTGCAATCCGGAGTGCCCTGTTAATCTCCTGAGGACGGCTGCGCTGGAATCCGGATACCTGGGTGTGTGCGTGGCCCCGGGCGGCCGTATGGCTGTTCAGTATGTAAAAGAGAAGCGTCCCCGGGCGATTGTAGCCGTGGCTTGTGAAAAGGAGCTTGAAGAAGGAGTGGAGGGGGTAAAGTCGCTGGCCCGGGATAGTATCAGTCCGCTGATAGTAGTCATTCCTTTGCTTAAAAACGGCTGTCTGGATACCGAAGTTGACATTGAACAATCAGTGGAAATAATCAGGACGGGATGCCGGGAGATTGGGGGTATGCAGCCCGACCGGGAATTGATAGGGAGTGTGCGGCGTGAAAGCCTTAATCCTGGCCCCGTTCGATAAGCAGTCCCTGGAACATCTGAGATCACGCATGGAGATTATTTACCGGAACTGGACTGAGACGAAAACTCTCCTTGAGCCTGAGCAGTTCCTGGAATATGTCAATGTTCAGGATGTACAGATCGTGGTGATGGAAGCCGATTTCATCTTTGAAGAGGTGCTGGAAGAGACGGAAAAGCTGCGTCTGATCGGGGTCTGCCGCGGCACGGTGAATAATGTTGACCTGGATACGGCTACCAGGCGGGGAGTGCTGGTTGTCAATACTCCCGGCCGGAACAGCACGGCTGTAGCCGAGCTGACCGTCGGTCTGGCCCTTTCGCTGGCCCGCAGAATTCCCACAGCCCATCAAACGGTATCCTCCGGCTGCTGGGAAGACCCGGTGGGCCCGTATATCTCGCTGCGCGGGGTGGAGCTGTGCGGAAAGACGGCGGGTATTATCGGTTTCGGATCGATAGGCAGGGAGGTTGCCCGCAGGCTGCGGGCTTTCGATATGGCGGTCCTGGCCTTCGACCCTTACGTGGACCGGGCTGAAATGGCTGAAGCCGGTGTCCAGCCCGTGGACCTGGATACGCTGCTGAAGGAGTCCGACCTGATCACTCTCCACTGCACGGCCGGGGAAAGCAGCCGGGGACTTATCGGGCCTGAACGGATAGGCCTGATCAAGCCTTCCGCCCTGCTGATCAACACCGCCGCCTGGGAGGCAATAGAACAAAAGGCCCTGCTGAGTGCCCTGGAAGACCGCAGGATCGCCGGGGCCGCATTCGATATTTTCGATACGCATCCCCTTTCCAGGCACAGTCCCTTGCTGGAGATGGACAATGTGATATTGACCCCGCATATCGGAGGGGCCACGGATAACACCATTGTGCGTTACTCAGGCATGATTACCGCTGATATAATGCGCTTCCTGGAGGGAACGCGGCCGGTCAACCTGCTCAATCCGGAGGCCTGGAGAGGAAATGGCCGCTGAGTATGTTATGTCCCTGGATGCCGGCACAAGCGCCCTGCGCTGCCTGGTTTTCGACCTGCACGGTAATATGGTCTCTCACGCAGGCCGGGAATATACCTGCTGTTATCTGTCCGGCGAAGCGTCATTGGGGAGGGAAATGGACCCGGCCGGGCTGTGGAACGCCACCTGTGAGGCGATTTCCCTGGCTCTCAGGTCCTCCGGCCTTCAGGCTTCGGACCTGGCTGGCATCAGCGCCGCCAGCCAGAGAGAGGGTATGGTCTTTCTTGACGGCAGCGGCCGGGAGCTGTACGCGGGACCCAATATCGACCTGAGGGCGGTCACGGAGGGGCTGGCACTGGACACCAGCCTGGCGGCGGATATCTATCGCATAACCGGTCACCTGCCGTCCCTGCTTTTCGCGCCTGCCCGCCTGATATGGTTCCGCAACAACCGCCCGGATATTTTTGAAAAGGTGTCCACGGTGTTATCTATCGGTGAATGGCTGCTTTTTCGCCTGAGCGGAACGAGGGCGGGCGAGATCTGTGAAGCGGTGGAACTGGGGCTGGCGGATGTTGCCGTCCGTCAGGTATCGCAGGGACTCATGGAACTGCTGGGTCTGCCCGGCCTGCTCTGTCCCTCCCCGGTCAAGTGCGGCAGCCGTACCGGACGGGTGACTGCCGCAGCGGCGGCTGATACGGGACTGGCCGAGGGTACCCCGGTGGTACAGGGAGCGCCCGATTCCCACTGCGGGCTGATCGGTATGGGGGTGGCAGAAGAGGGACAGACAGGGATAGTCTCCGGCTGGAGTACAACGCTTCAAAGGGTGACCGCCGCTCCTGTCTTCGATACCGCCTGCCGCACCTGGACGGGGTGCCATCCCTTTCCGGACAGATGGATACTGGAGAGCAACAGCGGAGAGTCCGGTCATGCCCTGGAATGGGTCCGGATGAACCTGTCCCATCCTGAGGGATTGCCAGCGGGTGAAGAATACGGCCTGATCGACCGGCTGGCTTTGTCAGTCCCGGCGGGGGCGGAGGGTGTACTGGCCTTTATCGGGCCGGAGACCATGGACTCGCGTAACCTAGGCCTGCGCTGGGGCGGTTTCATCTTCCCCCTGCCCTTCAGCGCCTGCGATACAGGCAGGGCCCAACTGTACCGCGCTGCACTGGAGAATATAGCTTATGCCGTCAGGACGAATTTGGAACAGCTTGAGGCGGTTGCAAGGCGAAGGACAGGCCAGGTCAGGATGGGAGGCGGGCTGGTCCGCAGCTCCTGCCTTAAAAAGCTGCTGCCGGCTGTTACCGGCTGTCCGGTGAGCTTTGCCCAGGTAGCCGAGACCTCCGGGCTGGGCGCGGCCATGCTGGCAGCCGCGGGATCGGGTATATATTCAGGTCTGGAAGAATGTATGACAGAGATGTGTTCTCCGCTGGAGACCGCTGAGCCTGATCGCCTGATGGCGGCTGAATACGAGGAATATTATCAACACTGGCTGGCCGCGGGCCGCAGGTTGAAAGAAATGGGAGAGGAATTGAATTGAGTCAATGGCTGGATGAAAAGAAAATGGTGCTGGAGACAGCCCGGGAAATGGCGGGAAAGGGGCTGGCCCTGGGGACATCGGGGAATGTGAGCCTGCGCCTTCCCCCGCAAGACGGTAGGGAAATGCTGGCCATTACCCCGACTTCCCGCTATTACGATCTTTTGATGCCGGAGGAAATCCCGGTGATCGATTTCGAGACGGAACCGGTTGAAGGGGAACTGCCGCCTTCTTCCGAGAGCCTGCTTCACATTGAAATTTACAGGATGCGAAAAAACATCCGGGCGGTGATACATACCCATTCGGTCTATGCCAGCGCCCTGGCTGTAGCCTGCATGGAAATTCCCCCTATCCTGGAAGACCAGGTCTGCATGATCGGCGGAACGATCGGACTGGCGGAGTATGCGCCCTCCGGAAGCGACGAGCTGACCCGTAATGTGATAGACGCCTTGAAAGACAGGAATGCCGTGCTGTTGAAGAACCACGGTATGGTCGGAGCGGGCAGAGACCTGCGAGAAGCCCTGCTGGTCTGCGAGCTGGTTGAAAAGACCTCCAGGGCTTATTATCTCTGCCTGACCCTGGGCAGGGTCAATCTTCTGACTGAGGAGGGCATCTCTGCCGGCAGGGCCTATTTCAAGATGGCACATGGATAGCTGCTTGAAAACCCGTGCATCCTTTATACACGGCGCTGACCGGCTGTAATAAATCACCCGGAATTGTTTTTTAAGATAAGAGGAGGTCCATATGGTAGCGGTACCATCTTTTTTACTCAAGAGGCTGTATGTGAAAGGAAGCCTGCGCAACAACGGCGAAGGCTTCCAATTCGAGCTGAAAAATACCCTGGGGTCCGGCTACGGCAAGGAGCTTCTGCCGCTGGTGCTGGACGGGCAGGAACTGCCGCTGGAGAGTTCATACTATATGCCGGACTCTCAGCCGGTGCCCTTCAGCTCGGTCAGCGCGGAAAATCCCTTTACCCTGCCGATGAATAAAAACCTGACCATAGTGGTAAAGGGGACAAACCTGGAGGATGCACCTCACAAGCTCAAGATAGGCTTCGTAGCGGAGGGCATTGGCCTTCTCAGCTTTGAGGTGATCGATGCTCCGGCCAGGTCCTGACTCCAATAACGGTGCGGTACCTGGTTGTTGTTTGAAGATAATAACAGGAGAATGGTATGAGCGGACCAACCGCAAATGTGCTGATCACCGGTATTTCGGGCTACATCGGGCAGCGGCTGCTGGCCGGGCTGAGTTCCCTACCGGAGATAGGGCTGATCGCCGGTACGGATATACGGCAGCCTTCCAAAAGTACGGCCAAACTGCACTTTTATGAGAGGAGCATTTTACAGCCGCTGGAAGATATCCTGCTGGAAAACCGCATTGACAGGGTGGTCCACCTGGCCTTCATCCTGAAGCCGACACACCGCAAAAAGGAGGCCGGGCAGGTGGATGTCGCAGGCACGGCCAACCTCCTGGAGGCCTGCCGGCGGGCAAAGGTCAGGCACATCCTCTATTTGAGCAGCCATACCGTCTACGGGGCCCTGGCTGATAATCCCGTACCGCTGAAAGAAGACCGTCCTTTCCGCCCCCCGGCCGGTTTCCAGTATGCAGAAGACAAGGCAAAAGCGGAAAAAATCCTGCTGGACTTCAGCCTGGCCTGTCCGGATATCCGGCTTACGGTGCTCAGGACCTGTCCCGTGATCGGGCCGCATGCCGCTGACACCATTTCGACGGTAATGATGCAGATGCCCTGCATGATGCGTCTGAAGGGCCATGATCCGCCGATGCAGTTTGTCCACGAGGACGATGTGGTTAACCTGGTCCAATCTCTGGTGGTACGGCCTGTCCCCGGTGTTTTCAACGTAGCCGGCAGCGGAGAAATAAGGTACAGCGAAATCGCCCGGCTGGCGGGGAAGAGGATGATAGTTATCCCCGAAAAAATGATCAGGCCGCTGCTGGCATTGAGCTGGAAGCTGCACCTTCAGAGCCAGTCGCCGCCGGTGGGGCTGAATTTCATCAAGTACCCGCCCCTGGTAAGCACTGAAGCCCTGGAAACCAGGGTGAATTTCCGCTTTCGCTACTCGACCAGGGAAGCGGTGGCATCGTTTCTGCAACGGGTGGAATTATAGATAAAGCCAACTTGGAATCAACCTTTTATACGTAACCGCCAGGCATATTGACCCTTGATTCACCATCTGACGAGGCTGATCACGCCTGAGTATTTTCACCAAATTGGTGTAGAAACCTCATGCCTGTTTGAGGCTATTAGATGGCTAATCAAGGTTGACAATGCTATCTTATTTATAATAAGGTAATATTTAGTTTGGGAGGACTGCTTTTTAATGTATATTTTATATTTAGATGAATCAATAGCCCGGGGTCTGGATAGAATATAGTCTTACACCCCTCATATTCTCAGGGCCGGCGGTAAAGCGGTCAGGTCGCTGAACACATAATCAGCCTGGTAGTTCCGGCCGGATTTATTCCTGTCCACCAGCACCGATTTGATGCCCAGTCTTCCGGCGCTTTCCACATCTACCTGGCTGTCTCCCACAAAGTAGCAGTCCTTTTCGTTGCCCAGGGTATATTTCTTCAGGTAGCCGGTAAATCCGGCTGTCGGTTTGTAGGCCTTGACCGAATCGGATACGCAAATGTCGCAGAAATACTTTTCAAGACGGAACTTCTTCAGCTCTTCATCCATGAGATGTGTATCGGCATCGCTGGCAATAACCATCTTGACATCGTTTTCAAGAAGTCTGTCCAGCACCGGGATTACCTCCGGAAAAAGAGCGGCTTTATCAAGATAGACCTCAAACACGATGTCGTGTGCCTGGGATGAGATGTCTTTGTACCCGTGTTTTTCCGCCAGGACCGATAGTATCCTGGCCATCATCCCTTCCACGTTTAGAAACGGAATAATGGAATCTCTCTCCCGGAAGACCTGTATGAAGGTCGTCATGACGGTCTGACAGGTCTTTTTATCGGAGGCGCAGCCGACCAGCCTGGCTGATATCGCTTCAAATAAGTCCGGGGAATCGACCAGCGTACCGCCCATATCGAGGAAGACGATCGGAGGATTCATTTCAAGGCACCCTTTTTACGTGTAATATATAGAATATCTTTTGTGAATACAAAGGAATTTTTATACTGTATTACATATCTATTCTAATCCACACTCTGTCAGGTATCAAGTTAAAATCAGGATAACTGGTATACGTATACCGACCAGGTTCTCCTTTATTACCCATCATTAACGTGGCTTTGGGATCTTACCAGTAAGAGAGGACAGTTCCCTTCATAAAGGACTTTTTCTGCGACACTGCCGAAGACCCAGCGGCTTAAACCGGACCTGCCGTGAGTCGATATCGCCACCAGGTCGACCTGCCTTTCATCGGCAAACTTTATTATCTCTTCGGCTGCATGGCCCAACCGTATTTCTGATTCTACGGTTACTCCCGACTGCTCCAACCCGGCGCCCACTTTAACGAGGTATTCCCTGGCTGATGCTTTTTCCTCTTCCATTTGCTGGTCCGGGTAGTCGATCCGTTCGAATCCCGATGCCGAGGCGGAGCTGTAAGCCGGTGACAGGGCCTGAAAGAGGATTATATCTGATTTCAGCTTGACGGCAAGCTCCTGGATATAGGGTATAGCGCTTTCGCCTTCTTTTGAGCCGTCCAGGGGGACGAGTGCCTTGAGCAGTATTCCCTTCTCTCTGAGGTCTGGTTGAGCGCCTTTGGCCCGTATCAGCTCCACCGGCCGACTGGTGGCCCTGATCACCTTGTCTGCCACACTCCCCAGGGTCCAGCGACTGAGGCCGGAACGGCCGTGGGTGGACATAACGATCAGCCCGGCATCCATTTTTTCAGCATAGTCCACGATGGTTTCCGCAGGGTAGCCGAAAAGAATTTCTGATTTTACCTGTATTTCCTGCTTTCCAGGTTCCTCCAGGAACCTTTCCACCCCCCGCTGGGTGGCCGCCAGCATTTTATCCATGTAGGACTCGCGTATATTCTGATTAGAATCCCTGGGTGATTCTCCCACATACACCAGGGTCACATCGGAAGCCAGCCTTCCGGCCAGCTCGGTGGCATAAGGCAGCGCCACCTCTGCCAGCTCCGACCCGTCCAGCGGCACCAGAATCCTCTCAAACATGGTCTTGGTCTCCTTTTTATCTCATTAATGATTAGAATTTATTTCCTGCTCCCGGCATTGTTTCTTCCGTATAAAAGAAGCAACGGCACCTCCAGGGCTTTTTTATATATTATACAGCAGCTTATGTGGTGTCTGATCAAATAGAATATCACGTTTTCCGGTCAATGGAAAGCTGGCCGGGGCAGGTTAGCGATACCGGATTATAATATTGCGACGCGGGAGGTGTTTTGTCGGGCATTACTTATCAGAAAGCTTCTTGTGCAGGAAAAGCCCCCGGGGCTTTGAAAAGGCCGGTGGCTTTTTACCTTTCAATATTGTATTAGCTGACATACTCACCACTGGACAAACATCGGGATGTACGTTAAGTTGGACGTATAACTACAGAGATGATATTAATAAATCAAACCTTAACCGTCCATAAGGCAAATATCTCGTATAGCGTAACCGCTTTTAAAAGTCAGCCCTGGCACAATCGATATAATTAGTGCCAGGGCTATAAAACCGGGCTTTACAGTTTGAAATTAGCTTCCTTTGCAGTGGCTCGATCTTAAAAGCACTCCCAGCACGGTGATGACTGAAGCCAGCGCCAGCCAGGGAAACAAAACGTTTAGTCTACTCAGCGGCTGAACTTCACCGCCGACGCTGTAAGCAGGCCACGGTTCTTCCTGTGGGGTCGCATACATACCTGCATCACAGGTCAGGTCATTTTCATCAGGATCAAGGGTAATAACAGCCGTTTGGCCCGTGGCAGTGTCGGCATCGCTGTCCAGGGCATCGTCGCTACCCTGGTTCAACGGACTAAATGAATAGTCGGTGGGAAGGATGAACTCCACATAGTAGAATCCCGGAACCTGGTCAGCAAAGCTATATAGGCCGCCTCCGGCAGTAGTCGTGGTATCTGCTAAAGTACTATTCGATTGGTACAGGTTGACTGTCACACCATCGATACCGTTTTCACCGGCGTCCTGAATACCATCGCTATTGGCATCTTCCCACACATAGTCACCGATGGAAGCCAATGAGCTGGTAAAGTCATCCACCTGCAGATTAACATTATCGACATATTGATTTGGTGTTTCTATACTCGTTGTCGCGTCACGTGTTATCTTTATTCTTATCTCATGCGAACCGCTGGCGGCAAAGCTGCCGGTAGCCGATAATGTATCGCGTTCGATCGCACCCGCTGCAATATTTCCGAAATCACAAGAGTCAACAACTGTCCCGTCAACAAGCAGTTCGAATAACCCTCCATCACTATTTGGGTAAGTACCCTGATCCCAAGACGCGACGGCCATTGTTGAGACTTCCCATGGCCCGGCTGGAGCATAGAAACTTTGATATATTCCGCCACCAGCTCCTGATCCAGCAGATATTGCTTTACCCACGTTAAACCTGGCAGCGTAAGTAGCACCGCTGCCGGTTGTATCAAAACTCTCTACTCCCTCCTGGGTAACACCGTTGTCTGTTTGGAAAACCGTCCAGTTAGATAAGTCGCCGGTTTCGAAGTCTCCGTTTAATACCAGATTTATCCCACTCGGTGTGGCCAGGACGCTACCCGCTAATGACAACATTAATACCGGCAATAATGCCAGTGTCATTAGAATACGCTTCATCATTTTTTCTCTCTCCTGTTCTTGTTTGTACGCGTCAGGCTGATACTCACCCTCTTTTTTTAACCGCTAAAACAATTCGTAACTTACCCCGGCGTTGGTTTTTAAGGCAAACGACTTTTTGTATCATATATTATTATCATAATACCGTCAATAGCTCAAAGTGCGTAAAATTAGTATAACCATGACCTGCCACTGTGCACACGTTACGGGAGAGCCGCAGTTCCGGAGGGTAGTGAGCTACTGTTCCTCAAAATAAGGGCCATCGTTCCGATAATCTGAGCCGCTTCATGATGAAGGAATTACGCTTTATCATCAGCTCAAAACCTGACTTTATTTTTGGTTCATAATAACTCAATCAGGTAAGAGTCAATAGGCGCAGCTATAACAGGGATAACTGTGTCTTAATTACAGTGCAGGGGGAATAACGGGTTATTGTTTGAGTGAAGTGCTGAATTTAAGGCGTTTCATGAAAAAGGAGGGAATGCCGAATAAGACCGTTTCATGGATAACCTGAAAGCCGAATTTGCTGTAAAATTGGCAGTTTTCAACGCTCTCCGTTTCCAGATAACCCGGTTCGCCTTCACGGTCCAGAATATTGCAGCAATACTCCATCATACTGCTGCCGATTCCTTTATGCTGATATTCCGGCAGAACGGCCACAGGCCCGAAGTGATAATGACGCTCTTTCGGTTCATTTTTATCCCATATCGCCTGCCGTTCCTGTAAACGGGTTATGACCGATTCCGGTGCTGATAATGATTTCGCCGTGAACTGTCTGGACTCCGGTCCCGCAGATGCCGGCCGGGGGTGTATGATTATGCCTGTTACTCCGATAATACTGCCAGCCGATTCAACTACAAAAAGGTCGCTCCGGATGGTTTTCAATATCTGACTGAAGAAAAGTTTGTTACTGAGAAAGTTGTCTTTACCGAATATGGCGATATGGGCAGGATTGCCGGTATAGGCTTTTGTTAATACATCCAGTATTTCGGGAACGCGGATTTTTTGCAGGGGCGTCACAACTATTTTATCCATTTTCTTTCCTCGATGGTTTACAAGCTTTATTGGAATATTAGCAGAAACGGCCCTTTTGCGTAAAAAGAAAAAACCCTGTCCTTAATCCTGAAAGGGAGAATGGCTGCGCCACAGGAAACAGCATTAATACCACTTGACGAACATGGGGACGTTTGCCAGTGCATGCGTGTATTATGGTATGAAATAATATGAAATAATAGGTTAGTTCACAATATCACCTCTTGTCTTTTTTATCATACTCGTCCTTCATTTTCGCTGTGAGTATACCGATTATGTTGGATAGTCCGAGATCTGCGCCCGATGAAATCTGCGGTACAATGGGAACATTATTTTGGGCCAGAGCCTGAATCACATTGACCAGAGCAGTACCCTCTCTTCCAAGAGCGTCAATCTGCTTGAGGTAACCGGCGGCTTTACCTTCGCCGATAGCGCGTTCCTTGGCGCCTTCCGCTTCACCGGTCTTCCTAATATATTCAGCCTCACCGTCGGCCTCGGCTTTTCTTGCCTCGGCATTTTTCTGCTTTATTTCTACGCCGATACGAGATTTGGCCAGGTCTTTCTGCATATCGGCTACGCCGGTTTGCTGTTCCATCTCGACTCTCTGTTTCTGTGCTTCCTCCTGTTTCCTGTAAGTCGCTATTTCCTGATTGGCAATTTCTCTCTTGGTCAGAACATCAACCAGAGTAGCCGGGAATATAACATCCTGTATGTAAACACCCAGGGTTTCCACATCATATTCAGTAAGTTTCTGCTTGATATAATCAAAAGCCTCTTCCTGTACCCTTTGCCGGGTCTGAATAAAATCAACGGCCGGCATACTCTGTAATTTATCTCTGAAATGGTTTCCTACAGCGGCCTGTAAAACTTCATTGACCAGGTTCTGTATGGTCCCAACCATGCTGATTACCCTGGATGCTTTAATGTCGGAAATATGGATCAATACCTGTAAATCGATATTAAAGACAAATCCCTCTCGACTTTTGGCGATAATTTGACTGAGTCTTTCATCAAGTTTATGAGCTTCGGAAACATCCGTAGCCCAATTCAGGGTCACTATTGCGGTAGGAACAATTTCAGCCTGATAAAGCCGGGGATTAATCGTGTATTTGCCGGTCCTGAGAGGCTCTTCCCAGATCCCTTTATGACCGGGCTTTACCAGAGAACCGTATCTGAATGTCTCCCCCGATGTGTCTTCAGAGACCTGTCCGACATAAGACTTGATTACGGCAACTTCACCTTGCTCAACTACAAGCATGGGTACTATTTCGACACTGACCAGGAATGGATTCAAGTTAAATGCTCCATAGAGCAGCGGATCATGCTGTAAACCGATTTTCCCGCCGGCATCCAAAAATTCCTGAAAATCCTGATAGTTGTTATGTTTGTCGTTTTTGGTGCCTACTATCGCATCTATCAGTTCGGAATCTACCGCGTTATTTTTCTCAAGTTCGGCAATATCATCAAATCCGCCTAATCTGCTGGCGATATCTCCCGAGGGAAGAGGATCACCCTCAAAAGTTGTAACAATACCAACTGTGTCGATAATTGATTCTTCCCTGACCTTTCTGGCACCGATCAGGTCCAGTGTCTTTGGATCGATATCACCTGCCTTGGTTGGTTTAATGATTTTTACCTGAAGGTCTGACTGATGCAGTCCGAAATCATCACACTTCAGTCCGCCTCTCCTGTTAGCAGTTTCGGCCAGATCCGGAGAGATGGGTTTACCGTAAACTTTATCGGCGGTAATAACCAAAAAACCGACAGGATGGTATGGGGCCAGGGTTCCCGGAGGCAGAACAGGTCGTTGGACGCCCTTTTGTCCTCCATTATCTACAAATGCTTTCAGGTCCTCAAATATACCGAATTCTTTTTTATATACGGCAGACTTGGCGCCGACTCTGATAGGTTTGCCGACTTGAGAAATAACCACACCGATTTCCCCGGCGGGGATCTGAGCCCAGGGAAACTTTTCTATACTGTAGATAATCCAGAACTTGAATCTCCAGCCGGGCATCAGTAACTCAGATTGATAGCCCGCTTCACCGCTAAAGGCAATGGGATTTTCAGAAGACAGTTTTGAGCCAAATCTCTTTCTGATAAGTCCAACCTGTGTAGGCCCGATAATTCTGATAGATGGAAGAAACAAAACAGCTAATACAAATAGAGCGCATAATGTCGCTATCAGTCCAGCCAAGTTTCACCTCCCTTTTTTAGTTTATTTCAATATCAAATTGTCCCTATTCCAACTGATTGCTAAGTCCGGACCGGAATAATGAATTTTATTTCCTTCGATTTTTCTCTAAAATACATAAATTTACTATTACTTTAATCGAGTAGCAGGTTTAAGTCAAGATCGCGAATTGTGCTTTGCATACAGGGTTAACAAAACGTTAACATATCGACTTAAGTATTGAAATTTAAGGGATAAATATGACATTAGACTGAATATTGTTGCGAATGAAGGAGTATTTACCTGTGAACAAACACCGGCACCACTCTACCAGCGAATAAAAATATATTATCTCTTTAGAGACAGTGCTCCTGCGGATAAGCCGGTGACAAGCAGCATGTAAAACCCGATCAGGAGATTGATGTTGGAATTCAGATTCAAAGGTCCGGCCAGAAACACCGTAGCTATAGTCCCGATAACGGCGCCAAGTATTCCCAACAGCACTGAACCTTTCCGGCGAAAAAGCGCTTTTACAAGCAGCAGACCGGCTATGATTCCCAGGAGATAACCAACCAGGGCGCCGCCTATGGCCAGGCCGAGTCCCCCAAATTCCATGTCGTTTGGTCCAATTATTTTTCCCCCTATCAGTGCTCCGGCTGTAGCAAAGACAACACCAACAACCGCCAGAGAAATCATCATCAGGATAAATCTGAATATTTTCATGGCATCCGCCTGTATAAAAAATCGTACCCTTCCGTAAAAGTTACTATTTATACCCACACTTGTCCGAATCAGGGTTTAAAAATCTTCGTTCTGCCTCCCCCAGCCAAAGAGAGGGGCAGGTGGAAGCACAATCGCGAAGGTTTCATTTGCTCGGGTCGTTATGGGACTGTTTGAGTCTCTTTTCAACGACAAGCATCCGCAAGAATGGAGCTACCACTTGACGAACATGGGGATGTTTGTCATTTCATGCGTATATGACAGCTTAGCGATAAGCCTGTCCGCGGGGCAGAACGGCTAGTACGTAAACGGTATTACCGGCATAATCAATTTCATATACCACCCTGAGGTTTCCGATTCTGTACCTGTATTTCCCGGGTATTCCTTTAAGAGGTTTGATATTGGAGCCTTTGAGAGGTTCGAACTCCAGGTTAGTAAAGCACCTGTCCAACCTTGCTGCTGTAGATGCGCTTACCTTCTTATAGTATTTTACGGCTTCCCTGGAAAGGGCTATTTTAAACATCAGTTCTCTTGACGTCTCTCCACCACACGAAATCCCCGTCATGGATCTGCTTTTCGCCTTTTCGTAATATGGCAAGCTCTTTTTCGGTTAGCTCTTCAGGCTGGTCTTTAAGCCATTCGGCGAATTTCAGAAGTATGCGGCTTTCATCTTCGGAAAGCTCTCCGACAACTTTCTTCAATTCCTGCTTTGCTGCACTCATCCTGGCTTCACCTTCCATATTTTCCCAAATGCTATGCGGGGATGTACCTGTGATGTTATGATTATAACATAAAAAGCCTATCTCTTTTATTTAGTGTTAAAAACTCGAATTGGAGAATGAGAGAGATATAATATTCAATAAAAAAGCTGCCGGTTTCTTAAATAGTCGGGGGCTTTTTGCAACTCACTCAAAGATAACTCCATTACCATTGGACGAACATGGGGATGTTTGTTCGGACGTAACTCGTTGCCATTATTTACGAAGAACCTGTACTCCTTTTTTCGGGCCTGTCGTTGTTCGGTATTAAGTTGGTTGTGTTGACTGAGGAGGAAAATGACTATACTATTGAGGTTGCTGACAGGAAACCGGGAGGAGTACTGGGGATGAACAGGCTGGAAGTGGAGGAGATGCTGAAAAAAGACCGCCGGGAGTGGGAACTGCTGAGCGGGATTCTGGATGCCCATCCCGGTGAAAGCCTGCACGACCCTGCGACTCCCGAATGGGACAGCCGGGATGTCTATGCCCATCTGGCCCGCTGGAACGAGCATTCCAACAGCAATATAAAATCTTATTGCAGCGGACGCAGCCTGACGGAGCTGGAAGGGACGGACGAGGAAATCAACGCCAGTTGGCTGGAAGAGGACCGGGATTTAAGCCTGGAGGAAGCCCGCGACAAAGCCCTGAAGGCCTTCGAAAAGAGAATACGGATTATCAGGGCGGTTCCGCAGGACCGGTGGGACGAAAAGCTGGAAGAGATAGTCTTTTATGACGGCTGGAAGCACTATTCCACCCACCGGGGGTATTTGCGGTTTAAACGGTAAGGATTCTGCACCCTCATCTAACTTCTCCCCTCAAGGGAGAAGAATGCTTAATGGGACGATTACCGGCGGATATCCTGAACCAAATCCTTCTCCCGTCTTCCTTTTTCAAAGGAAGAGGCTGGTTGAGGCCTGAGAAAGGTGGATCACTGGGGTTTGAGCTTCATGGGGATCCCGGCCGCCATAAAATAGACCTCGCGGGCGCTTGAGGCCAGGACCTGGTTGGCGCGTCCCAGGATATCGCGGTAGAGGCGGCCCATGCGGTTCTCGGGCACTATCCCCAGCCCAACCTCGTTGCTGACGATGATAAAATCCGCGCTTACCGTATTGAGACAATTACAGAGCCGGTTGATTTCATCCATCACCTCCTGCTCCAGCAGCGCATCGCTCATTTCTTCGAACTGCTTCTCATCGTAGCGGCAGAAAACGTTGCTGACCAGCAGTGTGATGCAGTCGATGATCACGGTCTGTGCGTCCCCGATCTCATTCTCTATGCGGCTGCCGATGCGGCCGGTGGCTTCCAGCGTGCGCCAGCCGGCGGGACGGTTCTGTTTATGCTTTTCAATGCGCAGCCGCATTTCTTCATTCCCGGCTTCAGCCGTGGCCACGAAAAGCACTTTCCCCCCGGACTGCCAGGCCAGCTCCTGGGCGTAGTTGCTTTTACCGCTGCGGGCGCCGCCGAGCAAAAGAACAACCCTGTTAGTCCTCACGTTTCTCCTTTTCCGCCAGTTCGATCTTTTTGATGTCCAGGAACCAGTGGTCATTCCGCTTTTCCTGGCCTGCTTCCGCGATATTCATACGCCTGATAAAAAGCGGTCCGTCCAGTACCAGGGTGTGGAACTCACCGGCCTCACCGCAGACTGAGATAGAGCTGTTAAAACCGGCGAGGTCTTTCAACAAGGCCTCATCGAATCTTCTGCCCAGCCATTCTTTCCCCAGCAGGTCCGAGCGCGTGGCGACCACCACCGCCTCGAATCCGGCGTTGATGAAATCGCGGGCTACCTGTTCATGCTTGCACTGCCATAAGGGTAAAACGGGTTTGACGCCGGCATTGCCGCAGACCCTTTCGATCCATTCGCGGTGGGCATTAAAGTCGATATCCCCGAAAATGCCGGTTGTGATCCCCTCCTCCCTCAGCCGGACCAGCGATCCGGTGAAGACGGATTCATAATTATCCCCGGCGGTGAATTTCTGGAGTACGGGAATGCCCATGGCCTGGGACTGGAACCTGATCCATTCGGAAGCCAGACCGTGGCTGCATGAGCGCCGCCCGTCATTGGTAACCATATTCAGGAGGTACCTGATATCAAATCCCTGCTTTTTGGCCAGGTAGGCGGCCTGGCAGCAGTCCTTTCCTCCGCTCCATGATATAAAGGCCTTTTCCATAGTGTTTTATTCCTTTCCCGTCGCCGGTTTTTCTGGCTGGCTGTGGGTTTAAGCCCGGGCAATATCAGAGAGGACGGCGACTTTTCATTTATTTGTAACTCAAGTTTTCTGTAACGCTTTTTTTTCACCCTCATCCTGACCTTCTCCAGCACCCAGAGGGTGCTTCTCCTCCGGAGAAGACCGCTATTCTATTTTAAAGGTATGGGAGAAGGGATGGTGGAGGAAGGGCTGACCTTTCCCTTCAACTAAGGAGGGACGGGAGGGGATAAATGCGAGGTATCGTTCAAAAGGCTGAGGATGGCGGTCCCGGGATAGGTATCGACGATGCTCAGCGAGGCCAGGTCCAGGCGGATTTTCCAGCGGAAGCCGGATTCCATTTCCATAAGCAGGCAGATCAGGCTGCGCAGTACCGCGGCATGTGCGACGATGAGGACGGTCTCATCAGGTGCGTGGGCCGCCAGCTTCTGCATGAACCCGCAGATACGCCCGTCCAGATGCTCCAGGCTCTCGCCGCCGGGATAGGCCAGTTCCGGGTCGCACCCGGCCCACATGCGGGCGACATGCGGGAACCGGGACTTTACCTGGCTGTAGTCCAGCCCTTCGATATCTCCGAAATCGATCTCCCTGAGCTCATCACAGCCGGTCACCTCCAGGCTGTGCGGCCCGGAGATAGTCCGGGCTGTGAGCATGGCCCTTTTCATACTGCTGGAATATATGCAACCGATCTTGCAGCTTTCAAGCCGCTGTGCCAGGCATTGCGCCTGCTGCAATCCGGCAGGTCCCAGATTGACATCCGTTCTGCCCCAATAGCGCAGTGCGCTGTTCATTTCGGTCTCCCCGTGTCTTACCAGCAGCAGTCTGCTCAATGTACCTCCTCAGGCGATCAGCCAGTGTTTAAATGCCAGAATATTGATTACGATCAGGACAGCCAGGGTAACCATCTCATTGATGGCCCCGTAGGCGTCCCCCGTCAGCCCCTTCAATTTACTTTTCAGGAACAGGGCAGTCAGGTCGGCGGACAGCCAGGCAACGGCCATAATGACCAGTCCGCCCAGTCTGAATAATGCCACGGATACCATCAGGGCGAAGACGGCATCCAGGGCGTAGTGCAGGCCCATCAACCCTTTTTTAAGGACCCTGCCCATCCCGGAGGGCCTGGCGTAGGGGTAGACATAGATGGCGTTGACCATGGCCCAGCGGCTCAGGGTGGGAGTCAGGAGCAGGACATACATTTTCATATCTGAGGGGATGTTGTTCAGTGTTACAAACTGCACCAGCAGCACCACGGCGATCCCCACGGCCCCGAAACCTCCGATACGGCTGTCCTTCATAATCTCCAGCCGCTCCTGCACGGTATGCTGGCCGCCGACGCCGTCCAGGGTATCAGCCAGCCCGTCCAGGTGAAGCCCGCCGGTGACAACCGCCAGAGCCGCTACCAGCAGGACGTTGACGATACTCTGGGGCAGTATCAGGCTGAGAACGTAATTCAGCCCCACCAGGATAGCGCCGATAATTATGCCGACCAGCGGGAAAAAGACCGCGGCCTGCCCGATCTGGGCAACCGTAAAACTGCGTTTTATCGGTAGAATGGTCAGAAACTGCAATGCCGCCAGCAGCCCCAAGTATTACCCTCCTTTATTGGACACGCCTGCTTCTTCAAAGGTGGCCATCTCGGAAAGGATACGGCAGGATGTTTCCGCCAGCTCCATTCCGAGGGCTGCACCGGTCCCTTCTCCCAGCCTCATATCGAGGGAAAGCAGGGGTTTCAGTCCCAGGTAGTCAAGCAGGATTTTATGTCCCGGTTCGACCGAAAGGTGTCCGGCGACCATGTAGTCTTTAGCCTGCGGACAGAGTCCGGCAGCTATCAGGGCCGCCGCCCCGGAGATAAACCCGTCAATCACCACCGGCACCCTGCGGGCAGCCGCTCCCAGGATAACGCCCGCCAGACCGCCGATTTCGAACCCGCCCACTTTGGCCAGGACGCCCAGGGCATCGGAGGCTTTAGGTTTATTCAGCGCAAGAGCTTTATCGATTATAGCGATCTTTTTCTGAAGGCCCTTGTCGTCCAGTCCGGTACCCCGGCCGGTCACCTCAGCCGGATGTTTGCGTGTTATGACCGCACAGACCGCAGCGCTGGCGGTGGTATTGCCAATTCCCATATCTCCCGTGGCGACAATATCCAGTCCCCGTTCGATTTCAGCCGTGACGGTCTCGATGCCGGTCTCGATGGACCGGGCAGCCTGCTCGGGCGTCATGGCCGCCGTTTGGCACATGTTCTGTGTGCCTGGTGCGATTTTCCTGTGGAGAATGCCCTGATAGGAAGATATATCGGCGGCTACACCGGCATCGACCACGATCACCCTGGCCCCGATCTGGCGGGAAATGACATTGATGGCAGCCCCTCCGTTAACGAAGTTAAGCACCATCTGGGCCGTGACCTCCTGGGGATAAGCGCTGGTGCCTTCAGTCACCACGCCGTGGTCGGCTACCATGACAATGACCGCTTTCCGCTTGACCTGTGGACGTTCCACGCCCTTGATGCCGGCCAGTTGGATGGAAAGCTCCTCAAGGCGGCCCAGGCAGCCGGTGGGTTTTGTCAGGCTGTCCTGCCTGGTTTTAGCCAGGTTCATGGCGTTTCTATCCAGGGGTTGAATTTTTTGAATCGTGTTATCTATCAGCGTCGACACGTCAGCTCCTTATAAAAATTTATTCTATTCATGCCGGTTTTTCAATATTTTTCATCGTTATTGTACTCACAGCATTAATGAACCTTTTACATTCGGCCATTGTCCGTGGAGCGATGCGTACATGTTCTGGCAGCCCGAAGGAGGCGCAGTCCCGCACCAGGATGCCCTGCCTTAGCAGTGCTGACCGGAACTGCCGCCCGCAGCCCGTCTTTACCAGGAAGAAGTTGGCCTGCGAAGGTTCCGTGCTGAATCCCAATTTCGACATCTTGCTTATCAGATAGCGCTTTGAGCGCAGGATCTTTTGCCGGGAGCGCTCCAGGTAGCCGCTGTCATCCAGTGCAGCCAGCCCGGCCTGCTGGGCGGCGGCGTTGACATTCCAGGGCGGGCAGACGCGGCGCAGGCTGCGGACGATCTCTTCGGAGGCCAGGAGGTATCCCAGGCGCAGGCCGGCCAGGGCATAGTCCTTGGTCATAGAGCGCAGTATTATAACATGGCCCTGATTGACCAGGTCAAGTGAAGACCATTGCTCTTCCGCAAAGCTGACATAGGCTTCATCCAGCACCAGCAGACTGCCTTTACAGGCCTTCAGAACAGTCCCGATCCGGGTCCTGTCCAGGTACAGTCCGGTGGGATTATTGGGATTGCAGATAAAGACTATCCTGGGATAATGACGATTTATCTCCTGTATCAACTCATCGACCGGGGAGGAGCGATCCTTCCCGCTATTCCAAAAGTGCTCAACAATACGGGCTCCGGCGATGCGACAGGCCAGCTCATATTCGCCGTAGGTCGGTTTAAGGACCAGCACCCTGTCTCCCGGGCTCAAATAGGTCAGGGCGACAAGCCGGATAAGCTCGGTGCTGCCGCTGCCTGCCAGGATTTCCCGGGAAGATGTACCCAATAACTGTGCCAGCTTGCGGACAAATCCGGAGGCGGATGAATCGGGATAGCGGTCGATGCTGACTTTCCGCAGACTCCGGCGGACGCCTGCCGGAGGCGGATAGGGGTTGCAGCAGACACTGAAGTCCAGCACCCGGTCGGCGGCGAGTCCCAGCGACTCCAGCTCCGCGTAGTCCGGTCCTCCGTGAATGACGGCAGGCAGCGATTCTATTTCAGGCCTGGGTTCTAACAACAAAGACAGCAGCCTCCACTAACAAACAGATAAAAATCCAGATGAGGGCGGAGAAGCCGGTCAGCCGCAGGACGGCATCGATGGCGCCGGTTTTGAGGGCTTTCTCCGGCCGGCCGAGACAGTAATGGTGCGGCTTGGTAAATTGAACGCCCAGTGCCCCGGCGGCGGCGGACATCGGCCAGCCGGCGTTGGGGCTTTCCGTTCTGGAGTGGTCGCTTAACATGGTTTTCCAGGACCTGCGGGCGTTCTGCCGCAGGAAAAGGGCCGCCGTTACGATCAAAAGGGCGGTAAGCCTGGCGGGGATGTAGTTGAGCACATCGTCCAGCCTGGCGGCAAATTTTCCCAGGTATTCATATTTCCCGTGCATCCCTATCATGGCGTCCAGGGTGTTGATAGCCCGGTAGGCCACTGCCCCGGGGACGCCCAGCAGCAGGAAATAGAAAAGCGGGGCCACCAGACTATCGCAGATATTCTCGGCTACGGACTCGACGGCCGCGGAGATTACCAGTGGTTCGGCCAGGTCCTTCGGGTCCCTTTTGACCAGAGAGCGCAGATTGAATCTGGCCCCGGCCAGGTCGCCCGAGACCAGCAGACGTTTGATAGTAAGTGCTGCCCTCCGCAGCTCTCTCAGGGAAAATGTTATCTTGAAAAGACCTGCCCCGACTATAATAAACGCTGCGGTGTTCCATTGTTCCAGGAAGTGCAGCAGGAAATAAACGGGGAGAGCGAAGAGCGCCGCCGTTAAAAGGGTCATGATCAGCCCCCAGGCGAATTGAAAACCGGGTTTTCCCTTCAGCCCGGCCTTTTCCCATAGTGAGATGAATTTGCCCATCCAGACCACGGGGTGGAGGGGCAGGGGCGGTTCGCCCAGGACCAGGTCCAGTACGAAGGCTGCGGCCAGGACAATCATCAGCTCCATGTAAACTGCTCTTTATTCTTCACCGTTCCGGAAGCGGCGGAACTCCCGTTGACTACCAGCAGGATAGCGGGCTGACGGCTGATGGGGTGCGGACGGACCAGGCTTTCGGCATTGAAAACGCTCCTGATATTCTCCTCCGTAATAACCTCTTCAGGTGTTCCCCGGGCATGGACCTGCCCGTTTTTCAACATAATCAGGCGGTCGCAGTACTGGGCGGCCAGGTTCAGATCGTGCAGGGTCAGCAGGACTGCTAGTTCCCGTTCCCGGCAGAGGCTTTTTACCAGGTCCAGTATTTCAATCTGGTGACTGATATCCAGGCTGGAAGTAGGCTCATCCAGCAGGATAACCCGGGGCTCCTGGGCCAGTATGCGGGCGATGGTCACTCTCTGTTTCTCACCGCCTGAAAGCTCGCCGATTCTCCTGCCCGCCAGTGCGGAGAGACCCGTTCTTTCCATGGCCCACCAGACGATCTTCATGTCCCTGGCGGACTCGCCTCTCAGAAGTCCCAGGTGGGGATTCCGGCCCAGGAGGACCACCTCCGTGACGGTAAAGGTATCGGGCAGGGCCGGGTTTTGCGGTACCACGCCGACCAGCCTGGCCAGCTCGCCATGCGTGATGCGGGCCAGGTCCCTGCCGTCCAGTGTTATTTGGCCTGAGCGGAGGCTGAGAATGCGGCTGAGGGCCTTGATGACGCTGGTCTTGCCGCAGCCGTTGGGCCCGATCAGTCCGACAATCTCGGCCGGCTGGAGGTCGAAACTGAGTTCCCGCACCACGGGATGGTGGTTATAGCTCAATGAGATATTACTTACTTCCATACTAAACATAGCGCTTCACCATAACTGAATAATTTCCAACGTCATTCATCAAAATACCGCCTTCTTCTTCCGCCTCAGAAGCACCAGGAAAAAGGGTGCTCCCAGGAAAGCGGTTATTACTCCCACGGGTATTTCGGTGGGGGGCATAATGGAACGGCTGGCCGTATCGGCCAGGATGAGCAGGCCCGCTCCGGCCAGCGCAGAAAGCGGTAATAGAGAGCGGTGGTCCGGCCCCCAGACCAGGCGGACCGCATGCGGTACGATAATGCCCACGAAGCCGATGGTGCCGACAAAGCAGACGGCGGCGGCCGTGATCAGTGTAGAAGCGGCCAGCAGTATCAGCTTGGTGCGCTCGACGTTGATGCCGAGCTGCTGGGCCTGCTCTTCATCCAACTGCATGACATTCAACGGACGGGCGAAAAGGAAGATCACCACCATCCCCACGCAGATATAGGGAGCTACCAGCGCTACCTGTTCCCAGTTGCTCATGGAAAACCTTCCGATCAGCCAGGACATGATACCGTGTATTTCACTGGTGGATATCAGGGTTAAATAGGAAGTAAGGGACATCAGGAAGGCCCCGATGGCCACCCCGGCCAGTATCAGCGTTGTCACGGGCACAGTCTTGCCCACTCGAGCGATGAGGTAGACCACGGATACAGCCAGCAGGGCGCCGGCAAAGGCCATCACGGGGATGAAATACGAACCCAGGAAGCTCCAGGGCAGGAGGAATCCCGCCACTGCACCGAGGGCTGCGCCCTGGGCTACACCGATCAGATAAGGATCAGCCAGCGGGTTGCGGAACAGTCCCTGGTAGGCGGCCCCGGCTACTCCCAGTGCGGCCCCGGTCAATCCGGCCAGCATGATGCGGGGAAGCCGGATGCCTATGACGATCATGTCCGTGGTGGACGACCAGTCGCCGCTTATGCCGGAGAAGGGAAGATGGGAGAGCATGATCTGCCAGACAGTGATAACCGGGATGCGCACGCTGCCCACGGATGATACCAGTATTCCTATAACGATGCATAAGGCCAGCAGTCCGCCGATTGAAAGCAGGCGAAAGCGCCAGCGGCGGTTATAGTCCGGCATATCCGGTCTATCGACCGGAACGAAGACCGGGGTTAGATTATGTTCTTTTTCGGATTCCAGCATATATCCGTTCTTTAAAATTCCCTTCGATCCCTATTTTCTCACTTACTTGAATATCTCCGGATGTATCATTCTCGTCATTTCCTCCAGGCCGTCTACTGCCCGCGGTGTAGTGCGGCCGAAGATATCGGTATCCACCTGGAAAATCCTGCCGCTTTTCAGCGCATCCGTGGCCTGGAAGCGCGGTTCCGATTTGATGAACTCAAATGAGGTGCTTTGAGACCCCATGCTGGTAAGTACCAGGATGACCTGGGGATTTCTCTGTATTACGCTCTCCAGGTCTATCTGGGCATGGCCGCTGAGATCGGAGGCGATATTTTCTCCTCCGGCTTTTTCAATAAGGTCGAAGACCAGGGTATCCCGTCCCACGGTCCAGAGGGGATCATGCCAGGTCAGGAAAAAGACCCTGGGTCTTTCGAAAGTGGACAGTTTTTCGGTTTTGTCCGTAACAGCCTTGATGCGGGTGGTTAAAGAGGCAATCAGAGTGTCGGCCTCTGCGGCACTGTCTGTAAAGGAGCCCAGCATTTTGAGGGTAGCCAGGATTTTATCCAGTCTCTCCGGGTCGATGCCCAGTACGGTGACATTCACCTTCTCCAGCGCGGGGATAATCTCATCCTTGTGAATATTGCCGGCCAGGACCAGATCCGGCTGGAGTGAAACGATTTTTTCGATATCCACCCGGCTGAAGTCCGCTACCCTGGGCTTGTCTTCCACCTGGGGAGGATAGTTGCAGTAGGTGGTTACGCCGATGAGCCTGTCTTCCAGTCCCAGGGCATAGACCAGCTCTGTATTGCTGGGGGCCAGGGAGATGATGCGTTCGGGCGATTTGGCGATGCTTACCTGCCTTCCGAAATCGTCGGTGACAGTGTTTGCCTGCGGAGATCCGGACTGGCAGGCGGAAGACAGCAGCAGGCTGAGAAGAATCAGGATGAGGAAGACCCCCGACAAACGCTTTTTCAAATCATACCCCCAATAAAAAATCCCCCTCAACCAGACTGTGAGGGGGATTTAAAAGCACTTTATAGTTATCCCGCCTCCTTTTCCGCGGAGGAGCTACCCGGCCCAGCGTTCTGGCTTACCCGCTAGCGGCGGGATTACAGCAGGCGGTACTGCGCCGGACTCGCACCGGCTTGCACTCTGGGTCTTAGATCGTTATCTACTTTACTTAACATTACAATAAACCCGGCCAACATGCAAGGATCGGAAGGGAAACAGGGTGAATTCTCCGGTATTGGTGCCCGTCTGAAAAAGCGCTATAATATCCTCAATTAAGGTTTTTGTACGGGCAAAATTTAAAAGCGCAGATAAAACACTGCCAAAGAATCCCAAGAGACGCCAGCGAGAGATCAGCCGGGAGCTGCATAACCGCAGCGGTATTAAAAAATCATTCGAAGCCGTCAAGCTGGCGATGCAGCAGAGCAAGAAAGCGGAATCACGCGCGGAGAAAAGGGCCGATAAAGACGAACGGGATAGCTACCTGTTCGACCTGAAACGGAAAAAGCTGAAAGAAAAGCACCGGGGCCATTAGGGCCGGAACGGCATTTAGCAGCCCTGTTATGGGCCTGTAAAACACAGGTTAATTTTGATAGTTGAATGAGAAGCCGGTTGATTTTATGATGTATCTTCATGTTGTTCAGGCACTCTTCCATTCACGTTATTCAGACCTTAAAGCCTGGATGGGGTCCAGGCGGGAAGCCTGCCAGGCCGGTAAAAATCCGAAGAATATGCCAATGCCAACCGATACTCCGAATGCCAGGACCACTGTACCTGAAGTGACTACCGTGGTGAGCAACCCGGAGGTAGATACCAGGTAGGAACCACCCCAGCCAATAATTACCCCTATGATGCCGCCGGTAAAGGTCAATACAATAGCATCGATCAGGAATTGTCCCCAGATATCCCGCCCTTTAGCGCCTAAGGCCTTGCGGATTCCTATTTCCCTGCGTCTTTCCAGAACGGATACCAGCATGATATTCATGACCCCTATGCCGCCTACCAGAAGAGAAATCCCGGCGATAGCCGATAAAAGTATCGTGATGCTGCTCATGGCGGTATTAATGGAGTCAGATATCTCGTCCATGGAGATTACCGTAAAGTCATTATCCTCTCCCTCGGCAATCAGGTGCCGGGATTTTAGCAAACTGATAATAGCGCTTTTAACGGCAGGCGCCGAGTTTTCATCAGCGGCCTGAACAGAGATACTGCTTATTTCATGCTGACCCGTGGTAGTTAATTTCAAGGACATCCCCTGGAGCGTAGAAAGCGGAATTAAAATAGCATCGTCATTGGATGACAGGGAGCCTCCTTTGCTCTCTAAAACACCGGTAATATGCAATATACTATTGCCTGCCCGGATGGTCTGTCCAACCGGGTCGTCAACGCCGAAAAGGGTAGTACTGACCGTGGGGCCGATCAAGGCTATCCTGGCAGCCGCGTTGTACTCGTCCTGAGTGATAAAATCACCCCCGACTACCTCAGTATTATTTACCCGCTGGTAGTCAGGAGTCACTCCTGTAATCTGGGCATACATATTTTGATTTCCCGCGATTACCTGCATTCCGATCGTACTGGAGGGAGCTACGGCATTGATATTGGTAACATCGGCCGCAATGGCTTGAGCATCTTCCAGTGTCAGTGCACGGGTTGATCCGGATGAGCGTCCTATACTTGTCTGGTTGGCAGACCCGGGCATGACATAAATAAGATTCGGCCCCAGGGTATTCAAGCTATCATTTATGGTTACCTGCGTCCCTTGCCCGATAGCCATCAAAATAATAACGCAACTGACGCCGATAACCACACCCAGAATGGTTAAAACACTTCGCAGCTTGTGAGTAACCATGGTAGTCCAGGCTGTCAATAAGGGATCAAATAGCCTTTTCATGGCTTTTCCTCACTTACTATCTGCCCGTCCTCGATTTGTACAATACGCTGGCAGTAACGAGCGATATTAGGATCATGCGTAATCATCACCAGGGTGATATTTTGTTCAGAATGCAGATCAACAAGAATGCTCATAATTTCTTTGCTGGTATGGCTGTCCAGGTTACCGGTAGGCTCGTCTGCCAGTATAATGGGCGGGTCCTTGGCCAGTGCCCGGGCAACGGATACCCTTTGCTGTTCTCCCCCCGATAGTTCGTTAGGGCGGTGCTTCATGCGGTCTGAGAGCCCCACTTTAGCCAGGGCTTCTTTGGCTTTCTGCGGATTGGTCTTCCCGGCATACTTTTGACCAAGTTCAACATTACCCAGAGCGGAAAGGTAGGGCAGCAGATTGAAGCTCTGAAAGATAAAACCTATCATCTGGCCTCTTACTTTAGCCTGTTCGCCGCTCTTAAGCTTGCTGACCTCTTTCCCTTCCAGCAGGTAGTTGCCTGAAGTCGGTCTATCGAGAAGCCCGATCATATTTAGCAGGGTGCTTTTCCCGGACCCTGAAGGGCCCATGATGGCGACCATCTCGCCTTTTTCGATATTCAGGTTTACTCCCTGCAATACCTTTAGCTCACTTTTACCCATAGGATAGGTCTTGACAATGTTTTGTAGCTGTATCATCCTGCCTATCCACCTCCAAAAATTCCGCCTGAATTGGGGGGTGCCGCGGTGGGAATTACGGGAAGGACTACCAGATCGCCTTGAATGAGGCCCTCGATAATCTCCGTATTCTGAAAATCGGTAATTCCGATTTTTACGATACGGGTTTCCAGTGAAGCAGCGGTTTCTACCTGGACTACGTAATCCTGCCCCATATGAGAAACCGCTTTACTGGGCACAATCAAGATGTTGTCCTTTTTCTGGACGGGGATATTAGCAACGACAGAAAATCCATCTTTTAGTTCTACCGGGGTTGTTTCTGCCGCCGGCAAGTCGTTTGCCGATACAGGTTTGGTGGAAGTTAATTCAACCGTAATCTTATAATTGACTACACCGGACTGTATGGTAGCCAGAGGAGCTATCCGTGTGATCCTGGCGGGGTATTCCAGTCCCGGAACAGCATCCACAGTAACGATAGCATCGTTGCCGATCTTGATGGATACCACATCTCTCTGCGTGACCATGATATTGGCTTCAAATGTATCCGGTTCTGCAATTTCGATAAGATTGGCGCTCCTTTGAACGATATCTCCTTTATTGACATTGACCAGGGTGATCAATCCCCTGAAGGGCGCCGTAATCTCCTGGCTGCTGTTTTTATCGTCATCCAGGGCTTTCCGGGCTTCATCCACCTTGTTCCGGGCAATTATCACGGCATTATTAGCCAGTTCCAGGTCATTCCGGGCACTCTGTACGATATTCTGGGCATACAAGACCTCGTTTTGTGCGTTGACCACGTATTGTTGTATTACCAGCAGGTTGTCTTCCGCCTGCTGGACCGCGACCACTCTGGCCTGGATATCGGCGACAGATGAGGTTACACCGGCATGTTCGGGATCAGCTAAAAGACTGTTCATCTGGCTGGTATATACACCAATGAGGCCTCCGTCCGGCACGTGTCTCGAACTGGTGCTGTCAGGATTGGTATCTTCTTCGTAGTACTGGATCATCTTTCTCCAGTATTGTGCCGAACCCACGTCCTGCTGCCTGTTGGCCGATTGAAGCATCATTTTCGCCTGCTGGAGCTGGATATTGGCATCAGCTATTTTATCCTGAAGCTCCTTGATGTCTTCCTGCATTGAGAGCGCGTACCTGGCGCTGTCAAGGGCAGACTGGGCCGCAACCACCTTGTTCCGGGCATCGGACACAGACGTCTGGGCCTGAGCTACATTGTTCTGAGTCTTCATTAAGGCCGTCTCAGCCTGGGCAACCCCTGAATTGGCCTGGGAAAGATTATATTGTGCGGAATCAAGGGCATGCTGGTCGGAGACGATCTGATCCTGCCAGTCCTTGGGATCGGCTTTTACCAGTACATTTCCCTGTTCGACGAACATACCCTCGGTAACAAGAACATCGGAAATCTTGGCGTATGAAGCCTGTGAGACCAGGCCCGTTTGACCGAAGGTCAGTTCCTGTTTATTTTTCAGGGCCAGATTACCGGTACCGGTGACGAAAATAGAAATACTACCCGGCTGGACCGTATAAGTTAGAGCCTGCACGGAAGCGCTTGAACCGGAACTGCCGATGCAACCGGTTGAAAGAAAGGCAATTCCACCAAAAATAAGCAATATAGCTGCGATCTGAGTCAGTTTCAACTTCATTCATTCGTTCCTTTTCTTTGTTATCCTCTATTCCATTCTATATCAGTATTGCACAGGCAATGTAAAGATAAAGTAAATATACCGGGATGATACAACTGAACCGCCAGAAGTTAAGGGTATCATAATTCTCCAGTTGCTATTGATAATTATAAAGCGATAAACTAAAGTAATGTTAAATATTTGCGAAAAAGGAGAATTAGCGATGACTAAAGCTGAAATACTGGCTGCAATGAATGCCAACCCGATGTGCCACCTGGCCACGGTGGAGGGAAACAGGCCCCATGTCCGCGGCATGGGCATGTATAAAGCCGATGAGAGCGGGATTTACTTCCAGGCCTGGAAGGTCAAGGACCTGCACCAGCAGATCGTGGACAATCCCGAGGTCGAGCTGTGTTTCAATACCAAGGACGGCAAACAGATCAGGGTGAGCGGGCGGTTCGAGATACTGGAAGACCTGGAGCTGAAAAAAGAGGTTGAGGCGAAACGGACGTTTATAACCCCGATCATCAAGGAAAAGGGCGGCTATGATGTGGTGGCTATCTACCGTTTAAAGAAGGGCCAGGCCACGGTCTGGACTATGGCGGAAAATTTCGCTCCCAAGACCTACGTAGAGCTGTAAGACCGGCCGGCAGGAATTGGTAATAAGGCGGGAGATGGCAGGGCTGTCACCTTCTCCCGCCTTTTTCACTGAACGGCCCCAACCTGTACACTGAGTGTAATATGAGGAGATTACTACTAAAGTACTGACATTCTGGAGTCGACATCCGGGTCGCCAGAGGACTCCGCAAGTGGATAAGGTGACCGGAGCCTGCTCG
>JAFGOB010000058.1 GCA_016926695.1 Dehalococcoidales bacterium | reverse complement strand
CTCATATCCGGAATGGTGGCTCTCAAAACGCCGGAAGCCTGGTTCTCAATGACCGGAACCGTGGCTCAAAGTACTCCGGATTATTCAGAAATAGTCAGTTTTGCTTTTTTTCCCATACCGGCATCCCTTTTTATAAGAACTAATGGTAATACTAATTAGTATGTTATCAAAGGAAGTATAACATGTTAAAAGGCTATTCGATAAGTGCATTATGCCCGGGGATAGCTTTAAGCCCGCCATTCATTGATCTTCCGTAAATTAACCGGGTATCGTCTAAAGGAAAGAAAATATACAGGTGCAGATAACCTATTGGCACGGCAGGTGGAAAAAAGTTTTCGGCGGCGGTCCGGTCGAGAGAAGAGAGCCCGCTCAGAAAATTACTTGCTGCATTGAGTGAAAAATCCGATGTTTTCTATTTAATGTGCTCCTCTTTCCCCTGCTGCTCCTGTTTACGCAATAAATCCATCCGGCCGTTTTCCCAGCCGAATCCATAGGCCAGAGCAAAGGCGGGCAGGCCGAAAGATACTACGGCACAGGCTGTTACGCCCACGAAATAATAGAAGATATTTACCAGTCCAATAAAGGCGAGAATACCCAGAGCATAGATTATAGTCATATGCCTGCTGAACCAGTTTTTATTGTTATTCATAGAAACCTTCACTATCTCATATAGAGGTCTATTTTTTCGGTTTTGCCTGCCGGGTGTATTCCGGATCTGGATCATCTATGCGGATGCTGCCAGGCACACTACTATATTTATTCTACACGATAGCACAAAAAGGGGGATGAAGTATAGAGTGAGGAAGTTGAAAGTAAAAAAAATGGTGGCAACGGCTGGGATTGGACCAGCGACCAAGGGCTTATGAGTCCCCTGCTCTACCACTGAGCTACGTTGCCATCCACTATTTTTATACCATAATAAGCCCTGACCGTCAATCAGTAACAACAACATCAGTTTAAAAACCGGGTATATATATATCCTCTATTATTCCTTCTCCGTACAGCCTTCCGCAACACCTTAGCGCAAACCGCAGGGAGTATTGTCTGGCACTCATTTTTTTATCCCGGAACATAAACTGACAGCCGTTTGTCCTCTAATACCCCGCTCTTTTTTGTATAATGTTCTCAAGGGACTTTTTGGGAGGTGTTTGTGTCCTGCTATTTCCGTCACATGAATGAAATCTTCGCCGAGGCCGGCATAGAGATCACACCGGCCAACAGGAAACAGATCGACCAGGCCATTCACAGGATCGTGGAGGTGGATTACAAGGACTGCCCGGCCGCCTGGAAGGCCGTTAAGCAGGGGACTGCCACCCCTGAGCAGCGGCAGGAGTTCGTCCGTAAACTAAAGGCTGTAGCCGGATAGAGGGGGAAATATTTTATGCAAGACATTTCTCCCCTGGTGGCCTTTGCGGGAGGTCTCATTTCGCTCCTCTCTCCCTGTATATTTCCTATGATTCCGGTCTATATCGGCAGCCTTTGCGGGGCGGACAGCCTGCGTGCCGGTCCATCAGGCCACCGCGGCAGCCGTAACCTGACGGTGTTCTTTCAGTCTCTCAGCTTTATCGCCGGTTTTACGCTGGTCTTTGTCGGCCTGGGTGCGGGAGCGGGGCTGGTCGGCCAGGCGGTAAGCACTCACTCCATATTGGTCCGCCTGATCTCCGGAAGCCTGATGATTGTTTTCGGTCTGTTCATGCTGGCTTCGCAGAGAATAGCCTGGCTGAATTTTGAAAAGCGCCTGTTGGTGGGGGGTCTCGGCGGCACAGTCGGCAGCAGGCTGCGGTCTTTAATCCTGGGCGTACTTTTTGCCCTGGCCTGGACGCCCTGCGTGGGGCCGGTGCTGGGTGGGATACTAAGCCTGGCAATGAATTCGGAGTCCGCCGGGCAGGGCAGCCTGCTGCTCTTTTTTTATTCGATGGGCATCGCCCTGCCGTTCCTGGCGATCGGGCTGGTCTTCGATTATGTCCTGCCCCGGCTAAGACGGTTCTACCGTTTTTCGCCTTATATTTATCTGCTGGGCGGACTGCTGCTGATAGCGGTGGGCGCGCTGGTACTGGTCAATAAACTGAGCTGGTTTTCATACTAATTGAAATAAAGGTTGAGAGGAGGATGCAGCATGACTGGAAAATGGGTGGTACTGCTTTTGGCCGGGCTGTTATTGTGTTTTACCTTGCTGGCGGCCTGTTCGGAGGCTGAAAGCCCCTCCGGGACTCCTTCCGCGCCTTCTGCTCCGGATTTCCAGCTTAAAGACCTCGAAGGCCAGTCGGTATCCCTGGACAGCCTGCGGGGCAGGACGGTCTTTATCAATTTCTGGACTACCACCTGTCCGCCCTGCATAAATGAAATGCCGCATATCCAGGAGCTGTACCAGGACTGGTCCGGGCGGGAAGATGTGTCCATACTGACCATCAACATGGGAGAGTCCGCCGGTACCGTGAGGGATTTCATTAAAACCAGCGGCTATACCTTCCCGGTGCTGCTTGACAGCCGGCTGAGTGTTTCCAGTAAATACGGGGTGCAGTATACACCTACCAGCCTGGTGGTGGATGCCCAGGGACTCCTTCAGTACAGGGTGATCGGTCCTTTCAGAAACAAGGAATCGATAATAAAAATCATGCAGAATTTCATGCCCGGGGGATAGCGGTCCGGACGGCGGCATTCTCACGGAAAGGCTCTCTTCGCACCGGCCTCTGAAGCAATTTCCGGCGCCTGGCTGCCCCGCTTGACTGCTTTGACCGCTATATAGCGTCCGGTGAGGTATTTTGTCCTCTTGCCTCCCAGGGTTTCCAGTTTGTCCAGTCCTTTGCGGATGGCGTTGTCCAGCCTTTTACCGCTGAGCTTCCGCAGAATATGCTCCAGCCACCTTACCAGCTTGTCCGGGTGCGGATAGTGTAATATGGCCGTGCAGTCCTCGATATAAAGACCGCTTTCCTCCAGCGCCTTCCTGAGCCGGGACAGGGATAGTGTTTTACCCACAAAATAGGGGCACATCCCCAGTTTCATCCAGAGATTGACGGCAAAATACGGCAGGTAGGTAATCTGGTGCTTGTTGTCCAGTGTCAGTACGAGCAGACCCCCGGTCTTGAGAATACGCCCTATCTCCTTCAATGAGACGATGATGTCTTTTTCGCTGGAGAAATGGTCGAGTGTAGAATCGGAAATAACCAGATCGATGGAGCTGTCGCAGAAGGGTATATTCCTGATATCGCCGCAGCAGTAGCGGCTGCCGTCCAGGCCCCTGAGCTCTGCCTGTTCCCTGGCCTGCCTGACAATCTCCGCGGAGATATCTATCCCAATGATATTACCGGCCCCGGGAATATCAAAAAGGAATTGCTCCTCCTCGAAGGCTTCGGTGAAAAGATCGGTCTTGAATATGATATGGCGGTCAGTGATGCCGGTCCATTTATCCAGCAGTCCCCGGTAGACCTTTTTCTTGTTTTCCGCCAGCAGCTCGTTGGAATATCCCCTGGTTTTCCATGCCCTGGCTATTTCATTCCAGTTCTCGGCTTTACTGTCTTTAGGGGGCATGCCCTATCCCTTTCCCTTTCCCTCCACCCTTCAGCAGATGTTTGATATAGCAAGTGTTTAATATCCCCTTGTTACCGGCCTGGGAAATGGAGCGGTATTTGTCAGATATAATAAAGATAATAAACGTAGATGATTATATTACTAATGCTGTAATAAGGCAACAACATTTTATCCTTCTATCCTGCTGTTCTTCGCCAGGTGCAGGGTTAAGATCTTTCCCACCCGTGAAAGGGGATATATGCGTTTTATGCGGACGGTATCACCCTGCGACCAGATGCCTGCGGCCAGATTGCCCGGATGAGGAGACCTGCGCAACTCGCTGATTACGGTTTTTTTGACGGCATCCTCGTCTACATCCCCCACCACCGGGCTGATAATCAGGCTCAGCCTGGTCTGTCCTCCGCTGTCCTCTTCTTCGAGTAACTGGTAGTCCGTGGCCCCGCCGCCGAACCGGGAGGGAAGGACCTCTTCAAGAATATGCACGAAGTCGGTACCCAGGATGGTCATGCCGATGCCGGTCAGCTTGGAAATACTCCTGATATCACGAATATGCATATGAAGTCCCAATTGTCCGAACAGGCAATCGCACTCCCGTTTTTCAAGAATTCCATAGTCATCGCTTTCGACATTAAGCAGTATCCAGGGTGAGGCGGGCATTAGACTGGTCAGCAGAAAGGAATCGACTTCGAGACCGGTTGTTTCCACCTTCCTGCGGCGCTGGACCAGGCCGAAGGAGTCGAGGAAAAAATGCACGCTGTCGGCTCTGCCCGAACAGGGGCAGCTATAGCCTATCTGGCCGATTCCGCTCATGGAGTACCTGTTTACGAGCACGGCGCCGGAAGCCTCTATCTGCCTGCGCTTGGCCTCGGTCAGGGGTTCGCCGCTGACGATGATCCTGGCATTCCGGATATCCAGCCCGTTCTCGATGGCAGCCCGGGAAATCCTGGCTCCCATGCTGGTATAGCAGTCAATCGAGCATCCCCCCGTTTTTTTGATGGTATCCGCCATCCAGCGGGCAACTTTGGGGGCTTCATCTATGCCTGTATATTCCGGCCAGGGCAGTTGCGCTCCCCACAGACGGCTGCCGTAGATGAAATATCTCAGCGCCAGTCTATGTTGCATGGGGGTATGTACCTGCCGTTCATCCACCGGGGAAAACCATTTGGAGACCGGGTGTCCGGCTTTCCAGTCCTGGAGCAGGACCACAATACCCGATGAGGCCGGGAGTACCGGCTTCCATATCCCCATCGGGTAATTGAAGGCGCCATACATCACCAGTACGGGAAGGCGGTAATAGGCGATATTCATCTGGTGATGGAAATCGAAGGTGGACCTGGTCCCTGAGCTTCTTGAGCCGCTGCTCTGGGTTTTGTAATAGACGGGGAGGAACGGATTGGAGAATTCTTTCTCTTCTATCCTGAAACGGCTGCTGCCCCTGACGATATCCTTCCTGCCTTTGAACTCCTCCCACTCGAGATGGACTCCCGCGTTCATCAGCTTTTGAAGGGTCGTTTCCAGTCCGTCCTTCAGCGCCAGGGACTCGATATCGCCGTATTCTACGCCGCAAATACCCAGCAGCTTTAAATAAGGGCTGGCGGGGTATCCGAAGATGCCCTTTCTGACAAGGTTCAGGAAGTTCTTTTCGCGGCTCCGCAGCCTTTGTATAATCTGCTGTTGGCATTCTTCCAGAGTAAGAGTGTGATGAAAAAATTCCCGCAGACCCCAGGCCAGCCTTGTATATCTTACCGCATCGGAAAGGAGAGACATAATCTTCAGCACCTCATGAATAACGACCAGCGGGATGACCGGATATACCGTGTATGCGTGAATATTATAGCATAGATCGACAAGCATGATTATTGTCAATGCGTTTGCTTCAAATATTTTTGCGTTTGTACTAGAATGACTTTACCCGGATATACTAATCGTCCAATAATGAGATGGAGTATAAAACTCAGCCAGGGTCGCCTGCCGGTGTGTACACCGGGCGGACTGCACAAGGCATGAAGGTGACCGGGATTGGTTCGTCCAGAATATTTTTAGACGATTAGTAACCAGAAAAAATAGAATTCTGTTGAGTGAAAGATGCTTAAAAAGTACCTCAGGTATATTTATCGAAAGGCCGTCCGGCTGCTCGGTGGAGGCCGTTTCGGAACGATTTATCCGGTCAGGGTTGTCCATTCCTTCATGAGCAAACAACTGAAACCTGCCTTTGTCGAGATAGACAGCAACAAAATATACCTGGACCCGAAGGACAGTCTCGGCCTGTCGTTCAGCAGGAACTATGAACCTTTTGAAACGGATCTGATCAAAAAAGAGATAAAGAGGGGAGACGTTCTGCTGGATATAGGTGCGAATATAGGCTATTATACGCTGATTTTCGCCCGTTCGGCTGGCGAAGAAGGCAGGGTATTCGCCTTTGAGCCGGAACCCTCCAATTTTTCTTTGCTGAAGAAAAACGTGGAGGCAAACGGCTATAAAAACGTAGAACTGGTGCAGAAAGCGGTCTCAAACGAGACCGGAAAGAGCAGGCTTTTCCTGAGCCGCGGCAGGTCGGTTGACCACAGGATTTTCGATCCGCAGGACGGCCGCAGGCAGATTGATATCGAGGTGACCCGCCTGGATGATTATTTTAAGGATTACAGCGGAAAGATCGACTTTATCAAGATAGACGTCCAGGGGGCGGAGGGAGCGGTAATCGAGGGAATGCCCGCTATATTGAAAAATCATCCGGTAAAGATCGCCATGGAGTTTAATCCGTATATTCTGAGGGCTTCCGGGGTAGACCCTGAAAAATGCCTGCAAATATTAACCGGATACGGGTTCACATTCTTTGAAATCCAGGAACATAAGAAGGAAGCCGCAATGGTTTCCGCTTCCGAGCTGCTGCTGAGGTATACATATAGTAAAAGGAACCATACCAACCTGTTATGTTTGAAGTCACACTGATTGTCTCGAAGTCCGGCAGCCCGGTCAGCCTTGAGGACCGGACAGCAGCGGCTTTCAGGTAAGACCACTTCATGCAGTCGCCCGTGCGGCTTCTCAGGCCGGCTTCACTGTAAATCAAGAGAGGATGAAATGAGTCCGGGAAAAAATGAACACAACATGTATGAATCTCTTTATAACCAGGCTGATGAGGAGTCACAGCTTTCCTGGGATGAGGAAGAGATCCCCTTGTTTCTTGAGAAGGCCGCGGAATCACTTGGAAGAGGGACGAAAGCACTGGATATCGGCTGCGGCACGGGGGCCTTTTCCGTTTACCTGGCGCAAAGGGGGATGAGGGTCACAGCCCTCGACTTTGTAGCGAAGGCGCTTGAAGTGGCCGGAACAAGGGCGGACAAAGTGGGAGTGAAGATCGATTTTGTCCGGGCGGATGTGCTTGAGTGGGAGACAGCGGACAGGTACCGGTTAATACTGGACCGGGGATGCCTGCACAGTATAGGAAACGGGCGGAAAGACAGGACCAGGTATAAAGAACAGGTTTTAAAATGGATGTCGTATGATGGTATCTATATATTGATGCATTTCGCCAGGAAGCATATTTTCAGTTTGGGAATGAGAGGTCCCACCCCCAGGAGCCCGAAAGAAATCGAAGGCCTCTTTTCACCGGAATTGAAGCTGAAAGAATGTTATAAAGAGACAAGAAAAAGGGGTCCTTTATTTCATTACTGGTTTGAGTCAAACGAGGCAGCGCATTGACTCGTTATTGAGAATCGCGGCTATTTGGGTTATAATAAAATAAGAGAACAAAACAATATCTCCTGCTGAAAACAACTGCTGACAGATTCATAACCGGATGGTTTTAAGACTGGCGGAGCCCGGGCAGCCCACGGACTGTGCGACCGGAAAGGAATCAGGATTGATCCTCCGGGGCTAATTCAGGTTTCACTCCGCAATGTAAAGATAAAGTAAACCTGTTTTCAAGAGAATAATTAATTGAAGAGGATAATTTTATTCTCTATTCTAAGCAGGGAGTTTATATTTAATGAATGATATCAGGTGGCACCAGCTCACCGAGGATCAGACCTTCGAGCAGCTTTCCACAAATAAGTCAGGCCTGGGTCCCGGCGAGGTACAGTCCAGGCTCAAGACCTACGGCTATAATGAGATAATCTCAAAGCGGCGTAGCTGGGTGGTGCGCCTGCTGATGCAGTTCAATAACCCCCTTCTTTACGTACTGATGGTGGCCGCGGCGGTAGGCCTTACCCTCCATTTCCTGATGGACGCGGATACGCTGATGGACACATGGGTGATCCTGGGCGTCGTTGTGGCAACAGCCGTGATCGGATTCATCCAGGAGGGAAAGGCTGAGTCTTCACTGGAAGCGCTTAAAAAGATGATGGTAGCCCAGTGCAACGTTATCCGGGAGGGGCAGAGAAAGACCATTCCCACCAGGGAGGTGGTCCCCGGAGATATCGTCATTCTTGAAGACGGGGACAGGGTACCGGCGGACCTGAGGCTGTTCAATGTAAGAGACCTCTACGTGGAGGAAGCGGCCCTTACCGGTGAATCGCTGCCCGTTGAGAAGAATATCCAGGTGCTTGAAAACCCGGACCTCAGCCCGGGCGACCGGCTGAATATGTGCTTCAGCGGGACGTTCATATCACGGGGTAGGGGTCAGGGTATTGCGGTGGCCACCGGCGACAAGACCGTCATCGGGCAGATCGCCCACGTGATGCAGGAGACCAAGAAAATCGTTCCTCCCATCATGAGAAAAATATCCGTTTTCACCCGTATCATCATCATTATTTGCGTCGCATTCGGTGTTGTCAACTTCGCCCTGGGGACGGTACTGGGATATGACTGGTCCTATATGCTGCTGGCTGCCGTAGCAGTGATCGTGGCAATGATACCCGAGGGTCTTGCCGGAGCGATAATCGCCGCCTTCGCGGTGGGTGCTATTGCCATGTCCAGGCGCAATGCGCTTATCAAGCGTCTGCCTGCCGCTGAAACACTCGGCTGTACCACGGTGATCTGCTCGGACAAGACCGGCACTCTCACCAGGAATGAGATGACGGTCCAGAGGATCTATGCCGGCGGCAGGGACTACCGGGTAACAGGCGTGGGTTATGAGCCTTCAGGCAAGTTCATGATTGACGGCGATGAGATAGAAAAAATACACGAGCATGAATGCCTCCTTGAGACTCTACGGGCGGGCGTGCATTGCAACAATGCCGAGCTGGAAAAGAATGAGCAGGGTTACGACATCAAAGGCGATCCGACCGAGGGAGCCCTGGTGGTCAGCGCGGCCAAGGCAGGATTAAAGAGCGACTGGCAGCGTATCGATGAAATACCTTTCAACTCCGAGCTGATGTATATGGCGACGCTCCATAACAACGGAGGCAAACGCTGTATCTATATCAAGGGATCGCCGGAAAAGATATTGAGCATGTGCAGCCATCAGCAGATCAGGGGCGAAACGGTTCCGCTGCGCTATGACGAGGCAATGAAGAAGGCCAGTGAAATGGCCCATGAAGCCCTGCGGGTAATGGGTTTCGCCTGTAAATACGTCGATTCCGGACAGGACTACCTGAAGAGCAGCGATTTAAAGGATATGACCTTCCTGGGACTTCAGGGAATGATCGATCCGCCGCGTCTTGAGGCCATAGAAGCCGTGAAAATCTGCAAGATAGCAGGGATACGAGTGGTGATGATTACGGGTGACCACACGGAGACGGCCAGGGCGGTGGCCAGGGAGCTTGGCATCGTGGAAGGGGAAGGAAGGGTGGTCAGCGGTCAGGACCTGGAAAAGATGAGTGAAGACGAGCTCAGGGATACGGTTAAGGAAGTATCGGTGTATGCGCGGGTGGCCCCGGAGCACAAATTCCGTATAGTAGACAGCCTGCAAAAACACGGGCAGATCGTAGCGGTTACCGGCGATGGCGTTAACGACGCACCGGCCCTCAAGAGGGCGGATATCGGCATTGCGATGGGCATTACCGGCACGGAGGTCAGCAAGGAGGCCGCCGACATGGTGCTGACCGATGATAATTTCGCCAGTATAGTGGCGGCGGTTGAAGAAGGCCGGCACGTTTTTACCAATATCTGGAAGGTGATCCTTTACCTCCTGCCGACCAATGGGGGACAGGGTCTGGTACTGATCGGGGCTGTGCTGCTGTCACCCTGGATACCCGTATTTGCGCTGCGGCTGCCTATCGAGCCGGTCCAGATCCTGTGGGTTAACCTCATTATCGCCATCGGCTGTTCTATTCCGCTTATCTGGGAGCCCAAGGAAAAAGGGATACTGGGACGTCCGCCGCGGGACCCGGATGAAAAGCTGTTCAACAGCGTCTTTGTCCGCAAGGTGGTGCTTGTTTCCCTTATCTCCGCAGTGGCCGTATTCGGGCTGTTCCTGGCCTATACGCATGGATTCAACGGGGAGGATATCGACTCCCTGCTGCTATCCCAGGCCCAGACGGTGGCCTTTACCACCCTTATCATGGTGCAGTTGACATACCTGTTCACGGCGCGTTCGGTAGAGGAATCGGCCTTTACCTTCAACCCCTTCTCAAACAGGTACCTGCTGATCGGCGCGGCCATAACACTGGGTCTTCAGCTTCTGATCATCTATTCAGACTCGCTATTCGGCATCAGCCCGTTCCGGACGGCGCCTTTCCCGGCCATATGGTGGGTGCCCATTATCCTGGTCTCGGTGGTGAGTTTCCTGGCCGTAGAGCTTGAGAAGGGGATATCCAGGCGGATCGCCGCCAGGAAAACAGGACATAACAGGGACTGACGCTGACGGTCAAGCGGACCTCCCCAAAATGAGTAAGGTCATCCCGGAGGACACCGATAATACCTTCATATCTATAGCCGTTACTTGCTTGCGTAAAGCTTGTTATCTGCCGTTCCATTTTCCTCATTCTCCCCTGGTGAATCACCCTTCGTGGGAGAGGGACTGAACGGGGTTCAGGAATAAGAAAGTGAGGGGTACATCGCGTACCTCATATCGAGGGAGTGTTATACAGGATACGGGAGATAGGTGGGATTTAAGCACCCTCATCCTGACCTTCTCCAGCACCCGGAGGGTGCTTCCCCTCCGGAGAAGACCGCTATCCTATTTTAAAGGTATGGGAGAAGGGATGGGTGGTTATTTGCTATTGTCCTGAGTCAGGAGGCCCTTTTCAACCCTACGGTCTTACTTTATTGCCCGCTTTCCTGATAAAATAGACTGGCTGATGTGAAAATGCGGCAAGCTCGGAAAAATGCGGAATACAAGGAGTACACCATGGCGGATTGTATTTTTTGCCAGATAATCGCGGGAAAAATCCCGGCTGATATTGTCTTTGAGGACCAAAGCGTGATGGCCTTAAAGGATATCAATCCCAAGGCGCCCGTGCATATACTGATCGTTCCCAAAAAGCATATCGTCTCACTGGCGGAAATCGCTCCTGAAGACCTGCCGGTGGCCGCTCATATGCTGGAAGCAGCCAATACCATAGCCCAAAAGCTGGGCACGGGAAAAGCCTATAAACTGGTGGTCAATACCGGCAGCGAGGCCGGTCAGGTGGTCATGCACCTGCATATGCATATGCTGGGCGGTAAAAAGATCGACAGCCTTGTGTAGCTCAGGGTTTCGGGGCATCCCCCCGTGAAGCCAGAAAATACAGCAGTCCGGCCACGCTCTTGGAGTCGCAGATCTGCTCAGTGGCGATCATGTCGAGTATCTGCTGCGGTTTTATCCTGACGGTCTCGATACCCGGCGTGTCTTCGGCATACAAACGGCTTGGCTTGAGATCGAATGCCTGGTAGAGGTAGAGGTACTCCGTGCAAAAACCGGGCGAAGAATAAAATCCGCCCAACCTCTCAACGCGGCCTGGTAAATAGCCTGTCTCTTCCTGTAATTCACGCCTGACGGCGGTCTCGGGGTCTTCTCCCGGGTCGATACCGCCGGCGGGTATTTCCAGCAGCTCTTTTTCCAGCGCCTTGCGGTATTGCCTGACCAGCAGAATATCCCCGTTGCTGTCCTGTACAATCACGGCAATGCAGGCGGTATGCTCTACAATCTCCCTGGTGCTTTCCCGCCCGCTGGCAGTGATAACGGTATCGATGCGTACATTAAAAGCCCGTCCTTCAAAAATACGGCGGCTTGAAACGGTCTTTTCTTCAGCCAATCTCCGCCCCCTCTTTTAGAATCCGATACATAGCCGTCTCGTCACAGTCCGGGAACTTCGGGCAGTGGTAGCATTCCGTCCAGACCTTCTTGGGCAGCTTCATCTTGTCTATCACTGTAAAACCCTGTTTACCAAAAAAATCCGGCCTGTAGGTCAGGCAGAAAACAACCGGAATATCCAGCTCTGTAGCTTCCTTTAAACAGGCTGCAACCAGCCTGGCGCCCAGACCCTGCTTCTGGGTGCTTTCAGCTACTGCCAGCGCTTTGATCTCGGCCAGGTCCGACCAGGTGACATGAAGGGATACACAGGCGATTACCTTTTTCCCCTTTCTGATCACAAAATAGTCGCGAACATTTTCATAAATCTCGCTCAAAGGCCTGGCCAGCATATCGCCCCTCTGGGCAAACCCGTTGACCAGCCGTTGTATCTGGGGAACATCGCCTATTTTGGCTTTAACTACCGCGCTCAATTATTTTCTACCTCTCAATTTTTCTTCCAGATAATTAAAAAAGGTGTCCGGGGTATGCAACCTCAGGAAACAGGCCTTTTTCTGGCTCCTGTTGACCCGTATTACGCAATTGCCCGAAAGAGTAATGTTATCATGCCCGTCAATGCTCAGGGTAGCCTGGCTGCACTTGACCGTTCTCAGCTCGACCTGGCAGGAAGAAGGCAGCAGCAGGCTGTAACCCGGGCTCAGGTGGGATACAATGGGGACCAGCAGCATATCCGCCGACTGCGGATATAATACCGGGCCTCCGGCCGCCAGTGAATAGCCGGTACTCCCGGTGGCGGTAGCCAGTATTATGCCGTCCGATCTATAGGTGGTCAGGAGCCTGGAGTCTATGCTTACTGAGACCTGTATCAGCTTGGCGATGGCGCCGCGGGCCAGCACGACATCATTAAGTGAATAGTATTTTTCGCTGTGCTCTCCGCCGGGGCCTTCCCTCTGTAATTCCGCCTCCAGCATGGACCTCTCATCCAGCCAGCCCTTTCCGGAAAGAATTTCCGGCAGGAGCTGCTCCGCTTCATTCGCTCTCATCTCGGTAAGAAATCCCAGATTACCCATGTTGATGCCGGTGATGGGTATTTGGTGCTGAAGGGCTACCTGGGCTGCCCTTAAAATGGTCCCGTCTCCGCCGGTGGTTATAATAAGGTCTGTGCCGTCCAGGCTCTTGATGGCTTTTTCCGTATCCCAGGCAGAGCATGTCCAGGCATCGACTCCCCTTGAAATAACAAAGTCAGCGATTTCCTGGGCTTTCTCAACGGTAGCCTGGGCCATGGGATGATAGAGGACACCGATTTTCTTGATCAACATATTCCGCTTGTCGAAAAACCGCCTGTGAAAAGATCGTTTATTATTGCATCTCTGCGCAACCGGCGAACATTGATATCAGGTGGTATAACCTGTTTTCCGCATACGCTGAAAAACGGCCGGCGCATATTGTTATTGTAACATGCTTTATCAAAATGGTGAAAAGACCGGCATGATTTTTATCACTGATATTTCTTGCCCGGACCCGCTGAATAGTGGAAAATGGGTTTTTCAATCCGCCTGATATATAAAGGACCGTGGACTACTCCCGCCGGAATATAGGCCATGAAACTTTTATCGATAACCTGTTTCTCCCCGTCGATCCAGATCTCGATCTCACCGCACAGGTCGTGAATATCCGCCGGATCGCTGCCGATGAATGATATCATCTCGTCAAAGGGATGGGAGTGCTGCTTTTCAATAGAGGCCTGGCCTGATTTACCCTTGTCTCCAGGCCAGAACCAGACCACCTCGGCATGAAAATCCGCGGCGGGCAGTACCTCTCCATCCAGTACAGCCATGCGCCTGGCAACCTGAGGAGGAAGGGCGGAACGGAAACCGGGCATTTGCAGTCCGGGTTTATCCCGTGTGATAAAATGCAGGTCGTATTTTACTTCAGACATAATTCACCTTCTTGCTATACGGACTTATCAGCCCGGTCCGCATATTATTCATACTTCGTGGTACGCCCGATGGTAAAGTGGATGATAGGCCTGTCTACCCTCCTGACGATCAGCGGGCAGTGTTTCATGCCCGCCGGAACAAAGGCCAGAAAGCTCTTCGTCATGATATGTTTCTCGTCCTCCAGCCACAGCTCAGCTTCACCGCACAGGTCCTCCGGATCATCCGGGTTGGTACCGTAAAAAGTGATGATCTCATCGAATGGATGGGTATGGGCCTGGGCTGCCTTTTCTTCGGAGGCGCATTCCGGCCAGATCCAGACGCATTCGGAATAAAAAGCCCCCGGTACGGCCGCGCTGTCCAGCCACATCAGGCGGGTAGGCCTCTTGCGGGGCTTCCCTCCCGGTACAGCAGGCTGCTGTTCAGCCTTTTTGGACTCGCTGCGGTAGGAGGGCAGCGCGATTTCCTGGTTGGATTCGGTGATAATATACTTGCCGTATTTGGATTCAGCCATAATATCCTCCTTCCCCGGCGTCTGTTGTAAGTGTCTTTCGTTAACGATCGGGGGATAAAACGAAGTATAAATAGTCCGGCGGGAACTTGTCAACGTCCGGAGGCCCGTCCGTGTATCCCTTAACGGACTATCTCCCGGGTAACGTAACGCGGGACGGGTGCATCTGATCGTGGTACACGGTCTGGCCTGCAACGCGCAATGAGACAGCGGTCGAGAGCGGCTCGCCGCTGCCCGGATTACGGGCGAAGCGCGGATGCGCACCGCTGGAAACCTGAAGCCTTACCCTGTGATTTCGCATAAAGCGGTGTGCGGTCGGCCACATCTCGATATCCACCCTGATTGTACCGTCCTTTTCAGCCGCCGGACGGCCCGGCCTCAGCCGCCTTATACCGTCACATATATTGAAGGACTTGCCTGATGGATGGACATCGCACAGCCGGACGAAAAAATCGGTATTTTCCAGGCTGGAGCGCACATAAAGTGTCGCACTGACCGGGCCGATCAAGTCCAGATCACGGTCAAGCGCCGCGCTGGTATAGACCAGAACATCCTGTCTCGCCTCCAGGGGACGATTGTCCCTGGACCCGGCCCCATGGTTCATCACAGCCCCTCCGATATTCGGCGTCGGGTCAGCCGGATCGTAGCGGTAGCCATCGGGCTCCGCTGCATCCGGCGGCCGGAGCGCCAGACCACCGCCCGGCTGGAGGTACCAGTCCTGCGGCGGATAACCCGGCGGCGGCCAATCGTCGAAATCCCGCCATTTTTTCAAGCCCATCACATATATCCGAACGGGCTTCTCTCTCAGGCGGCTTCTATCGTCTGAGAGATGAGCTTTCAGCCAGATAACGGACTCCCGCATACTTTCCACTATCTGTACTCCCGAGCTGAGGTGCGACCAGGGGCCGATCATCAGGTATGGAGTGCGTCCGGCTTTCCTGAGGGAGATATAGTCCTCTATCATCCAGGGAAGAAAAATATCGTACCAGCCGCCGATCAGGTTGACCGGAGCCGTTACTCCGGCGATTGATCTGCTGTGGTCCGCGGGGTCCCACCAGGCGTCACCGGGTTCGCCGTGTTCTAGAAGGTCCTGCCAGAACTGTATCTTTTGGCCCGTTATCATCTCGTCTGCGTCGCCTAACGGCAGGTGCCTGTAAACAGGTTTGAGCTTGCTGCCCGTGAAGATAGAGAACAAGTCCCCCGGACGCGATTTTTCCTGCGTGTGGATGATATTGTTCCAGGTTATACAGTTCGAGAGAGCAAAAGACTCGCCAGGATAGATCAATCCCTGCATTCTGGAGGCGCTGATCTGGGCCGCCATCGCCTTCAGTACCGGTCCGGCGTCTGCGGCAATGGCCCACTGGACATATCCCAGGTAGCTTGATCCGAAAGTGGCGAGCTCTCCCGAAAACCAGTCCTGTTTCTTCATCCATTCAAGGCTGGCCAGACCGTCGTCATGCTCGTGAAAAAAGGGCTTGAACTGTCCTCCCGAGCCAAAGGTGCCGCGGCAGCTTTGCAAAAGGACCTGAAAGCCTCTTTCAGCCAGCAAACGGGCTCCCAGAGCGTTGGTCCCCGTCCGGCCGTACGGGCAGCGAATGAGTACCGTCGGCAGCCTGGCGCTTCCAAGCGGGAAATAGTGATCGGCCAATAGTTCCACCCCGCCGGTCACCGGTATTTTCAGCCCGCGTTCCACCACGATGTCATAGCATTCAGCCGGCGGCAGCTTCAATATACGCCCGATAATCCTGTCCGTGATACTCATCCGGTCCCGCCTCTTTCCCAGTGGTGAGTAACAAAACGACCGGTATATTTCCGCTGATCGCAGCTTTATTCTATTTCTCCACACACACAGCCGTCAACATTAAGCTGTTGATATTGAGTATCTGAAATCGTGCTTTCTTCATGTATAATAAACACCGGGGCATCATTGGACCTGACAGGTTTGAATCGTGACTTAAGTCGATAACAAATTTTTACAGTGAACGTTTTCAATACATTACAGATCGATCGCCGCTGTCCGGCATATTTATTTTTACGGGGGCAGTCTTGATTTTATATTACATCCTGGAAATTATGAGTTTCGCGGCCCGCATTACACCCGCTTTTATAAGCTACTCAATAGCCGGCGGTGTCGGCAACGCGGCCTATCGCTTCTGGCCCAGGGGACGTCGCAATATGTCCAAAAGCATCGCCGCCGTACTCTGCCGGGAGACCGGCTCTCCCGAAGTACAAAGGAACGTGCTGGATGGCCTGCGGAACTACTATAAGTCCAATGTGGATATTTTTCGCTACGCTCATGCCGGACCCGGTTTTTTTGAGAAGTCCGTCGATCTGATAGGCATCGATAATCTGGATAAGGCCTTTTCCGCAGGCAGAGGCGTCATCATCGCGGGATTTCACATGGGGAACCTGGACCTTGGAGTCAGGGCCCTGAGCCATGCCGGATACCCGCTAAACGCCATAGTACAAAAATTCGAGTCCGGTCAGATAGACAGGTTCATCCAGGGACCGCGGACTCGCTCCGGGATCAAGCTGATACGCGAAGACGAGGATGTCTTCCGCATGATGGAGGCGCTGAGAAGAAATGAAGCCGTCGCACTGATGATCGAAGGCCGCTGCTATGAAAAAGGGATCCTGGCCCCACTGGGGAAAAAACATATCAGAGTCCCCGCAGGCATAGCCGTAATGGCTTTAAAGACCGGAGCGAAAGTAGTCCCCTGCTGCCTTGTCCGCTCCGCCAATACCAGGTTCCACGGAATTATCGGTAAACCGGTGGAGTTCAATCCTGCGGTCAATACGGACGCAGACATCCGCGAACTCACCCGGCGTACCGTCCGGGCTCTGGGGGAAATGGCCGCGCTGTTCGCCGACCAGTGGTACATCTTTCACGATCTCATCATAGATGATATTGGGGAGAATGAAAGGCCTGATTGAAAATACCCTGAGAAAAGGCCGGGACACTAAGTGTTGACGCTCGCACTCTATGACCGTATCCAGTTTGGGGTTAGTGACCGTGTAGGCAGTTCAAAAAGATGACTTGATCGGATGG